>JBBQLQ010000034.1:0-23969 GCA_038328055.1 Burkholderiales bacterium
CGCGGTGTAGTCCAGCACGGCCGCATCGCCGCGTTGTTGCACATCCAACAGAATGTTGGCCACGCGCTGTTCGATGTCGGCATCGGTGTCGGCTGACCAGTGCAGACGCGCCTTGAATTCAGCCTCAAAAGTGCTGCTAGCTGTTGATAGACGGGCGGGAGTAGCTATTAAATTCATAGTTTTACAACGACTTCTATTTGCCGATAGCCGACTCAAACGCATCAATGATCGGACGAATCTGTGTCTGCTTGAGCTTGAGCGCAGCCTGATTCACCACCAGACGTGAGCTGATGTCCATGATGTGCTCCACCTCAATCAGGTGGTTGGCCTTGAGCGTGTTGCCGGTCGAAACCAGATCGACAATGGCGTCGGCCATGCCCACCAGCGGGGCGAGTTCCATGCTGCCGTACAACTTGATCAAATCAACATGCACCCCCTTGCTGGCAAAAAACTCACGCGCAATCGCTACATATTTGGTAGCCACCGTCAGGCGCGAGCCTTTTTTGACTGCGCTGGCGTAATCAAAGTCCGAGCGCACTGCCACGCTGATGCGGCACTTGGCAATTTGCAGGTCCAGCGGCTGGTACAGGCCGGCCCCACTGGCGGTGCCCACCCAGTCCATGCCGTGCTCCAGCAAGGTGTCTTTGCCGGTAATGCCCAGATCAGCCCCGCCGTACTGCACATAGGTGGGCACATCGGTGGCACGCACCACCAGCACCCGCACATCGCTCTGGTTGGTGGCAAGAATCAGCTTACGGGACTTTTCCGGGTCTTCCAACACCTCAATGCCGGCGGCTTTGAGCAGCGGCAGGGTTTCTTCGAAGATGCGTCCCTTGGACAATGCAATAGTGATCATTTAGGTCTCTAGCCCTTATTCAGCAAGCGCAAGCTGCTATAGATATAGATAAATTCATGGATTGCCGCATCGCTGGCGCGCCTCGCAATGACGAATGTTTCGGTTCAAGGTTCGTGTGTGGTTTTGATTCCGAAACTGGAAACTCGCAATGACGCGTGTTTTGGTTCATGCAAAGTGTGCCAGGTTCATTTGACCCGCGTTATGTCGGCACCGAGCGCGCGCAGCTTGGTCTCCATCTGGTCGTAACCACGGTCCAGGTGGTAGATGCGCTCAATGGTGGTTTCACCGTCGGCCACCAGTGCAGCAATCACCAGACTGGCCGAGGCCCGCAGGTCGGTCGCCATGACGGTTGCGCCCGACAACTGCGCGACCCCTTCAACCAGCGCGATCTTGCCGTCGATCTGGATGTTGGCCCCGAGGCGCACCAGTTCGTTGACGTGCATGAAACGGTTCTCGAAGATCGTCTCGGTGACCTTGGTGGTGCCATGTGCCACGCAGTTGAGCGCCATAAACTGGGCCTGCATGTCGGTTGGAAAACCCGGGTACTCGGTGGTGCGAAAACTCTGCGCCTTGAGTTTGGCCGCACCGGGCGATTGCACCCGGATGCCGCCGTCGACCTGCGTCACATGCACGCCGGCATCGCGCAGTTTTTCCACCACAGCTTCAAGATGGTCCATGCGACCATGACGCGCCAGCACATCGCCCCCGGTGGCGGCTACCGCGCACAAAAAGGTGCCGGCCTCAATGCGGTCAGCCACCACCTGATGGGTGCAGCCGTGCAGGCGTTCAACGCCCTGAATGCGGATGCGGCTGCTGCCGTGGCCCGCAATGCGGGCACCCATCTTGATCAGCATTTCGGCCAGATCTGGAATTTCGGGCTCTTGCGCGGCGTTTTCCAAAATGGTCTCGCCCTCGGCCAGCACCGCAGCCATCATGAAATTCTCGGTACCCGTCACCGTCACCATGTCGGTGGCAATGCGGGCACCTTTGAGCCGCGTGCGCCCTGCTGACAAGCTCGCCACCATGTAACCATGCTCGACCACAATCTCGGCACCCATCGCGGTCAGCCCCTTGATGTGCTGATCCACCGGCCGTGAGCCAATCGCACAGCCGCCCGGCAGCGACACCTTCGCATGACCAAAGCGCGCCAGCAGTGGGCCCAGCGCCAGCACAGAAGCACGCATGGTTTTTACCAGTTCGTAGGGCGCCTCAGGGGCTGACAACGCGCCTGCATCGATAACGACCACACCGTCGTCACTGCGATCGGCATGGACACCCATATTGCGAATCAGCTTGAGCATGGTGGCCACGTCCTGCAGGCGCGGCACGTTGGTGAGTGTGACCGGCTCGGCCGTCAACAAAGCTGCACACAACTCGGGCAAGGCCGCATTTTTGGCGCCAGAGATCATCACCTCGCCCTTGAGCGGGTGACCACCGCGAATTAACAGTTTGTCCATGGCATCAAACGGCTTGAGCAGCCCACTCGACTGGTGTGAAGGCTTTGATGGACAGCGCGTGAATCTCGTCGGTTTTCATCTTGTCGCCCAGCGTGGCGTAGACCCGCTGGTGGCGGGCAATGGCGCGCTTGCCCTCAAACTCGGCAGCGACAACGACGGCATACCAGTGGCGGCCATCGCCTTCAAGTTCTAGGTGCTCGCACACCAGATGGGCAGCAATCAGGGCTTTGATTTGGTCAGCATTCATATAAAACTCAGTAAAAATATCAGGAACGAATCTTGTAACCGATCCGCAGCAAGTTCAACGCCACGGCACTCACCACCAGCGTGGCCACCCCCACCACACTCAGGCTGACCCAGGGCGACACATCACTTACCCCGAAAAAGCCATAACGAAAACCGTCAATCATGTAGAAAAAGGGGTTGAACTGGCTCACCGTTTGCCAAAAAGAGGGCAGCGAGTGAATGGAGTAAAACACGCCACTCAAAAATGTCATGGGCATCACAATGAAATTCTGAAACGCTGCGAGTTGCTCAAATTTTTCACCCCACAGTCCGGCAATCACGCCCAGAGCCCCCATCAAGGCAGCCCCCAGCAAGGCAAAAACAGCGACCCAAAGTAGCGCCACCAGACGGACATCGGCGAAAAACAGGGAAATCACAAACACACCCAGCCCGACCACCAGGCCGCGCACCACGGCGGCCCCCACGTAGGCTACAAACCAGTGCCGATACGACAGCGGTGTCAGCAGCAAAAACACCAGGTTGCCCATGACCTTGCTGGCGATCAGCGAAGAAGAACTGTTGGCAAAGGAATTTTGCAGCAGGCTCATCATGATCAGACCTGGCACCAGAAACGCGGTGTAGCTGACCTGGTCGTACACCTTGACATGCGACTCCAAGGCGTGGCCAAAGATCAGCAGGTACAGCACGGCGGTCAGAATCGGTCCACCAATGGTTTGCCCGACGACCCGCCAAAAGCGCAGCACTTCTTTGTAAAGCAACATCTGCCAGCCGGTCATGACGAGCTCCTTGCTGCGGCCTGCGCCGGGCTGGCATGCTGGTTCATCACCGACAGAAAGACATCTTCCAGGTCAGCGCGACGAATCTCGATGTCTTGGGCCGTCAAACCGGCTTGGCGCACCGCCGCCAGGTAATGCTCAACGGCCAGCGCGTCCGTTGCCGCAAACTGCACGACCCGCCCGGTCACGCGCGCACCGGCTTGCAGGGCAAGTGGCAAATCACCATCAATCTTGAAACGCAGCACATTGCTTGAGGCGGTTTTAAGCAGTGCGCTGGTGCTGTCAAGCGCCACCACCCGCCCGCCTTTGAGCATGGCGATACGGCCGCACAGGGCCTCGGCTTCTTCAAGGTAATGGGTGGTCAGCAGCACGGTCGAGCCCTGCTTGTTGAGCTTGGCAATGAAGGCCCACAGCGTCTGACGCAATTCCACATCGACCCCGGCGGTGGGTTCGTCCAGCACAATCACCGGCGGCTTGTGCACCAGGGCCAGCGCCACCAGCACACGGCGCTTCATGCCGCCTGACAGGGTGCGCATGTTGGAATTGGCCTTGTCGGTCAGGCCCAGGTTTTCCAGCAATTCATCAATCCAGCCCTCGTTGTGCTTGACCCCGAAATAGCCGGACTGAAAACGCAGCGCTTCGCGCACATTGAAAAACGGATCAAACACCAATTCTTGCGGCACCACGCCAAGTTTGCGCCGGGCCTGCGCGTAGTCGGTTTGCACATCACTGCCCAGCACCGAGACCCGACCGGAGGTGGCACGCGCCAGACCCGCCAGAATGGTGATCAGGGTGGTTTTGCCGGCACCGTTGGGGCCGAGCAGGCCAAAAAATTCACCCGGCTCAATGTCCAGACTGACTTGATCGAGGGCCAGAAACGTGCTGCCCTGTGGCCCGCGCGGGGTGGCATAGGCTTTGCTAACCGACTGAAAAGAGATGGCGGACATGGCGCAACTGGTTTGGGCGGGCATCAAGCCTGCGCAGGCAACAATTCGGCAATACCGTAAAGCCGCGCCAAGTCCCCCAAACGCTGGGGCATACCCGCAATGGCAAAGGTCTTGCCCGCTTTGAGGGCCAGCCGACGCAATTCGAGTAACAAGGCCAGGGCGGCCGAATCGAACTGCCCCAGGCGAGAGGCATCCACCACAACCACGTCCGCCTGGGCCGCAACGCCCGCACCCAACTCGCGCAGGCAAGCCGTCGCCGTGGTCTGCGTGAGCGTCTCAGGCAACTGCAGCACGCTTAGCCTTTGGCGGGTTTGGCAGCACCCGCAGCATTGGATTTATTGCGCTCGGTAAGCGTCGCGATCAGCCCATCAAGCCCTTTGGCATTGATCTCCTGGGCAAACTGGCTGCGGTAGGTATCAACCAGCCAGACCCCAAGCACGTTGAGGTTGTAAATCTTCCAGCCGGCACCCACGCCCGGGGTTTTCTCAAGCCGGTAATCGAGTTGCACCGGGTCACCGCGACCAATGATCACCGTGCGCACCAGCACCTCTTTGTCGTCTTTTGCCGCGCGCAAGGGCTTGACTTCAAAATTCAGATTTTTTGCCTGGCTCATGGCCCCTGAATAGGTGCGCACCAGCAAGGTCTTGAACTCGGTCTGCAACTGTTTGCGCTGCTCAGGTGTGGCTTGGCGCCAGGCCGGCCCCACCGCCGAGCGCGTCATGCGCTCAAAATTCAGGTGTGGCATGACCTTTTCGTCCATCAGCGCGGTGATGCGTCCCACATCACCGGCCTGAACGGCTTTGTCTGCCTGAATCGTGTCGAGGGCTTCATTGGTGATCCGCCCTATCAAGGCATCGGGCGCTTCATCAGCGGCCAGCGCGGGCAGGGCCCCCAACAAGGCAGAGCCAACGAGGGTCAAGGCAATCAGTTGGGCAAGCAGGCGTCGGTTCATGGTGATGTCTTTCAAAAAGCGGCTCATTTGGCCGGGGTGTCATTGATATCCGGGGCACTGTCGCCTTCATCCGGCGGATTGCCGTCATAAATAGAACTGCGCCGACTCTGCAGATGCGCATCACGCACAAAGGTATAGGGGTCAATGGCGACCTGCGCCAGCATGTCGGTAGCTTGCAACAAACGCTCACGGCGGTTCACCAGGCTCAGGGCGGTGGTGGCATTGCGCGTGGGCACATGCTCGATGCCGGACACCAGATTGCCCTGCGCATCTACCGGTAACGCAACGGTGTCCCGCAAGGTTGACGGCCCCAGCAAGGGCAACACCACGTAAGGCCCCGGCCCGACACCCCAGTAACCCAGCGTGTGACCAAAATCTTTGGTGTGGCGCTCAATTTGCATTTCGGTGGCAATGTCAAGGACACCACCCAAGCCAAAAACCGTATTCACACCAAAGCGCACCAGGCTGTCTCCGGCCGCTTCGCCCTTGAGTTGCAGGGCGTTGTTTACAAACGACCAGGCATCCTGCAAATTGGCAAAGAAATTGGTAACACCGGTACGCACGGGGCGCGGCAACACATCGCGGTACGCAATGGCAACCGGCCGGACCACAGCGCGGTCCACCGCGTCGTTGAACTGGTAAACGCCCCGGTTAAACGGTTCCAATGGGTCACGCGGGTTGGCGCTGGGGCCGCTGGCGCAACCGGTCATCAATGCCAGCAGGGCCAACATCGCCGCACCACGAAGCCACGCGCCCCCGCGCTCACCCGTCAAATTAAACGCAATTCTCATCATTTTCCCTTGTTGTCTAGACCCGACGCAGGCACCGACGCAGGCGCCGCTGCTGTCGCTGGATCAGCCGCCTTGCTGAACAAAAATTGGCTGATCAGGTTCTCCAGCACCACCGCAGACTGGGTACTGCCGATCACATCACCACCAGCCAGATTTTTGTCGTCGGCACCAGCTTCGATACCGATGTATTGCTCACCCAATAAACCGCTGGTCAGAATCTTCAACGAACTGTCTTTGGGGAACCCATAACGACCTTCCATGGCAAGAGTAACCCGGGCCTGAAAAGACTTGTCGTCAAAGGTGATCTCATCGACCCGCCCGACCACCACACCGCCGCTGCGCACCGCTGCCTTGGGCTTGAGGCCGCCCACATTGTCAAACTTGGCAGTCACCTTGTAGGTGGGCTGAAAATTCAGCGTCAACAAGTTGGCCGACTGCATCGCCAGAAACAGGATGGCCGCCACGCCGATCAGTACAAACAGGCCGACCCAAATATCATTTTTTGAACGTTGCATTCAACACCTCTTTAATCAATTGAGGACAGAGCAAAATTGCTTCGCAATTCTTGGTCTGTCCCGCAAGGTTTTATATAGTTGAGGACAGAGCAAAATTGCTTCGCAATTCTTGGTCTGTCCCGCAAGGTTTTCATATAGTTGGGGACAGAGCAAAATTGCTTCGCAATTCTTGGTCTGTCCCGCAAGCATATTCATTTCGTAAACATCATGGCTGTCAGGATGAAATCCAGACCCAGCACCGTCAGGGAAGCCATGACCACAGTGCGGGTGGTGGCACTGGCCACCCCTTCGGGCGTGGCCTGCGCCTCAAAACCCTGCAACAACGCGATAAACGTCACGGCAAAACCAAAGACCACGCTCTTGATTACCCCATTGCCCACATCCCGCCAGACATCGACACCGCCCTGAATCTGACTCCAGAACGACCCGGCATCGACACCGATCATGACCACGCCAACCGCCCAGCCGCCAATCACCCCCATGGCGCTGAACACCGCTGCCAGCAGTGGCATGGTGATCACGCCGGCCCAGAAACGCGGGGCCAAAATGCGCCGCACCGGGTCGACCGCCATCATTTCCATCACACTGATCTGCTCGCCGGCCTTCATCAAGCCGATTTCAGCCGTCAACGAGGTGCCGGCCCGCCCGGCAAACAGCAGCGCAGTCACCACGGGCCCGAGCTCGCGCACCAGCGTCAGCGTTACCAGCAGGCCCAAGGCCTCTGACGAGCCATAGCGCTGCAAGGTGTAATAGCCCTGCAGCCCAAACACAAAGCCGACAAACAGGCCAGACACCGCGATGATGGCCAGCGAGTAATTGCCCAAAAAGTGCATCTGGTCTCGCACCAGGCCAAACCGGCGCAAGGTAGGCACCAGCAAGCTGACAAGACGCAAGAACAAGCGGGTGCCCAAGCCAATATCGGCGAGCTTGCGGCGGGTGGCCAACCCGATATCGGCGGGCTTGTACCAACTCATGACGCAACTCCGGACATTTTCAAAACAGCACCGGACGCAATGCCAAAATCTTCTTCCACCGTGACGGCCGGGTAATGGAAACGCACCGGGCCATCCGGCAGGGCATTGACATACTGGGACACCAGCGGGTCGGTGCTTTTGCGCACTTCGTCGGGTGTCCCCTGCGAGGCAATTTTGCCGTTGGCCAAAATGATGACGTGATCAGCGATGGCAAAGGTCTGCTCAAGCTCGTGCGAAACAAAAACACTGGTCAAGCCCATCGAGTCATTGAGTTCACGAATCAGCCGCGCTGCAATCGCCAGCGAGATCGGATCAAGCCCGGAAAAGGGCTCGTCGTACATCACCAGTTCGGGGTCGAGTGCAATTGCGCGGGCCAGCGCAATGCGCCGCGCCATGCCACCCGAGACTTCGCTGGGCATGAGTTCGTGGGCACCGCGCAGACCCACCGCATTGAGCTTCATCAGCACAATGTCGCGAATCAGCGCTTCGGGCAAATCAGTGTGCTCACGCAGCGGAAAGGCCACGTTGTCAAACACACTCAGGTCGGCAAACAACGCGCCAAACTGAAACAGCATGCCCATGCGACGGCGCGCCTTGTACATATCTGCCTGATTCATCGGCGTGATGTCCTGACCATCAAACAGCATCTGGCCTGACTGCGCCCGGCTTTGGCCGCCAATCAGCCGAAGAATGGTGGTTTTGCCGCCGCCCGAGGCCCCCATCAGCGCCGTCACCTTGCCACGCGGAATGTCCAGGGAAATGTCGTCCAGGATCACGCGCTCGCCATAGCCGAAGCTCAAGCGACGAATTTCAACCAGGTTTTGTGAACTATTTGGAGGCATAAAAAAAGAGACCGGGTAGAAACCCGGCCCCCGATCATAAGTGACGACGCAACAAACGCGGTGGCACTTGCCGGGTAAACCCGCAGACCGACCCGAGAAAACGGGTCAAATCAAGAGCCACTGTTGCAAAGGACATCAAACTTAACGCGGCAAGTCACTGAAGCCTATCAAAAACTCATCGACTGCGCGCGCGGCTTGGCGGCCTTCGCGAATGGCCCACACCACCAGGCTTTGGCCACGGCGCATATCGCCCGCAGCAAACACCCGGGGCACGCTGGTGGCGTAACCACCACTGAAATCCGTGCTGGCCTTGGCGTTGCCGCGTGCGTCCTTGTCCACACCGAAAGCCTCCAGCACGGTCGCCACCGGGTTGACAAAACCCATGGCCAGAAAAACCATATCGGCTTTGTAGGTTTTCTCGGTGCCGGCAATTTCGACCATCTTGCCGTCCTTGAATTCGATATGCACGGTTTTCAACCCCGTCAGCTTGCCTTTTTCACCGATGAATTCTTTGGTGGAAATGGCAAATTCACGGGTACAGCCCTCGTCGTGGCTGGAACTGGTACGCAGTTTCATGGGCCAGTAAGGCCAGGTCATTGGCCGGTTTTCTTCCACCGGCGGCTGCGGCATCACTTCAAACTGCGTGACGCTGGCCGCACCATGGCGATTGCTGGTGCCCACGCAGTCGCTGCCCGTATCGCCACCACCAATCACGATGACGTGCTTGCCATCGGCGCGCAACTGGCCCTTGAGCTTGTCGCCCGCATTGACCTTGTTTTGCTGCGGCAAAAATTCCATGGCGTAGTAAATGCCGTCCAGGTCACGGCCAGGCACCGGCAAGTCGCGCGACTGCTCGGAGCCGCCTGTGAGCAGCACCGCGTCAAAGTCTTTATGGAGTTGCTCAGGCGAAATGCTTTCCTTGGCCCAGTTGGTAACCTTGCTGCCTTTGGGCAGGGCACCGACCAGCACACTGGTGCGAATCACCACGCCCTCGGCCTTAAGCTGCTCGACGCGCCGGTCGATGTGGGTTTTTTCCATTTTGAAGTCAGGAATGCCGTAGCGCAGCAAGCCGCCCACGCGGTCGTTTTTCTCAAACAGCGTCACCTCATGGCCAGCGCGCACCAATTGTTGTGCTGCTGCCATGCCCGCCGGGCCGGAGCCCACCACCGCCACTTTTTTACCGGTTTTGATCTTGGCCGGCTGCGGCTTGACCCAGCCCTCAGACCAACCCCGGTCGATGATGGCGTGCTCGATGCTCTTGATGCCCACGGCACCGGCGTTCACATTCAAGGTGCACGCAGCTTCGCACGGGGCCGGGCAAATGCGCCCGGTGAACTCGGGGAAATTGTTGGTGCTGTGCAGCACATCCAACGCTTCTTTCCAGTCGCCCTGGTAGACCAGATCATTGAAGTCCGGAATGATGTTGTTGACCGGGCAGCCGCTGTTGCAAAACGGCGTGCCGCAGTCCATGCAGCGCGCCGCCTGCTTGGTGGCCTGCGCGTCATCCAGACCGATGACGAATTCTTTGTAGTTTTTCAGGCGCTCGGGTACTGGCTTGTAACCCTCTTCAATGCGCTCGAATTCCATGAAGCCCGTGACTTTTCCCATTTTTGTTCCTTTGCTTACTTAGCCACCAACACTTTTTTATCTGATTCTTTTTTTGTAGCAGTCTGCGCACGTTTCATATGGGCTTGAGCCTCTTTTTTTGCATGAAGCTCACCCAACGCCCGCTTGTACTCAAGCGGAAACACCTTGACAAATTTCAGGCGACTGGTGTCCCAGTTGTCGAGCAACTCGCGCGCGCGCTTGCTGCCGGTCCAGCGGTTATGGTCTTCCAGCAGCTTTTTCAACTGGGCTTCATCGGGCTGGCCGCGGTGCCAAAGTTTCTCGTCAATGTCGATGCGCTGGTCGGCAATGGACAGCACTTTTTCAAGCGACACCATGGCGGTGTTGCAACGCTTGGCAAACTTGCCGTCTTCGTCATACACATAGGCAATGCCACCGCTCATGCCCGCGGCAAAGTTGCGCCCGGTGTTGCCCAGCACCGCCACAGTGCCGCCGGTCATGTACTCGCAACCATGGTCGCCGGTGCCTTCGATCACGGCGGTGGCCCCTGACAGGCGCACCGCAAAACGCTCGCCGGCCACCCCACTGAAAAACGCCTCGCCACTGGTGGCACCGTACATCACGGTATTGCCCACAATGGTGTTGCGAATTGGGTCGCCCCGGAAATCAATGCTGGGGCGTACCACGACACGGCCACCTGAGAGTCCCTTGCCGGTGTAATCGTTGGCATCGCCAATCAGGTACAGCGTGATGCCGCGCGCCAGGAAAGCACCGAAGGATTGCCCCCCCGTGCCTTCGAGCTGGATGCGAATGGTGTCATCGGGCAAGCCTTCCGGGTGCGCCTGGGTGACCGCGCCCGACAGCATGGCCCCGACCGAGCGGTTGACGTTGCGCACTACTTCAATGAACTTGACGCGCTCACCTTTTTCAATGGCCGGTTTCGATTTTTCAATCAGCACATTGTCCAGCGCCTTGTCTAGGCCATGTTCCTGCACCTCGGTGTGAAACTTGGACACATCGTCGGGCACCTGGGGCATGGCGAACAAGCGACCAAAGTCCAGACCGCTGGCTTTCCAGTGCGCAAGCCCGGAGCGCATATCGAGCAGGTCAGCGCGGCCAATCATGTCGTCAAAGCGGGCGAAGCCCAGCTGCGCCATGATCTGGCGCACTTCTTCGGCGATGAAAAAGAAGTAATTCACCACATGCTCGGGCTTGCCGGAAAACTTTTGCCGCAACAGCGGGTCTTGCGTGGCAACGCCCACCGGGCAGGTGTTCAAGTGGCATTTGCGCATCATGATGCAGCCTTCCACCACCAGCGGCGCGGTGGCGAAGCCGAATTCATCGGCACCCAGCAGGGCACCAATGGCGACATCGCGACCGGTCTTCATCTGGCCGTCGGCCTGCACGCGGATGCGGCTACGCAAGCGGTTGAGCACCAGCGTTTGCTGGGTTTCGGCCAGGCCGATTTCCCACGGGCTGCCGCAATGCTTGATGGACGACCACGGTGACGCACCGGTACCGCCGTCGTGCCCGGCGATCACCACATGGTCGGCCTTGCACTTGGCCACACCGGCAGCGATGGTGCCAACGCCGATCTCGGACACCAGCTTGACACTGATGCCAGCCTTGGGCGCGACGTTTTTCAGGTCGTGAATCAGTTGCGCCAAATCTTCAATCGAATAAATATCATGGTGCGGTGGCGGCGAAATCAAGCCAACACCGGGCACCGAGTGACGCAAGAAGCCAATGTAATCCGACACCTTGGTGCCAGGCAGTTGACCGCCCTCGCCTGGCTTGGCACCCTGGGCCATCTTGATCTGGATCTGATCGGCACTGGTCAGGTATTCGGCGGTGACTCCAAAGCGGCCGGAAGCCACCTGCTTGATGCGCGAGCGCAAACTGTCTCCGTCTTGCAGCGGCATGTCGACCTCAACCACATCCGCGCCAATCACGCTCTTGAGCGAGTCACCGACCTTGATCGGGATGCCCTTGAGCTCGTTGCGGTAGCGCGCCGGGTCTTCGCCGCCTTCACCGGTGTTGCTTTTGCCGCCGATGCGGTTCATGGCAACCGCCAGCGTGGCGTGCGCTTCGGTGCTGATGGAGCCCAGCGACATGGCCCCGGTGGCAAAGCGCTTGACGATTTCCTTGGCCGATTCGACCTGGTCCAGCGGGATGGCTTTGGCGGGGTCGATCTTGAACTCGAACAACCCCCGCAGCGTCATGTGGCGCTTGCTTTGGTCGTTGATAAGCTGGGCGTATTCCTTGTAGGTGTTCCAGTTGTTGGCACGCGTGCTGTGCTGCAGTTTGGCAATCGCGTCGGGGGTCCACATGTGTTCTTCACCACGGGTGCGCCAGGCGTATTCGCCACCGGTATCGAGCCGGTTGGCCAACACCGGGTCTGCGCCATAAGCGGCCTTGTGCATGCGAATGGCTTCTTCGGCAATGGCAAACACGCCAATGCCCTCAACGCGGCTGGGTGTGCCGGTGAAGTATTTGTTGACGGTCTCGCTGGACAGGCCAATGGCCTCGAACAACTGGGCACCGCAGTAGCTCATGTAGGTGCTGACACCCATTTTGGACATGATCTTGGACAAGCCCTTGCCGACGGCCTTGACGTAGTTGTAAATGGCCTTGTCGGCACTCAAATCGCCGGGCAGTTCCTTGCACATGCCGGCCAGGGTTTCCATCGCCAGATAGGGATGAACCGCTTCGGCACCGTAACCGGCCAGCACGGCAAAGTGATGCACCTCGCGGGCGGTGCCGGTCTCCACCACCAAACCGGCGGTGGTGCGCAAGCCCTCAATCACCAGATGCTGGTGCACGGCGCTCAAGGCCAACAGCGCCGGAATGGCGACCTGGGTCGCGCTCAAGGCACGGTCGCTGATGATCAGGATGTTGTGGCCGCCATTGATGGCATCCACGGCTTCGGCGCACAAGGAGGCCAGCTTGGCTTCAACACCCTCGCGACCCCAGGCCAGCGGGTAGGTGATGTCCAGCGTGTAACTGCGGAATTTGCCCTGGGTGTGCTTGGCAATGTCGCGCAGCTTGGCCATGTCGGCAAAGTCCAGCACTGGCTGACTCACCTCAAGGCGCATCGGTGGGTTGACCTGGTTGATGTCGAGCAGATTGGGTTTGGGGCCGATGAACGACACCAGGCTCATCACAATAGCTTCGCGAATCGGGTCAATCGGCGGATTCGTCACTTGGGCAAACAACTGCTTGAAGTAGTTGTACAAGGGCTTGTTTTTGTCGGAGAGCACAGCCAGCGGGCTGTCGTTGCCCATCGAACCCAAGGCCTCTTCGCCGTTGACAGCCATCGGTGCCATCAAAAATTTGACATCTTCCTGGGTAACGCCAAAAGCCTGCTGGCGATCGAGCAAGTTGCTCTCGGACTCGGCTGCGCTGGCCGGTTCGCCGCCACCTTGGACATCATCTAGGCGAATGCGCAGGTTTTCGATCCACTGCTTGTAGGGCTTGCTGTTGGCCAGGGTTGACTTGAGTTCTTCGTCGTCGACCATGCGACCCTGCTCCAGGTCGATCATGAACATCTTGCCGGGTTGCAGGCGCCATTTGCGCACAATCTTGTTTTCCGGGAAAGGCAGCACGCCAGACTCGGAGGCCATGACGACCAGATCGTCATCGGTGATGCAGTAACGAGAGGGGCGCAGACCATTTCGATCTAGCGTGGCACCGATCTGGCGGCCGTCGGTAAACACAATAGAAGCCGGGCCGTCCCACGGTTCCATCATGGCGGCGTGGTATTCGTAAAACGCGCGGCGACGCGGGTCCATGGTGGTGTTTTGTTCCCATGGCTCGGGGATCATCATCATCACCGCCTGGCTGATCGGGTAGCCAGCCATCGTCAACAGTTCCAGGCAGTTGTCAAAGGTAGCGGTATCAGACTGGTGCGCAAAACTGATGGGGTAGAGCTTTTTCAGGTCAGCACCCAGCACTGGCGAGCTCATGACGCCTTCACGGGCCTTCATCCAGTTGTAGTTGCCTTTCACGGTGTTGATTTCGCCGTTGTGCGCCACGTAGCGGTACGGGTGCGCCAACGGCCACTCGGGGAAGGTGTTGGTCGAAAAGCGCTGGTGCACCAGGCCCAGCGCCGAGACACAACGCTCGTCTTGCAGGTCTGAAAAATAGGTGCCAACCTGATCGGCCAGCAGCAGCCCCTTGTAGATCACAGTGCGGCTGGACATGCTGGGCACGTAATACTCTTTGCTGTGCTTGAGCTTCAAGGCCTGAATGTGCGCGCTGGCGGTCTTGCGGATGACGTACAGCTTGCGCTCCAGCGCGTCCTGCACGATCACATCATTGCCACGGCCAATGAACAATTGGCGCAGGATCGGCTCTTTTTTGCGCACATTGGGTGACATCGGCATATCGCGATTGACCGGCACATCGCGCCAGCCCAGCAATACCTGGCCTTCGGCCTTGACGGCACGCTCAAGCTCTTGCTCGCAGGCCATCCGCGAGGCATGCTCTTTGGGCAAAAACACCATACCCACACCGTATTCGCCAGGCGGCGGCAGGCTGATGCCCTGGGCGGCCATCTCTTCACGGTACAAGGCATCCGGCAGCTGAATCAGAATGCCAGCGCCATCGCCCATCAACTTGTCGGCACCGACCGCGCCCCGGTGATCCAGGTTTTGCAGAATTTGCAGCGCATTCTTGACAATGTCGTGCGACTTGATGCCCTTGATGTGGGCCACAAAACCCACGCCGCAAGCGTCGTGCTCTTGCTCGGTGGAATACAAACCGTTGTCCGTGAGATGTGTGATCTCGGCAGCCGTCGTCATGGGTGCGCTCCTGTAAAAAGTGTCAGATGGTTCGACTTTACCGCAATGCAGCAACCATGCCAAAAAAATTAATTGGGGTCAGATAACGATTAATTTGTAAATTCATCTATTTAAAATTAATTAGGGACACATCAAATGTGTAGCTACTTGCGCAGTATTTATAAGGACTGCAGCCTATTTTTATACCGAAACATTGACTGAAAATGGCCGACCTGCGGCCGCTTTACTGATGCGACGTGTGGTTCTATTTTGTAAATCGGCAACAAAATCGGGCTCGCCCAAAGCCCATCCGCTCACCGTGGCATCGGTCAAGGCAGCCTGTTGCACCGCGTTGATGCCGCTTTGCACCAATTCGGTGTACGCAGCTTCGCGAGAAAATGGGGTGTTGCCAAGCTCCCAATACAAGGCATGCGGGGTGATCAGACGATCGGTACGCAGACCCGCGTAATGCGCGTAGCTGGACCACGGGTAGTCTTGCGCGAGCGCCACCATACCACCGCGCACCGGATTCAAGTCGATATAGACCATGCAAGCAAGCAAATAGCGCTCGGACTGGATCACGGTGGATTTGTAGCGCCCTTCCCACAGGGTGCCGGTGCGCTGCTGCGCCTTGTTGAAATAGCGCACATAACTGCGCCCAAGCGCCTGCATCATCAGCGGCAAGCCATCTGCCGTTTGCGGTGTCGCCAGCAGGTGAATGTGGTTGCTCATCAACACATAGGCATGAAGGGCGACCTGAAACTCTTTTGCGATTTCGTCCAGAATCTCCAGCATCCGGCGGTAATCAGCCGGTGTGGAAAAAATAGGCTGGCGATTATTGCCACGCTGGATCACATGGTGGGGGTAATTGGCAACCGTCAGGCGGGGTAGTCTGGCCATAAAAATCCTCCAGCAACGAAAAACATTGGCCAAAATAATCGCTAAAACAATCGTTATCTGACCCCAATTAATTTGTTACTTATCTAGGTGCCCTGGCGACGCGGACTTTGCCGCCGGTCGTGATCAACATCACGGCATCGCCTGGCAGCAGCACTTCGCCGCCCTTGGCCTGCACCACGGCGCGGCGCTCGCCGCCCTTGAGTTGAATCAACAGCTCGGTGGCTTCCTCACGCGTGGCCATGCGCTCGATAGCGTTGCCAGCCACTGCACCCGCCACGCCTACCAGCAAGCCGATCACGCTACTTTCGGCGTTCGACCCACCACGCGTGGCACCAGCTACCGCGCCAGTGACACCGCCGACGGCTGCGCCAATGCCGCTTTGGCTACCATCGACAGTCACCGCGCGCACCGACAGCACCACACCGTCTTCAACCCTGGAAAGCCGCTGCACATCACCGCGCTGGATTACATCCGGGCTGCTGCTGGCGCACGCACCCAGGGTCAGGGCCAACAACACTGACAAACTCATAGAAGCAAATTTTTTCATCACAAACTCCTTGAAATTTCAACCAGAAAAGCCAAGATTACCCATTAGATAAAGCAGCGTCATTCCCGCACAGGTGCATTGCACGTCCGACTATGACTCACGCATCGACCATGGCAGTTGAATTGTCCGGCAAGCCCGTAAACCGTGTGTGAAGCAGCTCTATCAGCCCAAACTCATCCAGCAGCGCGCGCAGGCGCTGCGCGGCCGCCCGATTCTTTTGGCCCGTATAGCGGGCGAGGATCAGCTCGTTTTTCATGCTGTGCTCCCAGCCCACCAGTTCGGTCACGGTGACCTGGTAGCCACAAGCCTCCAGGTACAGGCAGCGCAGCACATTGGTGATCTGACTGCCCATTTCACGCGTGTGCAGCGGGTGACGCCACAACTCGGCCAATGGCGTGCGCGATAAATTCAAGGCCTTGTGCTGACTCAAGACCCGCGCCACTTCAGCCTGGCAGCACGGCACCAGCACCATGAAACGCGCCTGCTTTTGCAGGCCAAAGGCAATCGCATCGTCGGTAGCGGTGTCGCAGGCGTGCAGCGCGGTCACCACGTCAATGCGATCTGGCAGTTGGTCAGACTGGGCCGACTGGGCGACCGTCAGGTTCAAAAACGCCATGCGCTCAAAGCCCAGGCGGGCCGCCAGGTCGCGTGATTTTTCAATCAGCTCGGCGCGGGTTTCGATGCCAAAAATCTGGCCACTGGCGCGGCTTTTAAAAAACAGGTCGTACAAGATGAAGCCCAGGTACGACTTGCCCGCACCGTGGTCGGCCAGCGTGATGCCGCCCCCCTTGCCCAGCGCAGCTTCCAGTTCCAGCAAAATTTTTTCAATGAACTGGTACAGGTGGTAAACCTGTTTGAGCTTGCGGCGCGAATCCTGGTTGAGCTTGCCCTCACGGGTCAAAATGTGCAGTTCTTTGAGCAGTTCCAGCGACTGTCCGGGGCGGATTTCGTCGGCCAGCGAGTGGGCAGCGTTGCCCTCAGCCAGTGACCTGCGCGCAGATTTTTTTACGGTTTTGCTTGGATTCATAGGCTGATGATGCCACGCAGAGTCAGCGGCCTGACTCATCAGCGGGCGTTGGCCCCACCTGCAAAGCAGTCCACCCATCCAGACCCAACTTTTCCATCGTCTGCATGTTCGTCTCAAAAATCGACTCGGGGTTGGGAAAAGCCGCTACCGCCCGGTCGATGCTGTCCTCGCGCAACAAATGCAGTGTGGGGTACGGCGAGCGGTTGGTGTAGTTGGTGATGTCATCGGGATCGGTGCCGGCAAACTGGTACTGCGGGTGCAGCGAGGCAATTTGCATTACACCGTCCAGACCCAGATCAGCCAGCGCCTGGTCAGCCTTCTGTAGAAAGTCCGTGAACGCCGCAAAATCTTGCAGGCAATAAGGTGCTATTAATAACGTAGTGTCTCGCGCTTTAGCATCAAGGGCTACAAGGCTATTTAGCTCATAAACCAGATCTTTGAGCAGTGCCTTGGGCTTGCTGGCTTGGCTGACGGCGTAGTGCACTTGCCCCTTGACGTGGACGCTTTTGGCAAACGGGCACAGGTTCAGGCCGATCACAGCGCGCTCCAGCCAGGCTCGGGTGTCGTCAATGACGTGTTGGTCGATACTCATTCATTTCCTTGAGGCAGAAGCTGCTGTCCGGTCAAACGCTGGTGCTCGCGCGCAGCAAAACGATCGGTCATGCCAGCAATGTAATCGGCCACCACGCGGGCGGTGGCGGACAGCGGATCAACCCGCGCCGTACCTGCCCCCGCAGCCTGCAACGCCACCCGCGCGCGGCGCTGGTAGCGCTCGGGCAATTCATGGGGCGCATCCAGATACACCTCAAACAACCCACGCACCACTTGGCGGGCCAGGTCGGTGGTTTGCACCACTTGCGGGTGCCGGTAAAGCCGCCCCAGCAAAAAGGCTTTCAGTGCCTGCGATTTGACCCGCATGTCCGCGCCAAATTGCACCAAGGGCGGTAACCGCCGCACCGCGGTCACATCAGCTGGCGCTGCGGCATCGGTGGCCGCTTGCGTCGCCGCAATCACGTCATAGACCTGGGCGCTGAGCATGCGGCGAATCGACTCGTAGAGCAGGCGATGATCCTGGTCGGTCTCGTTGAGTTGCGGGTAGTCCGCCAGCGTTTGCCGCCTGAAATCATCAAACAGCGTCACCTCCTGCAACTGCGCCAGCGTGATCAGGCCAGAGCGCACGCCGTCGTCAATGTCATGCGCGTTGTAGGCAATTTCATCGGCCAGGTTGCACAGTTGCGCTTCCAGGCTGGGCTGGCTGCGCTGCAAAAAACGCTGCGCCACACCGTTTGGCTCCAACACGTCCAGGCGACGTGCGTTACTGGCAGAGCAGTGTTTGAGGATGCCCTCGCGGGTCTCAAAGGTCAGGTTCAGTCCGTCAAAGTCCGGGTAGCGCTCTTCCAGATGGTCAACCACGCGCAGGCTTTGCAGGTTGTGCTCAAAGCCGCCAAAGGCTGTCATGCAGTCGTTAAGCGCGTCTTGCCCGGCATGGCCAAACGGCGTGTGACCCAAGTCGTGCGCCAGCGCAATCGCCTCCACCAGATCCTCGTTGAGATGCAGCGAGCGGGCAATGGATCGCCCTAACTGGGCGACTTCCAACGAGTGCGTCAGTCGGGTGCGAAACAGGTCACCCTCATGGTTCAGGAACACCTGGGTTTTGTAGACCAGCCGCCGAAAAGCCGTGCTGTGCACGATGCGGTCGCGGTCACGCTGGTAGTCGGTGCGGGTCGGCGCGGGTGCTTGCGGGTAGCGTCGACCACGGCTGCTGGCCGGGTCGCAGGCGTAAGGTGCCAAGATCATATTTTTATAAGAAAACAGGCTCTAGCCCTTATATAATATTTGCAGGCTGCTATCAATACAGAAGCAGCTAAGCGCAACAAGCATCAATCACCTGGCGCACCACGGCATCCGGCGCAGAGCGCAGCACGGCGCGGCCGGGCTTGTCGATCAGCACAAATTTGATTTCACCAGCCTCGGCTTTTTTGTCGACGCTCATCAGTTCCAGATAGCGCCCGGCATTGTCATCGCCCGGCAAAACTGGCGCTTTGATGGGCAGTCCAGCCTTGTGAATCAACTGGGTCAGGCGGTTGACAAAAAACGCATCAACCAAGCCTAGGCGCGCCGACAACTGCGCCGCCATCACCATGCCGCAGCCCACCGCCTCGCCATGCAGCCAGGTGCCAAAACCCAAACCCGCTTCAATGGCGTGGCCAAAGGTGTGGCCAAAGTTCAAAATCGCACGCAGGCCTGATTCGCGCTCGTCTTGCCCGACCACCCAGGCTTTGATCTCGCAACTGCGCTTGACCACATGCGCCAGCGCAGCGGGCTCGCGCGCCAGCACAGCCGCCAGATTGGCCTCCAGCCAGGCCAGAAAATCCATGTCGGCAATGGGACCGTATTTGATGACCTCGGCCAAGCCCGCGCTGAGTTCGCGCTGCGGCAATGTCTTGAGTGTGTCCAGATCGCACACCACCTTGAGCGGCTGGTAAAACGCGCCAATCATGTTCTTGCCCAGCGGGTGATTGATAGCGGTCTTGCCGCCTACCGACGAATCGACCTGGGCCAGCAGCGTGGTGGGCACCTGCACAAACGGCACGCCGCGCATGTAGCTGGCCGCAGCAAACCCGGTCATATCGCCCACCACGCCGCCACCCAGTGCAAACAGCGTGGTCTTGCGGTCGCAGCCGTGCGACAGCAAGCCATCAAAAATCAGGTTCAGACTGCCCCAGGTCTTGAACGCTTCGCCATCGGGCAGCACGACCGTGTGCACCTGGCCGTAATGGTTGCTGATGGCCCGCTGCAACCGCTCGGCGTACAGTGGCCCCACAGTGGTGTTGGTCACGATCAGCGCGGCCCCGGCTTTGGGCAGCTCGGCGTAACTCAGCGGGTTGTCAAACAGCGAGCCACGAATGGCGATCTGATAGCTGCGGTCGGCCAGATCAATGGCGACGGTTTGGAGGTCTGGGGTGTTCATGAATTATTCGCTTTTTGGAAGTTTTCTGGAGGTATGAACAACATCAACCACCTCCCAGACTGCGCCGTCGACTTGCCGGATGAAGGCCACGTAAGGCAGGTTGGATATCCCCAGTTTGCGGGCTTCCGCAAACAACTCGCTTGCGGGAATGCTGATGGGACAACCATCAATTTTTTCTACTTGCTGCCAAATCCGGTTTTGAATGGAATCGGCGACCTGACGACCGGCTTCAAGCTCGTACCAGAAGATGATTTCTTCCAGACTTTGCAGCGCAAAGTCTGACCATTGAATCGCCATGACGAACTGATCTACGCCGGAAAATTGATATTGCGGCGGGCTTCCAAGCGTGCGTGTAACACGGCTTTAGCCGTTTCATTGGAGTAGCTCTTCATGGTGCCACTGTCCAAGGCATTGATGGTTTTTTGCAAACGCTCGCGCAGCCACTCGTTGTAGCCGGCCTCCGCGGTGGGGCCCGTAACATCGGCATCCGCAGCAATGACCAGCGGGAGTGTGCGGGTCTTGTAGACCTGAGTGATGAACACGCGCATCGCCTCCGATGGGCTGATGCCCATGTCGCGCAGCACGGCAAAAGCACCCTCTTTGATGGTGGAATTCATGCGGAACTGGATGGTGGCATCCGCTTCATGTGCAGTCGTCATAGTCATGCCCTTTGGAATGAAATTGTGCTGCCATTGTATTGACAAATCTTCAGGTTGGGTTGGCAATCCCTGCCATTTCCAGTTGCATCTGAATCATGTTGACCAGGCTGGCCACCGAGGGGCGACCGGTGTCAATACTGAAATGGGCCGTCTGGCGGTACAGCGGATCACGCAGGGCGTGCAAATCCCGCAGGCGGCCCAGCGGATCGGCCACCTGCAACAGCGGGCGGTTTTTGTCGTGCCGCAGGCGCCTGAATAATTCATCGGGAGAAGAATTCAGATACACCACCTGGGTGCGATCGTGCAGGTGCTGGCGATTGACTTCACGCAACACAGCACCGCCGCCGGTCGACAGCACGCCGCTTGGCGCTTGCGTCAACTCATCAATCACACTGGATTCGATGTCGCGAAAACGGTCTTCGCCTTCGCGCTCAAAAAACTCACGTATCGAGCAGCCCAGGCGCTGCTCGATAACATGGTCCGAGTCAAAAAACGGCACCTGCAGCCGCCGGGCAAGCTGGCGGCCGACGGTGGATTTGCCGGAGCCGGGGAGCCCGATGAGAGAGATCATCTCAGCCCGATACGATAGAAGCAATACGCGATATCACCCTGCAATAACTCTCAGCTATTTGACCCGCGACACCTGTTATGGCACCGTCACAGCAATCGGGAACTTGGTTCCAACTGCATCCGTAACGGTAATCGTCACCGATCCAGTCGCAACGCCTGTGACAGTCAAAGCAGCAGTACTCAGCGTCGCGGTAGCAGTAGTATTTCCACTTGAAAAAACAGTGTATGGCGATGTGCCACCGGTAACAGTGGTATTACGGATTTCACCCACTGCCAACGTCATGGCAGATCCCGACAACACATTAAGTGCCGCCGGTGCCACAACAGGCACAGAAAAACCTCTAGCAGTGACTGTTCCGAGCGGTGAAGTAACTGTAACGGTGATCAAGTCGCCACCTACGCAACCGGTATAGTTCGCTGCAAAAACTGCTGACGACAATGAATTCCCTACCACTGCGCTGCTCCCGCCAGAAATCTTGCAACTTCCAGACGAAGATGAAGCAGTGACCGCAATTGTGCTTCCCGTTGGAACACTGTTGCCATTGACATCTGCCAAGCTGAATACCAAACCTCCGGTGGCCTGAGAAATTTCCAAGATGCTTGCCGCGCCACTCGCAAACACAATGATGGATTGCCGGCGAACATCCGCCGCGCCCCATACACCATCACAAGTACCAGGCCGCCCAAGCAGGCCAGGGCATCCGCTGCCACTGCCGACCAAACCCGTGCGTGGCACAGAAAACTCGCCTGCATCAAAAGTCAAATTTTCGTTGTCATCGCGATACGCATTGCCAAGATCAGTAAAGGTGTCACCTGCGTCGAATACATTGTTGAAATTCCTGTCAACGAAATCCTCTTCCCCCGCGGCATAGGCGAGTATCGATACCCGTCCGCCCACAGGTCGGGGTGCTTGGGAGCGAATCTTCACCGAACATTGGGAATTGCCCGGATTGCTGAATACTCCCGTGGTCAGGTCTTTGGTACCACCGGTATAGCAGACTGGCGGAATCATCACACCACCCTCGGTGACAAAATTGACCGCTGTGCCATCCGGCACAGGATTGCCCTGGCGATCAGCCAACGACAGGGTTACATCAGTTGTAACGCCGTCAACATTAAGCCCTTCAATTGCCAGCTCCTTGATTGACAGGCTAACGCGGTCCTGCGCTGCGCGCCCGGATGCAATGGTCAGAATGGCAGAGTCGGTTT
This sequence comes from Burkholderiales bacterium, assembly GCA_038328055.1. GTDB lineage: Bacteria > Pseudomonadota > Gammaproteobacteria > Burkholderiales > Burkholderiaceae_C > Rhodoferax. Next base: position 22,587 of record JBBQLQ010000034.1, read on the forward strand.
GAACCAGCGAATTCGAGACAAGAGCCGCATTCACGACCACGCTGGTTGGCACGGTGCCCGAAAAAATAGGCACTGATACGTTGCCATTGGCATCTGTAGTGACTGTCACCCCTGCCGTATTGCCTACCGTTCCAAGAGATGCCTTGACAATGCCTGCAACCTGATTTTTCAATGTCAACAACACATCTTGGCCTAACAAGGCCTCGCCACGCGCGTTTACGAGTTTAAATTTAGCAATAGCCTGTGTAGTGCCACCTGAATTATCCAAAAAGATCATGGCTGGCGTCACAGCCACAAAACTCAAGTTGGTCGCAGGAGCTGCTGAAATGCTCAATGATTTGGAAACGACAGCCGCCCCGATGGTGCTGGCAGAAATTTCTACCGACTTGCCACTGCATCCTAAGGTACTCTGGGTCGCGCCAGCCGCATCGGTAGCGGTATAACTCACGACGGCAATGCCCGCACTGTTAGTAGACGCTGTGGCCGGAGAAATCTGACCACAATTGGCCGTGAAGCTGATTTGCACAGGTGTTGCTGAAACCGCAACCCCGTTGATATTGGCCTGAACTGACACCTGTCGGGTACCGTAGGCAACCAAGGTGGACGAGCCAACATCCATGTTAGTCAAGCTAATGTTGGCCGCCGACAACTGGTAGCCCACAAAAGTTGAAATTACCTTATCAGCAGTTGGGGGCGCTGATCCATTAGGGTAAGTTGTCAACGAGCCGACTTTGTAACTGTAGGCGACCGTCAGAGAACCTGCCCCCGATGCAGTGAGGGATGCACGCGCCACTTTGACTGTCGCAATGCCAGCAGAACTTGTAAGTCCGGTACCACCTTCCGGGAAAATTACTTTTGTGCTGTCACCGGATACATCAATCAGCTGATTCGAAATCGGACTACCGCTTGGATCGGTCAGTTTCACATTGAGTACGGTGTATCCAGAGGCGCTGATTGACGTCGTCGCCACGCCTGCAGTGTCAACTAAACCTGCAGTAAGACGCGGATCCGTGTTTACAACTGTTGTATCAGGCGTCTTGCCTGACGGTGTCCCCGGATTCCCCCCCCCGCCGCCGCAAGCAGCCAAACCAGCAGCCAGAACCAAAGCCAAAACATATCGCATCAATTTCATCATCATCTTCCCATTAGTAATTTACATAGCAGCTTTACCGCGCAGCCTTGTCCGCCACCACCTTGGGAGTGATGAACACCAGCATTTCTTGCTTGTTGGCGATTCTGGAACGGCTCTTGAACAGGTTGCCGACACCCGGCAAATCGCCCAGCAACGGCACTTTGGTTTCGCTGTCGGTCTCGGTCAGTTCGAAAATACCGCCAATGACGACAGTGCCGCCATTTTCAACCAGCACCTGGGTCTGAATGTGT
>JBBQLQ010000035.1:0-23904 GCA_038328055.1 Burkholderiales bacterium
CCAGCGACGTGGCAATCCATGAATTCCAGGACTTCCGGGGTGCATGGATTGCCGCGCTGCGCTCGCAATGACGGAATCGCTGTGCTCGCAATGACGGCGAGGAGCGCCAGCGTCACCGCCGTCATTGCGAGGAGCGCCAGCGTCACCGCCGTCATTGCGAGGAGCGCCAGCGACGTGGCAATCCATGAATTCCAGGACTTCCGGGGTGCATGGATTGCCGCGCTGCGCTCGCAATGACGGAATCGCTGCGCTCGCAATGACGGAATCGTTGCGCTCGCAATGATGGAATCGCTGCGCTCGCAATGACGGGCAGACATCATTTTCTTGTGTTCGAATGTAGCTATGAGCCTTGTAATGAACTCTTCAATTTGGCGTGCACCCCAACTTTCCAGCCGTTGGTGGCCGGTGTTTTTGCGCAATCTGCTGGTCTGGCGCAAACTGGCCATTCCTAGCCTGGTGGGCAACATTGCCGAGCCGCTGATGTGGCTGGTAGCCTTTGGCTACGGCATGGGTGCGCTGGTTGGGCAGGTCAATGTGGCGGGCCAAAAAGTGCCCTACATTTTGTTTTTGGCCAGCGGCTCGATCTGCATGAGCGCCATGAATGCCGCCAGTTTTGAGGCGCTGTACTCGGCCTTCAGCCGCATGCATGTGCAAAAAACCTGGGACGGCATCATGAACGCGCCGGTCAATCTCGACGACATTGTGCTGGCCGAGATGCTGTGGGCAGCGTTCAAGGCGCTGTTTACTGTCACCGCCATTTTGGGCGTGATGTTGGCGCTTGGCATCAGCTACAGCCCCAAGCTGCTGGTGGCCTGGCCGGTGTTGCTGGGGGTGGGCATCACCTTCAGTTGTGTGGCGCTGATTTTCAACGCACTGGCCAAGGGTTACGACTTTTTCACCTACTATTTCACGCTGTTCCTGACACCCATGATGTTTTTGAGTGGCATTTTTTTTCCATTGGAACAGCTACCGCCGGTGGTGCGGGCCATTTCGCATTGGCTGCCGTTGACCAACGCGGTCGAGCTGGTGCGTCCGCTGTTCATGGACCAGTGGCCCGCGAACTGGCTGCACCCGGCGGCCGTGCTGGCGCTTTACGCCGTGGGGGGCTTCTGGCTGGCGCTGGTGCTGACGCGCAAGCGGTTTCGGGGGTGATTGGTCCTTCACGGAATTACCAACGCGCACAGTTCCCCAGCCGACTTGCGCCCCCACACTTCAAGTCTTGCCCATAGCCACTGCAGGCCGTCGCGTCGATCAACTCGCCCGCTTTGCAAGCCATGGGCGGCACCGGGCAAGCGCAGGTCACACATCGGCACGGTGCGGCGGTGCGAGCGCTGTTCGAAGCGATCGTAGGCGGCAATTGGCACCAGCGCATCGGCATCGCCCCACACCCGCAGCAATGGCCAGGAGGCATCCAGCAGGGGCTGGGCCAGCTGCCAGTGCCAGAAGTCGCGCCAGTACTTGAGTGTGCGGCCTTCGTGAATATCCTCGTCGCTGGCATCCGATATCTGGGCACGTTCCAGTGCCTGCCAGGCCGGCCATTGCCCCAGCCGCCGGGCCTGCAACTCGCCAGCCTCACGGGGGTCGAGCCCGGGGGCCGAGATCATCACAACACCAGCCAGCGTTGGAATGAGTTTGGCCAGATCGGGCAGTAGTTCCGCGCCTTCGGAGATACCCAACAGCAGTGTCGGTAGCCTGGGGTCTGGCGGCCCGGGTGTTGGGGGAAGATTTTGGGACACCGAGTAATGCGCCTGCAATGCCGCCTGGGCGTGGTCGCGCCACGCCGATAGCGTGTCGCGCTGGATGAAATCCGGCGGGCAGTCGGCACCCAATCCCGCACTGACATCGATACCGGGCTTGTGCAGCACCAGCAACTCGGCGTGCAGCAGTCCGGCGAAATAGCGGGCCGCCACCGGCAGCCAACCGGTGCAGCCGGAACCGGGCAGCACCACCAGGCGGTAACGCGCGGGTGGGGTCAGTGCTGCACGCTTGAGCACTGCTAGCGATACGCCCGGACGGGCACCGGGCAACGACTCCAGCGACCAGCCGGAGGGAAGTGCTGGCACGAAGTCTGTGTTGAGGGGGGTAGCTTCAGCCCGCCAGCCGATCACCGGCATGCCTGCTGTCAGCACCAGAGCCAGCAATGCCGAGTGCATGCGCGTTGCGGCAAAGAACGGATACCGCAGCACCGGGGGCCCGCACCAGGCGTCATCGTTAACGCAGGATCATCACCTGATCGGCGGGCTGCATTGGCTGGCGCTGCTGCATGGCAGGCATGGCCTGTCCGGGCACCACCTGCACGCCAGAGCGCACACCGCGGGCCATGTTCGGGTCGGAATAGCCCAATTGATCGGCAAATTGCTCGTAAACGTTAAGCGCCAGACTTTGCGACGTTTCGCGCATCACCTTGGCCCGGTTGGGTGGCATCACGTCGCCCCGGTTTGACAGTATCTTGGTGTCGTTGCCGGCACCTTGGGCTGAAAAAGAAGCCTTGATCTCGAAGGTCTTGGTGTTGATCAACGAAAAGTCAGCCAGCAGGTCCAGCCCGTATTGCATGGTGGCACTGGTGGTGCCCTGCAGCGGTGAAAACTGGTCGCGAAATTCGACATGCGACAAGGTGCCAAACAACACATAGTCAGCGCCACTGAATTCACCCTTTTTGATGCGGGCAATGATGTCCTTCACCTCAGGCTGGCGCACCGGCTTGGCCATTTTGCCAGTCTGAACCTGATTCAGTGCCTGCTCGGCCTTGGTGGGCTGGGGGGTGCCAGCATCGAAGCCTTTTCCCTGAACCAGCCGGAAAGCCGTGCCCTTGAGCAGTGCACCTTTGATGTCGTTGGTGAACGACCCCAGCTCGCGTTGTTCGAGGTAGCTGTAGCTGCCCGCCACATAGGTGCCGCTGGCTTTGTAGCTGCCCGACTCACTGAAGCGGTTGGCCTGAAACTGACCGCTTTCCTTGTAGGTGGAGGCCTCAAAGTACTCCGAGACTGCCTGCGTGTAGGCCAGATCGGTCACCACAATGCGGGGTATGGGCTGCGACTGCGCGGTGGACATCAGGCTGAAGGACAGTGCCAGCGCCGAAAGTATGGGGAAGAAGGTGCGTCTTTGCATGGTGAGACTCTGGTTCAGCGTTTGCTGGTTTTGCGAATTTCTTTTTCATCCTGCCACTCGATCGAGCCTTCTTCCACATCAATCATCTTGAGCGTGAACTTGTAGAACACGTCCTTGGTGGTGGCGCTTTGTTTGACGATGCTGGTCAGCTCGCCTTCGAGTGTGTATTTGGCGGCGGTCATCTTGCCAACCTTGGCAGTGCTGCTTTGTTTGTACATGCCGCTTTGATTCTGGCGCTGCAGTTCGTCCACGCCTTGCTGCATCTCTGTAATAGAGCGGACAAAGCGCACCTTGCCCGACTTGACCAGCGTGGTCTGGATCGAGTTCATGACGTTGGTGGTGTCGATGTACTCGCTGGTCTTGTTCTTGACGGTGGAGATGGTGACGGTGGGGCGGCCCTGGAAGATGCCGGTTTCCAGCAGGCTGCCGACCATTTTTTCGGCAATCATCTGCAAGTCAGTCGAGCCGAATTCGTTGGTGACGAGTTCTACCGACTTGGCATCGCCGTAATTCACCTGGCGATCCAGTCGCACGACCGGCGACGACAGGCGGGTGGTATCACAAGCCGTAAGGCTCAAGGTGGCGCACAGCAGCAGGGTGGGGGAGATCAAACGGGACATGGTGGGTTTTCCTAAGAGGTACTAGGCAGTAGGGGAAAGGGGCGGCGGCGTTGCAGGCAAGCGTTAGCGGGATTCAACATTCATCTCCAGCCGAAAATCGGTGACGACCGATGACGGGGCCACGCTTTTCACGCTTTGCTGGGCCTGGCCCAACAAGCTCATTTGCTTCCACGACTCGCCATCACCGACCTGGTTGCCAACGCTGTCGAGCCAGCGAAAACGGTAGAACACCACCCGATCGGTGTTGCCCATGTTGGTCAAATCGGCCTGGACGATCAGGATGTCATTGCGCCTGACCACCCGCATTTCGGGAATCCGTACACCATTGGCATCACCGCGCAATGCCACCTTGGCAGCCACGGACAACGGAGTTCCAGGGTCGTGCTGGGCATAAGCAGCCAGTGTCAAGGTGGTTGTAAATGCCAGCAGTATTTTTTTGAGGGTGTTCATGTGTCAGACTTTTCGGCGTAAGTTACGGTTTGGCTTTTTCGATAGTGGCGACAGTTGACGCAGCAGGTTTTTTAACCGGTTTTTTCATGACTTTTTTTGCCGCTGGTTCTGCGGCTAGCGGCGCGGCAGCCTCGGGTTTGATTGCGGCCGCAGCAAGCAGCGGTGCGGACGCGAGATTGCCAAAACTGCCCACGTCGCCGACCAACACGCTCTGGTTGTAGAGACGCAAAGGCACCAAGGCGTACTGCCCGCCGACCTTGACGTTGAAGTCGCGGCCATTGATGCCGACCTTGTGCTCGCCCTCGGGCAAGTAGCCCCGCGCCACATAGACCTGGCCCGGCAGCATGCGCCACAGACGGTCATCGGCCTGCTCGGTCACCGCAGAGGCAACCATACCCACGACGGCCCCAAGCATGCCGGCATTCTTTTGCAGTTGGTCCTGCACCACGCCTTTGACGATGGCACGCGTCACGCCGCGAAACACCATGCCGGGCATTTCATCCTTGAGGGCACGGCGCGCCATCACGTTGACATCAACCACTTTTTCCAGCTTGAATGCGCGCCCAGCAACCGAGAGCTGGCTCAAAAGAGGGTCGGTTGAAGGCTCAATAACAGGGTAAGAAATACTGACCGTGCGCAGGCCACTACCCGTGGGAACTGGAATTGTGAAGGCTTTGGGCTTGCGCGCCGGTGCATCGCCGGCTTCGACCACGAACAACACATCGGTCATGCGCTGCTTGCGTTTGTGGGTGAAGCTGGTGCGCGCGTCCAGGCCGCGCAGACCTTCTTCCAGTACGCCAGTTTCCGGCTTGAGTTCGATCGCCTTGCGGTAACCCGGGGCTGCCATGCCCGGCTCGTTCAGCACCTCATACAGAAAGCCGGCCAGGTAGTGGCTCAGGGCATTCTGATAGCCATTTTTCAAGGCCAATACTTCGGGGTCGTTGAGTGTTTCGACCGGGTAACCATTGATTTCCTTGCCTACTTGACCGGCACCTTTGGATTTGGCTTCTTCTTCGGCGGCTGCCGTTTCCTTGGATCGGAACTCGGCAATGACCGCTTCGCGCTCGTGTGTGCGTTTGATGTCGACCCGGGCGTTGTCCAGGTCACCCGCAGCGACCCGGTTTAGCGCCAGTCGGGTGGTCAGCCAGACCTTTTCATAGTCCTGGCCTTCATATACCTTCAGACGCTCGCTGATGGTGGCCGCGCCCAGGGTAGACAGCAGTTTTTGCGGGTTGGTCTTGGTGGCATCTTCCCATTCTTTGACCTTGATGTCGGCCAGTAGAAAGGCCTGGGTGCTGTCTTGGTAATTGCGGTTGAGTCGCAGCAGCTCGCCACGCTCCAGGTTGTAGAGTAATGCGGCTTTGTCATCCACACTGGTGGCCGAGGCTTCGAGAACCTTCAAGGCGGCGGGAATGCCGCCGGCCTTTTGACTGGTCTGCATTTGACCGGTCAGTTCGTCATGGCTTTTCATGGTGGCACAGCCCGACAAGGCTAGTGCAACGCCGAGCGCCGCTAAAAAACGCCGCAGATGGGTAAGAGACATGACTTAACTCCCGGTTGTAAATATTACATTTTGATACGATTATGTACGAGCCGCCTTACGCCAACTTCACGGCACGGGCGCTACCAAAGCGGCCGCTGCGGCGCCCTTATTGGCGCGCCAGATAGACGCCCCAAACGGCCAGGCCCATGCCCAGCAGCGCGATGACAGAGAAGGTTTCGCCAAACAGCAGCCAGGCAAACAGCGCCGTGCAGGGCGGCACCAGGTAAAACAGGCTGGCCACGTTGACCGCGGTGCTGTGGCGAATCAGCCAGTTCAGCAGGCTGATGGCACCAATCGACAACACCAGCACCAGCCAGCCCAACGCAAAATACAGCTCGCCCACCCATTCCACATGAAAACTCTCGGTGGCCCAAGCCAGCACGCCGGTGACCAAGGCGGTGGGCAAAAACTGCGCTACCGAGCCGGTACGCCAGTCAAATGCCGGGCAAAAGCGCTTCTGGTACAGCGTGCCAGCGGTAATGCCCAGCAGTGCCACCAAGGCCGGCAACAGCGCCAGGGCGGCAAATTCAGAGCCCAGCTTGCCCGATAGCACCAGCGCCACGCCGCACAGGCCGAGCAAAAGGCCAATCCATTGCTTGATGGATACCTTGGCGCCCAGCAGCCAGCCAGCCCCAACGGCCGTCAGCAAGGGTTGCACGCCCACCACCAAGCTGGCCACGCCAGCGGGCAGGCCCTTTGAAATGGCCATGAACACGCCGCCCAGATAAACGCCGTGCACCAACAGCCCGGCGATACCGATGTGCCACCAGGCGCGCGCAGAAGTTGGCCAGGGTGCGCGCGTGACCACCGAAATCAGCGTCATGCAACTGATGACCGCCGCGTAGCGGATCAGTAAAAATGTCAGCGGCTCGGTGTGCGGCAGGCCCAGCCGGGCCCCGATAAAGCCGGTAGACCACAGCAGCACAAAAAGAAGGGGAAATATCCGGGATTGCAGCGGTGTCATGATTTGCTACCAAATAAATAGCTATTAGCGCTTTTTATTAAAGGGCTAGAGCCTGATTTGCCTAATATTTTTTTACTACCCAGCCCTGCCACAGGAATAACACCTGAGCAGTTAGTCAATTTTATTGGCTTGATCGGCTTTGATCATGTCAGCCGCCTTCTCGGCAATCATCATCACTGGCGCGTTGGTATTGCCGCTGATCACGCGGGGCATGATGGACGCATCGACCACGCGCAGGCCGGTAATGCCGTGGACGCGCAGCTGCGCATCAACCACGTCCATGTCGGTCGGCCCCATGCGGCAGCTGCCGACCGGGTGGTAAATGGTGTCACCGTGGTCGCGGATGAACTGCTCAATTTGCGTGTCAGTTTGCGCGCTGGCCGAAGTTGGCAGCTCGCGCCCGCCAAACTGCGCCAGTGCCGGTTGTGCCAGGATGTTGCGGGTCAGTTTGAAGCCGCGGATCAGCCGGTCCATGTCGTCGCGGTTACCCAGCAGATCAGGGTCTACCAGCGGCGCGGCCAGCGGGTCTTTGCTGGCCAGGGTGACGCTGCCGCGGCTTAAAGGACGCAACAGGCACACATGGCACGAGTAGCCGTGGCCCCAGCTGAGGGTGCGGCCGTGGTTGATGAGTTTGCCAATGACAAAGTGCAGTTGCAGGTCTGGCACGGCTTCGTCGGGCTGGCTCTTGATAAAGGCCCCAGCCTCGGCAAAATTGGTTGTCAGCAGGCCGCTGCGCCGGCTGCGCCAGTCCAGCATGCCCTTGACGACATGGAGGCCACCCGTTATTGACATGCCAAACAGGTCGGTGCCGTGTGGCACATGCACGACCTGAATGACATCGGGGTGGTCGTGCAGGTGCTGTCCAACACCGGGCAGGTCGTGCAGCGTGGCAATGCCATTTGCGAGCAAATGCTGGTGCGCCCCGATGCCCGACAGCATCAAAATATGTGGCGACTGAATGGCCCCGGCGCACAGCAATACTTCGCGCTGGCATTTGAGCCGCTTGACATCGCCTTCGTGTAAAAATTCAACCCCCACGGCGCGCTTTTTTTGCAGCAGGATGCGGGTGGTGTGCGCACCGGTAAACACCTTGAGATTCGGGCGCGCCAAATTGGGTGTCAGATAAGCCTTGGCGGCACTGAAGCGCTCGCCATTTTTCTGCGTGACCTGGTACAAGCCAACCCCTTCCTGAGTCACTCCGTTGAAGTCGGGGTTGCGCGGGTAGCCGGCTTGCTCACCGGCCTGCATAAACCGCTCGCTGAAGGGGTTGGGGCAACGCAAATCAGCCACATTCAAGGGCCCGCCGGTGCCGTGAAGGGCATCCGCGCCCCGCTCGTTATGCTCGGATTTTTTGAAGAAAGGCAATACCTCGGCAAACGACCAGCCCGGGTTGCCCAGCGCGGCCCAATGGTCATAGTCAGCGGCTTGTCCCCGGTTGTAAATCATGGCGTTGACAGAGCTGGAGCCACCCAGCACCTTGCCGCGTGGCTGGAAATTTCGGCGGCCGCTCAAACCGGGCTGTTCCACGGAGTTGAATTTCCAGAGCGACAGGCCTAGATTGGCCATCACAGGCATGCCGCCCGGGCAATGAATCAACACACTGCTATCGCTTGGCCCGGCTTCCAGCAAGGCCACAGTGATGTTGGAATCTTCAGTCAGGCGTGCGGCCAGCACGCAGCCGGCTGAGCCGCCGCCGATGATGATGTAGTCAAACATGTGGTTCTCCGGGCACAAACCAGGAAGGGGTTAAAACGATCTGGACATTACCGCAAAAGGCAGAGGTGTTTTAGAGGCTTGTGCCAAGGGCAATGGCCGCGCGGCACAATCGCAAGTCAATCAACTGACATGGCATTGCAATGAATCACCCCTACGAAAAACTCACACCCGATGTGGTGATGGATGCGCTGGCCAGCGTGGGGCTGTACGGCGACGGTCGCCAGATGCCGCTGAGTTCGTATGAAAACCGGGTGTACCAGTTGCACCTGGAAGATGCCAGCGTGGTGGTGGCCAAGTTTTACCGGCCTGATCGCTGGAGCGAGGCGCAGATTCTGGAGGAGCACGCGTTTTCGCATGAGCTGATGGCTGCTGAGATTCCGGTGGTTGGCCCGCTGCTGCTGGTAGCGCCGGGTGAAGCGCCTGGCAGTACGCTGCACCACTTTGGCGGCTTTGCTTTCAGCGTCAGCCCGAGCCGGGGTGGTCGTCGCCCCGAGTTTGATGACCCCGACGTGATGGAGTGGATTGGCCGCTTTCTGGCGCGCATTCACGCTGTAGGTGAGGCCAGGCCGTTTGCCGTGCGTCCGGCACTGGACTTGCAAAGCTTCGGCATTGAATCGCGCGAATGGCTGCTTGCGCACGACAAGTTGCCGCTCGATGTGCAGTCGGCGTGGGAGAAGGTCTCGCTAAAAGCTATTAATTTGATAGCTAACTGCGCAGTATTAACGGGGGCTAGAGGTCAAAATGATGCTGAAGTTGGTGGCATCAAGCTGCTGCGCCTGCATGGCGACTGCCACCCCGGCAACATCCTGTGGACGCCACTTGACTCCCCGGCCAGCGCCATGCCTGGGCCGCATTTTGTTGATCTGGACGATGCGCGCTCCGGCCCGGCGGTGCAAGACCTGTGGATGCTGCTCAGTGGCGACCGCGCCCAGCAAAGCCGCCAACTCGGCATGTTGGTCGATGGCTATGAGCAGTTTCGTGCGTTCGATCGACGCGAGCTGGCGCTGATCGAGCCACTGCGCACGCTGCGGCTGATTCACTACAGCGCCTGGCTGGCGCGCCGCTGGGCCGACCCGACATTCCCCATCAACTTTCCGTGGTTTGGCTCCAGCGACTACTGGACGGGCCAGGTGCAAATGCTGCAAGACCAGATTGAAGCCATGCAGGAAGCGCCGCTGGTGGTGTAGGTTCAGACTTCCTGAACCGCCCGCAATCCATTTGGCATGGTGAAAGCCTGGTTGTGACTTTGGGGGAGGGCTGGCAAGGCCGAATTCGCGGCTGCTGCCGCTTCCCTATCAAGTGCCAGTCCTATTCCTGAAAAGGCAAATTGTGCGTTTACGCATCAGGAAGTCTGAGGTTGGTTGATGCCGCGCAACGCCACTGCCAACAGCACAGGTGGCATTGGGGGGCATGGTGTCTGCGCGAGCCGTAGGGAGCGCTAGCGCACAAACAAATTCATGGAAACCGTGCACAGTTGGCGCAGTTCCGTCAATGCGCCCGGTCGGCAACGGCGCTAAATTCATTTTCAAACCCAGAGGATTCCCATGAGACACCACCGTTTTATCCGTCTTTGCATTGTGCTGACGCTGGTTTCGCTGGCGGCAGGCTGCTCTTCCCTGCTGCCCAAGTCGAAAACCGAGGCGGCCAATTTTCAGACGTTTGATGAAGCACGACTGGCCATTGAGTCACTGGTTCCATCGAAAAGCAATCTGACGACGCTGGTAGCCATGGGGATTGATCCTGTGAAACAACCCAACACACTGATATTGACCCATTCCGACATCTCGCGGCTGGTTTTGAATGGCAGCACGCAGATCAACGATGAAGACTTGGCAAAGGGCATCGTGACTTGTCTGAACGCCGGCGATGCCTGTCGCGGCTGGGAGTTGACGGCCTCACGCATCTTCAAGGCGCGAACCGGCAATTTTCTGGGCGATTTTGCCAACTTCAAAAGAACCACCGAAACCTCCGGCTGGCGCTTCAAGGCGTTGATCTTGCTGGTCAACGACACGGTGGTGTATCGGGCCTGGGGCGGGCAGCCGTTTGTGCACGAAGTTGAAGTTCAATCCAACCCGTTGGGTCCGCTGCAGGAAAGCGGCCCATCGATCATCAACAACAGCCGTTAACGTGAAATAAAAAAATCCGTCGTTGCGAGCGAAGCGTGGCAATCCATGCAAGCTTCGTCACAAGCGAGCGCAGCGTGGCAATCCATGCAAGCTTCGTCATTGCGAGCAAAGCGTGGCAATCCATGGCTGCCGGACTTCCTGGATTGCCACGTCGCTGGCGCTCCTCGCAATGACGGCAGTAAGGATTGCCACGTCGCTGCCCGCCACGTCGCTGCCCGCCACGTCGCTGCCCGCCACGTCGCTACGCTCCTCGCGGCTAAAGGCTTTTGCCTCGCAATGACGGGGCTTTTTGTTGCAGATTTGCTATATTATTAATAGCTATCTGCGCAGTAAATACCTGGGCTAGAGGCCAAATTGCCTTGAGAAATCAGACCAGTAAGGCGTTTACCCGCTTGACATAAGCGGCCGGGTCAGCTGGCATGCCACCTTCGGCCAGTAGCGCCTGGTCAAACAAAATGTGCGCCAGGTCATTGAAGTGCACCGAGCCATCGAGCTTTTTCACCAGCGGGTGTTCGGCGTTGACTTCCAGCACGGGTTTTACGTCGGGGGCGGTTTGACCAGCCTGCTTGAGCATGCGCGCCAGCTGCGTGCTCATGCCGTCGTCTTGCACCACCAGGCAGGCGGGCGAGTCGACCAGGCGGGTGGTCACGCGCACGTCCTGGGCCTTGTCTTTCAGCGCTTCTTTCAGCTTGGCCAGCAAGGGTTTGAAGGTTTCGGCAGCTTCTTCTGCGGCTTTTTTCTCGGTGTCGTCTTGCAGCTTGCCCAGGTCGACCGCACCCTTGGCCACGCTTTGCAGCGGTGTGCCGTCAAACTCATGCACGTAGTTCAGAGCCCATTCATCGACACGGTCGCACATCAGCAGCACTTCGATGCCTTTTTTCTTGAACACTTCAAGATGTGGGCTGTTTTTGGCGGCGGCCAGGCTGTCAGCGGTGATGTAGTAAATGGCTTCCTGGCCGTCTTTCATGCGCGCCTTGTAGTCGGCAAAGCTGACACTCAACGTGTCGGTGGTACTGGAGACAAAGCGTAAGAGCTTGGCAATGCGGTCTTTGTTGGCATAGTCTTCACCCAGGCCTTCTTTCAGCACCGCACCAAACTCGCTGTAGAACTTGGTGTACTTGCCGGCAGCTTCTGCTGCGGCAGCCTTGTCTTCAGCGCTAAGGACATCGGAGACCCCTTCGGCAGTCGCATCGGTCACGCTGTCAGTCGTTGTCTCTGGCATCTTGTCATTTTTCGCCAGGTCTTCCAGCATACCCAGCACGCGCTTGGTACCGCCTTCGCGGATGGCTTTCACGTCACGGCTTTCCTGCAGCAACTCACGGCTGACGTTGAGCGGCAGGTCGCTGGAGTCAATCACGCCCTTGACAAAGCGCAGGTAGGTCGGCAGCAGCGCCTCGGCATCGTCCATGATGAAGACACGCTTGACGTACAGCTTGACACCAGCTGATTTTTCGCGGTTGTACAAGTCCATCGGCGCTTTGCCGGGGATGTAGAGGAGCTGGGTGTACTCGGTGCTGCCTTCGACCCGGTTGTGGGTATAGGCCAGCGGTGCTTCAAAGTCGTGGCTGATCTGCTTGTAGAACTCGTTGTACTCCTCAAGGCTGATGTCTTTTTTGGCGCGCGCCCAGATGGCGTTGGCCTTGTTGACGGTTTCCCACTCGCCGGTCTTGACCATGCCACCAGGCTGGCGGCCGCCTTGCTCGTCGCTTGCGTTGATCAGCTCGCCGTCTTTCCATTCTTCTTTTTCCATCAGAATGGGCAGGCTGATGTGATCCGAGTATTTGTTGATGATGCCCTTGACTTTCCAGGCCGATGCATAGTCCAGCGAGTCGTCGCGCAGGTGCAGGGTGACGCTGGTGCCACGCTGGGGGCGGGTGATGGTTTCGACTTCAAAGTCGCCCGCGCCACCGCTGGTCCAGCGCACGCCTTCGGTCTCTTTCATGCCGGCACGGCGCGATTCGACCGATATTTTGTCGGCCACGATAAAGCCCGAGTAAAAGCCCACGCCAAACTGGCCGATCAGTTGCGAGTCGGCTTTTTGGTCGCCTGACAGCTTTGACACAAAATCTTTGGTGCCGCTCTTGGCGATGGTGCCCAGGTGGTCAATGGCCTCCTGCGCGCTCATGCCGATGCCGTTGTCGGTGATGGTGAGTGTCTTGGCATCCTTGTCAAAGGTGACCTTGACCTTCAACTCAGTGTCGGACTCGTACAGACCACCATCGTTGATGGCTTCAAAACGCAGCTTGTCGCAGGCATCGGAGGCGTTGGAGATCAGCTCGCGCAGGAAAATCTCTTTGTTGGAATACAGCGAATGCGTGACCAAGTGCAGCAGTTGGGCGACTTCGGCTTGAAAGGAAAGGGTTTGTTTTGTCATGGGAGTGGTTTGATTTCAATAAAATGGATGCCGCGAAAAAAAACAGCGAACGGTTGCTCGAACAACCGTCAATTATGGGCGACTGTGGGTTCTTCAAGGGCAGGCCATGTCGCTGCCCCTGGTGCTTCGTCACATTGGCCTCATATGGGGTGTCAAGGTGCGCTATATTTTGCAAACAAGGGAGAAATCAGCCATGAAACCGGTGATGTTCAAACAAAAGTCAGATCCTGTGCCAGAGGCGATGCCAAAGCCAAACATCAGCAAAGCTTTTGATGCCTTGCTGGAGCCGCTGTCCCAGCCAACGGTAACCGAGAGCAATTCCGACACCGCCTTGGGTTTGTGGCAGGACAGTGTTTTGCTGCAGGACGAGCCAGCTGACAGCCAGTTTCACCATTCCACCTTTAAGGAAACCGAGCCGATGGGCTTGTTCGACGACCTGGATTTGACAGCAGTCAAAAAGCCACCGAATCGATCTGTTTGATGGGGTGGTGCCAAGAAACGGCCGATGCGGGTCATCAAGTCAAGGCACCAACGCGGGTTGGCAGGCCTGCTGCGCACGCCAGTCTTTGATCTGGCGCAGCAGCACGGGCACGATCATGGCTAGCCCGATGAGTGTGGCAGTCAGGCTGGGGGCCACCATCAACAGCGCCGCAGCAAAACACAGCAATTGCTCCCAGCGTTTCATCTCGACCAGGAAAAATTTGGACAAGGCCGCCGCCAGAATCGTGATGCCCATCACGCAGCCGCTAAAGGTCACGGCAAAGTCATACCAGGTAAAGCCTTTGGCCACTAACAGCAACGAGGGCGAAAACACAAACACAAAAGGCACCAGGGCCTTGGCCAAACCAAGACGGAACGCCGTGTTGCCGGTCTTGAAAGGGTCGCTGCCCGCCATGCCCGCAGCGGCATAGGCGGCCAGTGCCACCGGTGGCGTGATGTCGGCCAGCACACCGTAATAAAACACAAAGAAGTGCGCCACCAGCGGCTCTACGCCCAGTTGCACCAGCGTTGGCGCGGCTACCGTGACCATGATGATGTAGTTGGCTGTGGTGGGAATACCCGCCCCCATCAGGATGCAGACCAAGGCCGTCATGACCAGCGCCGCCAGCAGCGTCAACGACTGAAACGCCATCAGATAGGTGGGGATGACGTGGCTCAGACCGGTGGCAATGGTTTGTGCCGCACCGGTGATGATGAAGCTGATCTTGAAACCCACCCCGGTGAGGGTCACCACGCCAATCACAATGCCCACGGTAGCGGCTGCGGCACCCACCGCCAGGGCATATTTGGCACCGGTTTCAAAGGTCTCCACCAGCACCGCATAGTCAATGCGACCTCGAATGTTGTACAGACGCGAGAGCAACAGCGTCAGGCCCACACTGATGCCAAAAATCGTCAGCTTGACGGACTCATCCAGGCTGGTGAAGGCAATGCCGATCAAGGCCAGGTGCAGTGCCACCATCAGCGCCCAGTTTTTGGTCGTGTTGCCTTGCACCCGGGTGGTCAGACCGACGATGGCGCTTGATGTGATGCCGACAAATGCCGCCAAGTACGGTGTGCGACCGTTGACCAGAATGCTGATCAGCAGCACCAGCGGAATCAGTGTCGGCCAGCGCATTTTCAGGCTCTGGCGCAGCTTGGGCATTTCTTCTTCGGTCAGGCCGCGCAGGCCGTAGCGCTTGGCCTCAAAGTGCACCTGCATGAAGACGCCAAAGAAGTGCATGGCGGCTGGCACGATGGCTGCCGTGATGATGGTGTGGTACGGCAGGCCCAAAAACTCGATCATCAAAAACGCGGCAGCGCCCAGCACGGGTGGCGTGATTTGCCCGCCAGTGGAGGCCGCGGCTTCCACCGCACCGGCAAAATGGCGCTGGTAGCCCACGCGGATCATGGCCGGAATGGTCAGCGACCCGACCGTCACGGCATTGGCCACCGACGAGCCCGACAGCATGCCAAACATGGCCGAGCCAAACACGCTGACCTTGGCCGGGCCGCCGGCGTAGCGCCCGGCGACGCTGGACGCTATGTCCAGAAACAACTGTCCCAGGCCGATGCGCGTGGCCAGCACGCCAAACAGCACAAAGTGAAACACGTAGGTTGCCACCACCCCAACAGCCACGCCATAAATGCCCTGGCTGGTGAGGTATTGGTGGTTGATGAACTGGCTCCAGCTTGACCCGGCATGCTGCAGCAAGCCCGGAAACACGGTGCCAAACAGTGCGTAGAAGGAAAACCCCAAGGCAATCACCGGCAAGGGCCAGCCCATGCTGCGCCGGGTGGCTTCGAGCAATGAGAAAAACAAAATGCTGCCAAACACCACGTCATAGCTGTTGGGGTTTCCCACGCGAAACGCCAGGTCTTCAAAGGTGTAGGGGATGTACAGCACGGCCAGTGCGACACCAATGCCCAGCAGCCAGTCAGTCAGGGGGATGCCACCGGGGGTTGCCATTGAATGGCGAACCTGGCGACTGCCTGCCGCCTTGCTGCCGGCAAACACCATAAAGATCAGCCCCAGCACAAAGGCCAGGTGCACGCCGCGGTGTGTGGTTTCGCGCAGCAAGCCAAAACCTGCGGTGTAGTAGTG
The DNA here is from genome assembly GCA_038328055.1 of Burkholderiales bacterium. Lineage (GTDB taxonomy): Bacteria > Pseudomonadota > Gammaproteobacteria > Burkholderiales > Burkholderiaceae_C > Rhodoferax. The sequence continues at coordinate 15,486 of JBBQLQ010000035.1, forward strand.
AAAGCAGCTCAGCGTGATCAGCAGCCATTTAATCAGCAGGGTAGCCGGTGGCACCGAGGGCCGAAAGCGCATCTCGGGGTCAAACTTTTCCTCCAGCGCCAGCAGCTGTTTGTCGTCTGGCAAGGTGGTGGCAGTGCTCATGGTGCGTCCGGGGTGTGGGTCAGCTACAAACGACGAAGGGCGGATGTGCTCCGCCCTTCAAGGATCAACTCAAGCGTCGGTTTACTTCAGCACGCCAGCTTCCCGGTAAAACTTTTCGGCACCCGGGTGAAACGGAATGCCCACGCCTTGTACGGCATTTTGCAAGGTGATGAACTTGCCTTTGGCGTGGCCGGCCGCGAGTGTTTTCTGGGCTGCGTCGCTGTACAGCGCTTTGGTGATCTGGTAGACCGTCTCGGTGTCAGCCTTGTCGCTGGTGACCCATTGGGCACCGACGGCCAATGTCTTGATGGCGGCTACGCCTTTGTAGGTGTCGGTAGCAATGGTGTCCACCGCAAAGAACGGGCTGTTCTTGCGCAGGCCATCGGCTTGTGGGCCGTCAATCGGTAACAGTTCGATGCCCGAGCCGGCCGATGCCAGTTCGGCAATCGCACCTGCTGGGGCACCGCCGGTAAAGAAGAAAGCATCCAGCGCACCGTCTTTCATCTTGTCGCCAGCCTGGTTGGGTTTGATGTATTCGGGCTTGATGTCCGCTTCTTTGATGCCATAGGCGGCCAGCACCAGGCGGGCGTTGATGAGGGTGCCGGAGCCGGGCTCATCGAGCGCCACGCGTTTGCCTTTGAGGTCGGCAATGCTTTTGAAGCCGGAGCCTTTTTTGACCACCACATGGATGCTTTCAGGGTACAGGTTGGCAATCATGCGCAGGCCGCCAACTTTTGGCTTGCCTTCAAAAATGCCGGTGCCGGTTTGTGCCCAGGTCGCCACGTCGGACTGGCTGAAGCCCGACTCCATGGCGCCGCCGGCAATGCCGTTGACATTGCCCAGTGAGCCATTGCTGGCCTGCGCCGTGGCAATGATCTTGCCGGGCTGTGACACCGCGTTGGCAATCATGCCGCCAATCGGGTAATAGGTGCCGGCCGTGCCGCCGGTGCCGATGCGGAAAAACTGCTGCGCATTGGCCGTGCCAGCGAGCAGGGTGGTGGCGAGCAGGGCGGATGCAAAAACCTTGAATTTCATGGCTGAGTCCTTTTGTGTGGAGGTGGAGCGTCAGGCGCCAGCGCGGGTCTGACTGCAGTTTTCAGTGTACTCTGGCCAATGCGCCCATTGAACGGGTGAAATCACCTGGATGATGGCCCAATCGCCTGTGTCTTGGCCTGTTGGTAGCCGTCAAACAGCCGCGCGTAAATCGGCCCGGGCTTGCCGCTGCCAACCGGTAGATTGTCCAGGGTGGTCACGGGTAAAACCTCTTTGGTGGCCGATGACAAGAGCAGTTCATCGGCTGCACACACCTCGGCCCGGCTGATGCGGCGCAACTCAAACGGCACGCCCTGCGCGCGGCAGATTTCTTCAATCAGGCTGTAGCGAATGCCTTCGAGCACCAGGTTGTCTTTGGGCGTGCCCATCAGCTTGCCCTCTTTGACCACCCAGACGTTGCAGGCCGCAGCTTCGCTCAGGTAGCCGTCCCGGAACATCACTGTTTCGACCGCACCGACATCAAAGCTGATCTGGCGGGCCAACACCGCGCCTTGCAGGCTGGTGCTTTTGATGTGGGCTTTTTTCCAGCGGAAATCATCGGCCGTGATGCACGCCACGCCCTGGCTGCGCTGCCGCTCACTGGGCGGCATCATTACGTTGGTCATGACAAACACGGTGGGAAGGATGTCGGTCGGCATGGCATGGTCGCGCATGGCCACGCCCCGGGTCACTTGAATGTAGATCAATTGATCGGTTTTTTCGGCGGTAGCCCCCGTCAATGAAGCATAGTTAGCTACTAATTGAAGAGCAATGTCTGCCCACTGTGCAGGGCTGTGCGGGTTGCTCATGCGCACCTCGGCTAGGCTGCGTTCCAGTCGCGCCATGTGCTGGGCAAAGCGGAACAGGCGGCCCTGATAAACCGGCACCACTTCATAAACACCGTCGCCAAAAATGAAGCCCCGGTCAAGCACGCTGATTTTGGCATCGGGCAGGGTGGTGAATTCGCCGTTGAGGTAGCACGGTAGCGCGGGTAAGGTGGTCATGATGGTTTCTTGGGTAGGGTTAGACAGGCTTACGCCAGCCACTGTAGCAATTGCGCCGTGACTGCCGGGCTGCTCAGCAGTTGCAGGTGGCCGGTGCGGTAGACGATGTGCTGGTGCCCGGGTGCAAAGTGCAGTTGCCGCGCTGCCTCATCATGCTGGCCCAGCGCGCTGTGCAGTGGCACCAATCCGTCGCCCAGCAAACGATCCGCCAGCGTGCTGCGTTTGGCGGCGCTGGTGGCGGCCACGGCAAAGCAGTTGACAGCTTCAGGCAAGGGCAGCGGTTGACGGCGATCGGGCTGCCGGCGAAACCGGTCGTGACCTTGCCAGTCCACGTCTTGCAGCAGGCCATAGCGCAGGTCGGTTACGCCCGCGCTGCGCAATTGCCCCAGTTTGGCAAGCGGCCTTGAGTACGGCGTGCTGCCCAGCAGCACATCGACCCAGTTGCCTGCGCGCTCCAGTGGTGCGCCGTGGTGGGGCGTGCCCAGAAAGACGATATTTTTCAGCTGCTTGGGCCACTGCAGATGGGCCAGCAAGGCGTAGTGCAAGGCACTGCGGGTGACCAGTCCGCCCATGCTGTGCGCCAGCACGGAAATTTCTGTGATCGGTGTCGGCCAGTGGCTTGCCAGCGTTTCGAGTTGCTGCGCGAGTTCATGGCCGTTTTGCGACACATGCAGTCCCGAGTTGTAGCGCAAGTAAACCGGGGTGTAGCCCTGCGCTTGCGCCAGCGCGGTGGCGTGGTTGACGGTGTGACCCGCCTGCTGACTGGTCCACTGCAGTTCATTCATGCACAGGCCGTGGATGACCAGCAGCACTTTGCCACTGACTGCCGCTAATTGTTCAGTGGTCGTTGCGTCCAGTACCACGCCCTGGCAACGCAAGCTCATGGGTGTGGCAAGCCGGCTGTGGCTGGCCTGCAGGCGGTCGCCCATGACCCCGTTCAGGATGGCGATGACGGTCGCCCGTTCGGGTGATTCGGCCGGTTCGCCTTCAAGGCGTTCGAGTAGCGGCTCAAGCTGCGTCAGTGCGCGGGCCACGCCTTGGTTGACCAGGTATGTGACACCACGAACGCTCTTGTAAATCAGCCCGGTCAGGCCGCGCGCCTTGGCTGGTGTTTTGCCGCTGGGTGCGCCCAGTGTGCGCCAGACCGACTGGTGCACGCCCTCAGCCATGTCGGTGACGGCGTGGGTGGCATCAAAGGCCAATTGTGCAACCGCCCGCAGGTCAGAGGCGCGCAAGTGGCTTTGCGTCTTGTTCGGCTTGACAGACATAGGTTCTTTTGTCAGAACCGCTCGTGCGGTGCCAGATAGCGCCACTGGCCCACCGGCAGGTTGCCCAGCATCACGCCGCCCACGCGCACGCGTTTCAAGCCCACCACTTTCAGGCCAACTTGCTCACACATGCGGCGAATCTGGCGCTTTTTGCCTTCCGTCAATACAAAGCGCAACTGCTCGGGGTTTTGCCACTCGACCTTGGCGTGTTTCAGGGCTTGCCCGTCCAGGCTCAGGCCGTGGCGCAGCAGGGCCAGTTTGTCTTTGGGAAACACCGACTGCACATCACTGGTGATGGGGTCGTCGTCGTCAATGCGGCTCAGTTGCGTGGGTGCGCCCGGTCGTGCCGGGGCACGCAGAGGCGCGTGGGTGGCGGCCGCAGATGTGGCGGCTGCCGCGTTGAGCACACCGGTATAGGCGACCCGCACCAGGTATTCTTTTTCCATCACCGAGTCTTCGCCAATCAGCAGGCGTGCCACGCGGCCATCTTGCGTCAGCACCAACAGGCCAGTGGAGTCGATGTCAAGTCGACCGGCGGGCACCAGACTTTTCAGGTGGCTGGGGTGAAAAAAGAAACGCGCGTTGTCCTCAATCCAGCGGTTTTGCGGCTGCACCAGCGTGATGGCGGGTTCGTGGCCGTCCTCCGCCTGGCCGCTGACCAGGCCCAGCGGCTTGTTGATCAGCACCGTGACCTGGTTGGCCTGCTGGCCCTTGGCCTGCTTGTTGATCTCGATTTTGACGTCGGGCAGCACCTGCATGCCCATCGTGGCCACTTCGCCATTGACGGTGACCCAGCCCTTGGCGATCCACTCGTCGGCTTCACGGCGCGAGGCCAGGCCGAGCTCGGCCATGCGCTTGTTTAGCCGCAGCGTGCCATTGGCACCAAAGGCGGCGGTGTTGGTTTGGCCGGGTGGAATGGGGGCACGGGTGGCGCTGGATTTGTCGGGTGCGGTGGCGCGGCGAAAAGCGGGGGTGGCAGGTGGGGTGGGTTTTGGCGTGTTGGGCATATGGTTGCTATTTAATTTGTAGCTGGTCGCGCTTATTTTACATGGGGTTGAGGCCTATTTCTTATAAAAATGTCCCGGTGCGCAAGGCCTGCAGATTGGTTACGCGCAGGCCCCCGTACTCGATTGCAATGGCGTCTTGCGAAGCCAGCGTTGTCAGGGCTTCATTGACGCGCTGGCGCGACAGGCCCACCAGATACGCCAACTCCTGCTGGGTGATGCGCAGCACGGTGCCCAGGCCAGGGTAGAGCACCGGGTTGAACAGGGCGGCCAGGCTGCGCGCCACGCGGATGTTGGGGTTGGTCATGCGGTCAATTTCACGCGCCGCAATGAACTGGCCCAGCCGCTCATTGAGCTGGTTCATGACAAAGCGGTTAAACCCAATCGAGTGGTCCAGCAACCAGTGAAAGGTGTCCACATGCAGGCCAGCCACCAGGCTTTTGCGCAGCGCCTGAATGTTGTAGCGGTAAACCTCACGCTTGAGGGCCGTGCCTTCGCCAAACCAGCCGCCTGGGGGCACGCCGGTGAATGTCATGGTTTGGCCTTCCAGGTTGTCACTGCTCATTTTCAGCAGACCGTCGACCACGCCAAACCAGTAGGTCACCGGGCGGCCGGTACGGCACAGGAAGTCACCGGCCTGGGCCTCGGTAATCTTGAGGTCTTCCACGGCGCGCTCGCGCTCGGCGGCCGACAGCAGACGCAGCCAGGCAATGACATCAAGCTCAGCCGTGCTCAAGGAGCGTCGACGCTGGAAAAGAGTGGCTTCATGCGACATTTTCAAGGCTTCATGGGGAAAAATCGGGCCGGGTGGTGCAGGGAAAACACCTACCGAGAAAGGGCTGAATTGTCGTCCAAACGACAACATAACGTCAAATCGAGCTCTATTATTGCGGCCATGACAGCAAGCACCCAACCGGTTTGGGCTTGCAAGGCAATGGACAGACAAGGTACCGCAATGCAAACGACTTTTCCGCGATTACTGTTGAATCACGCCAGCCAGCGTCCGGCTGACACGGCCATGCGTGAAAAAGAATATGGCATCTGGCAGGCCACCAGTTGGGCCGACATGGCTGCGCTGGTGGAGCACCTAGCGTGCGGCCTGCACCAGGCCGGGTTGCGTCGCCATGAGCACATGATTGTCATCGGGGCCAATCGTCCGCGCCTGTACGCCACCATGCTGGCGGTGCAGGCACTGGGGGCCGTGCCGATTGCGCTGTACCAGGATGCAGCAGCACCTGAGTGCGTGTTCCCCTTCAACAATGCCGATGTGCGCTTTGCCTTCGCTGAAGACCAGGAGCAGGTCGACAAACTGCTTGAGATTCGCGACCAGTGCCCACAGCTTTCCAACATCTATTTTGATGACCCGCGCGGCCTGCGCAGTTATGACGAGCCCGGCCTGGCAGCGCTGGACGAGTTGATTGGTGCAGGCAAAGCCTTCGCGGCGGTTCATCCTGATTTTTTCACGGGTGAAGTTGACAAGGTCTTGCCTGATGATGTGGCCTCGATGTTCTTCACCTCGGGCACCACCGGCAACCCCAAAGGCGTGGTGCACACCCATGACTCGCTGCTCAACCGTGCCCGCGCCGGTGCAGACTTTGACAAGCTGACCCATGCAGAGGACGTGCTGGCGTATTTGCCACCGGCCTGGATCGGGCAAAACATTTTTTCGTATGCGCAGTGGCTGTCTTGCGGCTATGTGGTGAACTGCCCCGAGTCGGCGGCCACCGTCACCATCGACCTGAAAGAAATTGGCCCAACCTACTACTTTGCGCCACCGCGGGTGTTTGAGGGCTTGTTGACCAGCGTGATGATCCGCATGGAAGACGCAGGAGCCATCAAGCGCCAGATGTTTCACTTCTTCATGGATGTGGCCAAGCGTGTTGGCCCGACCTTGATGGATGGCAAGAGCGTGGGGCTGGTGGACAGCCTGCTCTATGCCTTGGGTAACTTCACGGTCTACGGGCCGTTGCGCAACAGCCTGGGCTTTAGCCGGGTGCGGGTGGCCTACACGGCGGGCGAGGCCATTGGGCCGGACTTGTTCAGCTTTTACCGCTCGATTGGTGTCAACCTGAAGCAACTCTACGGCTCAACTGAAACTGCGGTGTTTGTCTGCCTGCAGCCCGACCACGAGGCCCGTGCCGACACGGTGGGCGTGCCGATTGCAGGTGTGGAAATCAAGGTGGCCGATAACGGCGAGATTTTGGTCAAGTCGCCCGGCTTGCTGAAGGAGTACTTCAAGAACCCGGCCGCCACCGCAGAGGTGCTGACAGCCGAGGGCTGGTACCACACCAGTGACGCTGGCTTCTTGGATGCGCATGGCCACCTCAAAATCATTGACCGCGTGAAAGACGTGGGCCGCATCAAAGGCGGTGTCAATGACGGTGCCATGTTTGCCCCCAAATACGTTGAAAACAAGCTCAAATTCTTCCCGCATATCAAGGAAGTCGTGGCCTATGGCGATGGCCGCGAAAAAGTGTGCGTGATGATCAATATTGACATGGAAGCCGTGGGCAACTGGGCCGAACGGCGCAACCTGCCCTATGCCGGTTACACCGATCTGGCGCAGAAGGCCGAGGTCTATGGCCTCATCAAGGACTGCGTCGAAAAGGTCAATGCCGATCTGAGTGTCGACGCGCTGCTGGCAGGCAGTCAGGTCAGCCGCTTTCTGGTGCTGCACAAAGAGCTCGATGCCGATGATGGCGAACTGACACGCACCAACAAGGTTCGCCGGGGCTTTATTGCCGAAAAGTACGACGTGCTGATCGATGCCCTGTATGGTGGCAAAACCAGCCAGTTCATTGAGACCGTGGTCAAGTTCGAGGACGGCCGCACCGGCAGCGTCAGCGCCACGCTGCGCATTGATGACGCGAAGACATTTGCACCCGTGAAAGCAGCAGCATGAGCAAACAAATTGGCGACATCATTCTGGATGTCAAAAACATTTCTCTGGGTTTTGGCGGTGTCAAGGCATTGACCGATATTTCATTTGATGTGCGCGAGCATGAGGTGCGCGCCATCATTGGCCCCAACGGTGCGGGCAAAAGCTCGATGCTGAACTGCATCAACGGGGTCTACCGGCCGCAGCAAGGTGCCATCACTTTTCGGGGGCAAACCTTCAGCCACATGGACAGTTATCAGGTGGCCTCCATGGGCATCGGGCGCACGTTTCAGAATTTGGCGCTGTTCAAGGGCATGAGCGTCATCGACAACATCATGACCGGGCGCAACCTCAAGATCAAAAGCAACCTGTTTCTGCAGGCGCTGCGCATTGGCCCGGCCCAGCGTGAAGAAGAAAAGCACCGCGAGTTTGTCGAGCACATCATTGACTTTCTGGAAATCCAGGCCTACCGCAAAACGCCGGTGGGCCAGTTGCCCTATGGCTTGCAAAAACGCGTTGATCTGGGTCGCGCGCTGGCCATGGAGCCGCAATTGCTGCTGCTGGACGAGCCCATGGCCGGCATGAACGTCGAAGAAAAGCAGGACATGTGTCGCTTTGTGCTCGACGTGAACGAAGAGTACGGCACCACCATTGTGCTCATTGAGCATGACATGGGCGTGGTGATGGACATCTCCGACCGGGTGGTGGTGCTCGACTATGGCAAGAAAATCGGTGACGGCACCCCAGATGAAGTTCGCAACAACGAAGAAGTGATTAGTGCGTACCTCGGCACTTCTCACTAACTGCCATGATTCAAAGATACAGCACCCCTGATCATGAAAAAGAGCCTGTCATTGCGAGCGAAGCGCGGCAATCCATGCACCCGGCAGTCCTGGATTGCCGCGTCGCTGCCCACCACGTCGCTACGCTCCTCGCGGCTAAGGGCTTTTGCCTCGCAATGACACTTTTTTGCTTTTCAAGCTAAGGATTCAAGATGGCATTTTTTCTCGAAACATTGCTCGGCGGCCTGATGGCCGGCATGCTGTATTCGCTGGTGGCGCTGGGCTTTGTGCTGATTTACAAAGCCTCGGG
>JBBQLQ010000036.1:0-23516 GCA_038328055.1 Burkholderiales bacterium
AAGCCTGGCCGAAAAGCGGAACACCTTCACCCGCCTGCTGGTGCATCCTGAGTTGAGGGCTGCACTTTGAAGGGTGCTATGAGTACAAAGCCAGTTGGTTTTACTGCCTCAGAGTTGACATTTATTTCGGCTGCGACGAGGTTCGCTGAAAAGCCGAACAAGTACCAAGGTGACCCGTGGATTGAATCGGAAGCTCTGAGGCTTCAACGGGAGCACGAAGACAAACTGCAGGCCAATGGGCTGCCCGTGGCGCACTTTGTTGTGTTGACGTCAGGGCCCGCTACAGGCACGCCAGCACACGACACCCAGGTGGGGCAGGATGCGCCCGTGGTGGTGCCAGCCGGTAAAAAAAAGACCCCAAAGACAATAACGTTTGAGGCTGAGGTTATTCGCTTGATGCATCACTTTTGGGATAACCGAACACCCGGCACCGAGCCGACCAAAGGCGACCTACACCCGCTTGTTTTCAATGAAATGCTTCGCGGGAAAATCAAAAGCAAGTCTGGAAAACTTAACGTCGGAATGATTAGAGACGCTGCGAAGTCGTGGGTTATGCCTACGGTACTTCCAAACTATGTGCCACCAGCACAGACGGGAGAAAAACGACACCCATTCAAGGGTGATAAATAATCCGTGGGGTTCCGGGGATGCCTAAAACCCCAAGAATTAAGCAACAAAAATAGCGACTGGCGAATACTACAAAACCCCTTGTAACCCGCATAAACACTAGGTTTGCGGGTTTTTTTACGTCTGGTGAAAAGTGCGTTGCGTAGGTGTTTTTTAAGTGCGAGGGTTTTTCCTAATCCCTGCCGAGTGGTGCAGGGTTTTTATAAAGCCCACAAACTTATGAACACCGCAACGCATCACAGCGCGGAGACAAGGGAGGCAGTGACAGTGCCGACCTATCCCCCGCTGCAATCCGTCACACGCACCCACGTTGACACCAACGCCGCCGCCCATTACCTGAACCGACGCCCGCATACCTTGAGAGGTTGGCACTCCAACGGCGCATTTCCAACTGATGCACTTCGCCCGTTGTCGCTGAATGGCCGTTTGGCTTGGAGCGTGGCCGCAATCAAATCAGCAATGCGGATGACAGCATGAGCGCCGCCCACAAAAGCGAACGTCCACTGGCGGGTGGACGTGACGCAAACAAAATAACTGATGACAAAGGGCATTTTACGCAGATACACCGTGCCTGGCTAGCTATTATTTCAGTAGCGCAACGCCATGCCATTGATGCAATGTTGCTGGCTAACAGTGTTGTCCTGCTGCTGGAGCTGGCCGCCATGGTGAAGGTGCTGGCATGAGCACTTCACTTCAAACCAAGTTTGCAGGAACTGACAACCCACGACACCTGCGCGTGATAACCGTGCTGATGCGCCGACCATTGCACCGTCAAGAGCTTGATTCAGTGGCCGGGTGCAGCAATGGCCCAGACCTCGTTATGGCACTGCGCGACTTGGGTCTCGACAAAGACAAGCACCTTACCTGCACACGGGTGCCGTTTATCGACCGCGATGGCAAGCCATGCCGCCCAGGTGTCTACGCTTTAACCAGTGATGGAAAACGCCTGATATGGGCATGGCACGCCCGTATGCGCAAAGGCGGTGCAGCATGAATGAAATTAATCGTGCGGGCACGTTAAAACCAAAACGTGACCGCCGCACCAAGCCGCGCAAAGAAGGCGACAAACGCTCGCAGCACGTCACCTATTCGGTAGAGGCTGAGGCCATGCCTGCGCGTGATTTAAGGGCCATCCTGCGCGACAACGTGGAATCACTGCTACCTGAGAACGCCCTTGAAGTTTCCAAGGTGGCGGAGCAATCCGAATTGCAGCACCTGGAGCGCATGGCCGAAATGTTCGATGCGGGTCAAGTATGAGCGCCGCATTCTTTGGCGTGGGCACTATCAGCCTGTCCAAGCGCTGCGGACGCAAGCCCTCGACGCTGATGCAGGCCGCACGCCATAACCGCCGCGAGATTCAGGCCGAGCTAGGTGCATCCGGTCACATTGATGTGTCGCGCATGGATCAGAACGAGACCCTGGCCGGACCCGACTCAGCGGCTGGTGTGGTGGCGCTGGCGCGTTCGCTGATGGCTGGCGCTGGTGTTGACGTGGGCAATCTGCGCAAGGACCATGTGCAGGCCGTAGAGCTATTGTTCAGCCTTCCACCCGACACCGCCATTGATGACGGTCGCTATTTCCGGCATTGTGTTGTATGGGCTGGTGGGCACTTCGGTGCTTCTAACATCCTGAGTGGAGACATTCACCGCGACGAATCAGCGACGCACCTGCATGTACTCGTTCTACCGCTCGTTGATGGCCGGATGCGTGGTGGCGACCTGATAGACCGTGCTGGCCTGCGGACACTGCGCGAATCGTTCTACCGGGATGCCGCTAAACCGTTCGGTCTGACAAAGCCAATCAGCCGTTTGGCAGGTGCTGCGCGTGCTGATGGTGCGCAAGCCGTGCTCCAAGCCCTCAGGACGGGGCAGGATGCCATTTTGCAGAGTGAGTTGTACCAAGTGGTTAGGCAGGCCATAGAGCGTGATCCTGCGCCCTACATGGCCGCACTGGGTATTGAAGTTCAGACACCGACTAACAAACCCATGCGGACGATGGCGCAGATATTCACCTCAGCGGGAAAAGGTTCAAAGACTGAGCGCAAATCGAAACCTATAGCTTTCGGTGCTGCGGATCAGAAACCTATAGCTTTCGAAATGGACCACGAAAAAGACCGAAAGCTATGCACTGTAGCTTTCCCTCAACCAGCGCCATCAATTTCGCCTCAATCTGAGCCTATCCAAGCGCATCAAAGCCGCCTAGAGCGTGCTCGGGCTGCGATGAATGCAGGTGCTGCCCGACACCTCAACCAAGCGCCTGAGCCTGCCCACGATGGCAGCAAGTACAGCCGCGTCCCTGCGGACGACTTCAACCTCAGTGCATGGCAAAACGATGCGGACCAATTTTTTCAACTTCACCACTGAAAGACCCCAACATGACCGACAAACTCCAACACCACGAACTGATAGCCGAATGGGTAGACGACAGCCAAGGCCGCGCCATCATGCTCACGCAACCTGCCGACAATTACGACGAACCCGGATCAGTTTTGATTCACCCGTGGCAACTTCGGGCAGTCTGCGAACAATTCGGGATCATTGCCGCCGACCAGCAAGCCGCCAAGACCATTGCCACTTTGCAGCGCCGCCTGCTGGTGCTGGCCGACCGTATCGACACCCTGGCCAACTACCTGAGCAATCACAGCGACCACAAGCACGCCGACCTTGACTATGAGTTGACCTACTCCAACGCGACCGCAGACATTGCAGCCGAATTTGTCGCAGAGCTTGACGACGTGCAGGTGGTCACTGAGCCGCCCAAACGGGCACCAGAGCGCACCAAACAGCAAACAGGTGCCGATGCCCGTCAAATGGCGATTGACGCCTGAAAAAGCAGAACGAAAGCAGAAACATGACCGCAAAACGAAAAGCGCCAGCGACAGCATTCAAGCCGGGCACAAGCGGCAACCCACGGGGTAAACCTGCCGGTACTCGCAGCAAGTCCACACAGCTACTGTTGACGTTGATGGAGGGTGGCGCTGCCAACATCATCAAAGTCGTGATTGATGCTGCCAAGGGTGGCGACCTGATGGCCGCAAAAATCATCATAGACCGCGTGATACCGACCGCGAAGGAGCGCCCGGTGAATGTGGCCCTGCCAGACACGACAACACCCGAAGGCGTATCGGCGGCACAGAGCGCGATATTGCAAGCTGTGGCCGGTGGCGACTTGCTGCCGGGTGAAGCCGCAACCCTGAGCGCCATTGTGGAGAGCAAGCGCCGTGCAATCGAGACGCAAGAACTGAGCGACCGCATCACCCAACTGGAGAGCAAAAATGGCAACACTTGAAAAACGCATTGAATCGCTGGAAACCGCACAGGGTAAGCAGGGGCTATTCGGCAGCGCAGAAATGAACGCGCTGATGGCCGACTTGTGGGCTAAGTCTGGAACCACTCAAGCGGAGCAGGAGGCGCGCCGCGGCGGCCAGCACGCCATGTTGAAAGCCTTGCACGCCGACATTCAAACAATCCAACACAAGGCCAGCCATGTCAACAATTGAACGCCGTGTGGCCGCACTTGAAACCCGCGTCAATGATGCGCCACTGACCGCCGTTGAGCAGCGCCAGCGGATGGACGCCTTCTACCTGGCGCATGGCACCACACGGGAACGTGTACTGGCCGAATACGCGAGTGAGGCTGACTACGCGTATCTGATGATGATTACGCCCACTGGTTCGGAGAAGCCCTTGCCTGATGACGGGCTGACCGCTGCTGAACGCTACATGAAGATGATTGGGCGGTGACAGACGCATCAGATTGACCTGAGCGCGATTGAATCACCCGGCTGGTGCAACTGCCACACCACCACCGACCCGGCCACTGTGCCGGGTTTTCTGCGTCTGGTGCGCCACGAGCCGAGCCCTACAGTGCCTGCTATGAAAATTGCACCAACGGGTAATAGTCAAACCCTATCAAAAAAGCATGGCACCGATATTGCAACCCGCAAAAGTCATGCCCGATACAGCTTGACTATCAGACTTGTCCGGCAATGCCGCCAGCACGCCCCAAAACGTCCTAGGCTGCGCCAAACAGCGCTGCTGGTGCAACTGTGCCGACCAAAGCTCTGTGCTGGTGCTGGGTGACCTAGCTACACCCACCACGACAAGCATGCAAATTTGCATCATTGGTGCTGACAATTCTGTGATGGTCACGCAATGGGCTACCTTGCTGGCGCTGGATGACATGGCTACACGCTGGCTACACGGTACAAAACCCGGTACCGGTGGCTACGCAGTGGCTACACGGAGCATCAAAGAAAAAAGCCCACTACCGTTTTGATAGTGGGGTTTCGTTATGAATCAAGGGGTTACTGGTGGGAACTGAGAGATTCGAACTCTCGACCTACGGATTAAGAGTCCGCTGCTCTACCAGCTGAGCTAAGTTCCCTTTGACGACAATTTGATTTGCCTGATTAAGCTGTAAATTATAGCGACTAATCAGCGCAAAAAAGCCGTTCGCAGGCCTGCAATTCAAGCCTAAATCCCGTTGCGTCAGCAAATGCTCTCCTGCGTTTTTGCCCCCTAACAACGTGACGTAACGCACCTTGCGGATGGCTTACTTGTTTGCAAAAGAGCTGCGCCCTTCAGGCATGCTCAAAGTGCCGCTTCACATGGATGGGCCAACAAAACGGCGCGTGTCGGCACTTATTCTCCAGGGGGGCGCGGCGGCTTGGCAGGTGCCTATTCAAAGTCAATCCGGATCAACCTGCCGACTCTGAGCAGGCAGTCGTCCCGCAATCGATTCGGGGTTCGTGCCAGCAAGTTCGCGGATAGACCTGGGGCATCTGAACCTTGAATACCGTACAACGTGACACCCGGGAGGCTGGGGCGGCCCTTGAATCGGCCCGACTCCAGGTTGTGGCGGACGCACTTTATTGTCGACCCAGGTCCATGGTCCAATACAGGCCATAGGTGGCCGCGTCGTTGCGCTTGCAGGCGACCGCAACATCCTGGTACGTGGGGTTCATCAGGTTCTGGCAGTGGCCGGGGCTGTTTATCCAGCTGCGCATGACACCCTCCACCGTGGACTGACCCGCCGCAATGTTTTCGCCCGCTGCCGAAAAGCCATATCCCGCCGCTGCGTACCGGGTGGGCAGCGTGCTCCCGTCTGTACCGACATGCGAAAAGAGGCTGTTCGAAGCCATGTCGCTGGAATGGTCGCTGGCCGCCTGAAGCAACATATTGTTCCAATTTAGCGGGCCAGTGGCGCGATAAATTGTCGATCCGCACACCGCGCCGACTGCGCGCAAGGCGTTGACCCGGTACAGCAGCTCAGCCTGAAACTCGCTGGCACCACTTAATCCGCAACTCACGTCAGTGACCGCAATTGGTGCCACTGGCGCGGATTCCGGCGCAGCGGGCGTGAGCACGGTGGGCACCGGGGTCGCCTCAGGCACTGCAGAGGCGACTGACGTTGCCGAGAGCACCGCGAAGGGTATTACTGCATTGGTGGAATTGCTGTCGCCTCCGCCACCGCAGGCAACCAGTGTGGCGCACAGGCCAAGGGCCAGACTTGAACGTATGACGCGTTTCTTCTCGTGATCGATCATTGAAAGATTGGGACTCGCATAGTAATGGTGCCAAATTCTGCATCGCGATGCACCATTGAACGAATTCATCTTGTAACTGAACGTACAGTATTTCCACCCAGGAATGAGCCCGAAGGGGTGAGATGGGTGCGATTCAAAGTGATGTGCAGCAGGAGTCAAAGCATTGAGGTCAGAGCACGAGTTTTGGGGACGACGGTTGGCAAGCTCACCGGCCAGCAGCCAAAATCGTGATCCGACCCCAAAGCCGATACAGCACACCAGTTTGAATCGCACCCGGGTGAGATTGAGGTTTTGCTGCCGTGGGCTTGATCATCCAATTCACCCAAGTTAAGGCTAAGCGCCTCACATCAGCATTTTTTTTGAGTCATGTATTTGTGCGGTTTTGGGCTAGGCTTGTGCAGCCTAAAAATCCTCTTACATCAGCAAATGTTCACCTGCGTTGTCGCCACCGAGCGTGACGTAATTCACCTTGCGAATGTCCATCAGCTTTTTGCCGCCAGAGTAGCTGATGGAACTTTGGATGTCCTGCTCCATTTCTATCAGCGTGTCGGCCAGTTTGCCTTTGATGGGCTCCAGAATGCGCTTGCCTTCCACGTGCTTGTATTCGCCTTTGTTGAAGTCGCTGGCTGAGCCGTAGTACTCTTTGTACAGCTTGCCGTCGACCTCAACAGTTTGGCCTGGTGACTCTTCGAGGCCGGCAAACAGCGAACCAATCATGACCATGGTGGCCCCAAAGCGGATGCTTTTGGCGATGTCGCCGTGGTCACGGATGCCGCCGTCGGCAATGATCGGTTTGGTCGCCACGCGAGCGCACCACTTGACTGCGCTGAGTTGCCAGCCACCGGTACCAAAGCCGGTTTTGAGCTTGGTGATACAGACCTTGCCGGGCCCAATGCCGACCTTGGTGGCATCGGCGCCCCAGTTTTCCAGGTCAATCACCGCCTCGGGCGTGGCCACGTTGCCAGCAATGATGAAGGTGCTTGGGATTTTCTCGCGCAGGTAACCAATCATGTTTTTCACGCTGTCGGCATGACCATGAGCGATGTCAATCGTGATGTACTCGGGGGTCAGGCCGAGCGCCACGAATTGGTCCACCGTGTCGAAATCTGGTTTTTTGACACCCAAAGAAATCGAGGCATACAGGCCGCGCGCCTTCATGTCTTTGACAAACGCCACGTTGTCCAGATCAAAGCGGTGCATTACATAAAAGTAGCCGTTTTGTGCCAGCCAGACGCAACTGGCCTCACTTATCACGGTTTTCATGTTGGCTGGCACCACCGGAATGCGAAAGCGCTGCGGGCCGAGCTCTACGCTGGCATCGCACTCGGCGCGGCTTTCTACCCGGCATTTGCGCGGCAGTAGCAGGATGTTGTCGTAGTCAAAAATTTCCATGGTCAAGCGCCTTTGGTTAATCAGTTGAGGACAGAGGCAAGTTCGCTTTGCGTAATTGAGGTCTGTTCCGCAAGGTTTCGATAAGAGCGCTTGGACTGCAGCCGGCCAAAAAAAACCGGGCTGCAATTGCTTGGGCCCGGTGGCTGATTCTACCGACCTTGCAGGCCTTCAGTCGCCTTTATCTACTACCGGACAGACCGACTCGGCAGCGACGAGAACGCGGCCGCTGGCATCCTGCACCCAGCCGATGACGCGTAATCGCTCTGCTGGCACTCCAGCAGGAATATTCAGGGGCCGAAGTTCATCGAAACTTGTTTGCTCTGTTTTTGATAGCACGTCACGCTTGCTCCATGTGAGCTGAAGCACATTTCTGACCAAATTTCTTGGCACCGGCGATGCCTCTGAACCCGCTGGCAGGGCCTCAACCAGCACCAGCCAGGCAGTCAGCGGGGCATTCATGAATGCGTCGAGTTGCGTACCAGCAGGCAAGAACAGTTCAATGGAAGCACCGACATACGGGCCAAAAGCCGGGCCGCGCGCCACCTGCAAGCTGGCACCCGGCCAACCCATCACCTTGGTTTCCAGCTTGTCTTGCGCGCTTGGGCGATGACGCTTAAGCATGTCAAGCCGCTGCAACGCATCCAGGCTGGCGGCGTTTGACAAGGCGGCATCGTCGCCCCGGTCGGACGGCACGATCCAGTCCAGCGCCAGGGTGCCGGGCTGGGCAACGGGTGTTGCCAGGTCTTGCCAGCAGGTGTCGCAATCGGCGTTGACGAAGCGTTCCAGTAGTGCTGTTGGCGCAGCTTGCCCGTCGCTGTTGCACAAGGTCTGGCTATGCGCCAACGGCGTGACCAGAAGCAGCGCCAGCACTAGCCAAGCACCGCTGGTGCGCGTGAACTTTTCTGGTGTGAATCCAGGCGCACAGGTTGCAAGCAGCAAGGTTGTAGCGGGAGTTGTCATCGGCTAGCTTTCTACAATGAAGCATGTTTTCTGCAATTACACAACAAAGCGCCCCGAATGCAGGTTTGCTGCACAACCTTAACCCCGAGCAGCTCGCTGCCGTGACCCTGCCCGCCGAGCACGCGCTGATTCTGGCGGGTGCGGGTTCCGGTAAAACCCGGGTGCTGACCACCCGCATTGCCTGGCTGATGCAAACCGGGCAGGTTACGCCCGGCGGCATTCTGGCGGTGACGTTTACCAACAAGGCCGCCAAAGAGATGATGACGCGCCTGGGTGCGATGCTGCCGGTCAACGTGCGCGGCATGTGGATTGGCACCTTTCATGGGCTGTGCAACCGCTTGCTGCGCGCCCATTACAAACTGGCCAATCTGCCGCAAAGTTTTCAGATTCTCGACACGCAAGACCAGTTGTCGAGCATCAAGCGTCTCTACAAACAGTTTGGCATTGACGATGAGCGTTACCCGGTCAAGCAGATGCAGTGGTTCATTAACGGCTGCAAGGAAGACGGCCAGCGTCCGGCGGCGGTGCAGGCGCGCGACGAAGAGACGCGTAAAAAGATCGTGGTTTACCAGCTGTATGAAGAACAGTGCCAGCGCGAAGGCGTGGTCGATTTTGCCGAGCTGATGTTGCGCAGCTATGAGCTGCTGCGTGATAACGATCCGATTCGTGAACACTACCAGCGTCGTTTCAGTCACATTCTGATCGATGAATTTCAGGACACCAACAAGCTGCAATACGCCTGGATCAAGATGCTGGCCGGCACCGGTGCGCACAGCAGTGTGGATGGCGCTTTTCAGCCCACCGGTTGCGTGCTGGCCGTGGGGGACGATGACCAGAGCATTTACGCCTTTCGCGGCGCACGGGTGGGCAACATGGCCGACTTCGTGCGTGAATTTGGTGTGCGCCACCAGATCAAGTTAGAGGAAAACTACCGCAGCGGCAGCAATATTCTGGACAGTGCCAATGCCCTCATCAGCCACAACGCCAAGCGGCTTGGCAAAAACCTGCGCACCGCGCAAGGCCCGGGCGAGCCGGTGCGCGTGTTCGAGGCCACCAGCGACTATGCCGAGGCGCAGTGGATGGTTGATGAAATGAAGCAGCTGGTACGCGAGGACGTGGAGCGTAAAGAGATCGCTGTGCTGTACCGCTCCAATGCGCAAAGCCGTGTCATTGAGACCGCGCTGTTCAACGCTGGTATGCCTTACAAGGTGTATGGCGGCCTGCGCTTTTTTGAGCGGGCCGAAATCAAAAATGCGCTGGCGTACCTGCGCCTGCTGGAGAATCCGCGCGATGACACCAGCTTCATGCGTGCGGTGAATTTTCCACCGCGCGGCATTGGTGCGCGCAGCCTGGAGCAGTTGCAGGATTTGGCGCGTGCCACCGGCTGCGCCTTGAGCGATGCGGTCAGCGGTCTGGGCGGCAAAGCGGGCAGCAACATCGGCGCGTTTCTGGCGGGCATTGATGTGCTGCGTGAGCAATCGCAAGGCATGAGCCTGCGCGACACCATTGTGGCCACGCTGGAGCACAGTGGGCTGATCACCCATTACCGGGCCGACCGCGAAGGCGCTGACCGCGTCGAGAATTTGGAAGAGCTGGTCAATGCCGCCGAGAGTTTTGTCTCGATTGAAGGTTTTGGCCGCGATGCGGTGGCGTTTCCAGTCGATGAGTTGGGTCAACCCTTGACCCAGTCGCCTGCATCCCAGGGCCTGGATTTGAACCAGCCGTTGCTGAACACGCCGCTGGAGCTACCCGCCCCGGATGCCGACACCGGCGAAACCCTGTCACCGCTGGCGGCTTTTTTAACCCATGCCGCGCTGGAAGCCGGTGACAACCAGGCCCAGGCCGGACAGGATGCCATCCAGTTGATGACGGTGCACGCCAGCAAAGGGCTTGAATTTGACTGCGTATTTATCACCGGCGTTGAAGAAGGCCTGTTTCCGCACGAAAACTCGATGAACGACCGCGAGGGGCTTGAAGAAGAGCGCCGCCTGATGTATGTGGCCATCACCCGTGCTAGATCCCGCCTGTACCTGAGCCATTCGCAAACCCGCATGCTGCACGGCCAGACCCGCTACAACATGAAGAGCCGGTTTTTTGAAGAACTGCCTGAAGAAGCGCTGAAGTGGATCACGCCCAAGCAAGGTGGTTCGGGGGCGCGCAGTGCGGCAGGCCATGCCGCCGGTTTTGGGACCGGTTCTGGGGGCGGATATGGGGGCGGATATGGGTCACACAATGCTATAAATTCAATAGCTGTTAGCGCATATTCTACGGGGGCTATAGGCCAATTTGGCGCTGATTATTCAAAGTATTCAGCACCTGCTGTCGCGCAGCGGCCCGAGGCCACGGGCCACAGTTTCAAGGTCGGACAAAAGCTGTTTCACGCCAAGTTTGGTGAAGGCAAGGTGCTGGCGCTGGAAGGCAGTGGCGATGATGCGCGCGCGCAAATCAATTTTCCGCGCCATCGCATCAAGTGGCTGGCGTTGAGCGTGGCCAAACTGACCCCACTGCCGTAAAACGAGATTGCCCACTGGTCACCCGGGCCGCATCGGGCGGCCGGTTTCATCAATTTGTCACATCAGGTTCATACATTTAGCGGGTCTTTTTTTAATCCATGGACATAGCATGACCCTGACATCACATCAAACCTCTCGTCGCTCGGCTCTGAAATTCTTCGCTGCGGCACCCATGCTGCCCTTGGGCATGTTGTCGGCTGGCTCTTTGTTGGGCGGTTGCGCCACTTCTGCCACGACTTCGGTTGGCGTGGCAGGGGCATCCGCCGCAGCCGTTGCGTCGGCAACTTTCGTTGGTATGGCCGCGCCTTCATTGGCCAACCCGGCCGCCATGGCCACAACGCTGGTGAACGCCAGCTTGCAAGTCAAGCTGCAAGACGGCAGCGTGAGCGATTACAAGCTGGCCTATCAGCCCTTCTTCATCACCGGCGACCAGGTGCCCGACGGCAAGGGTGGCACGGTGCTGGCGGGCGGCTATGTGAATATTTTGAACAAGCCCATCATCGACAGGTCGGTGCCTGGCAAAGAGCGCCAATTTTTCTCCGACTGCCCGGATGGCACCTCGCTGCTGCAACTCGCCAACCCCAAGGTGCCCGGCATCAAAGGCAAGGCGGTGTTTGCGGTGGTGCAATTTGAGTATGCCAATGCTGACCAAAGTGGTGCCGATGCCTACGGCACACTGCCTTCACCGATTGCGGTGTTGACGCTCGACCAAAACCAGGTCACGGGCGCGCTCTCGCTGGTCAAGTACCACAGCGTGGACACCTCCGAAGCCCAGGGCATGTGGATCACCTGCGGCTCCAGTCTGTCACCGTGGAACACCCATCTGTCAAGTGAAGAGTACGAGCCCGATGCGCAGTTCCTCGCCGACAACAAGCAGTTCAAAGCTTTCAGCAAAAATCTGTTCGGTGACGAGAGCGTGGCCAATCCCTACCATTACGGTCACTTGCCTGAGGTCACCGTCAACCTCGATGGCACTGGCACCCTGGTCAAACATTTTTGCCTGGGGCGCATTTCGCACGAACTGGTGCAGGTCATGCCCGACAACCGCACGGTGCTGATGGGTGACGATGCCACCAACAGCGGCCTGTTTGTGTTTGTCGCCGACAAGGAAAAAAACCTCTCGTCAGGAACTTTGTACGTTGCCAAACTGGGCGCTGGTTTTTCGATCAATCCGGCGGACGCAGGTGCCAAGCTGTCGTGGATCAAGCTCGGTCATGCAACCAGCGCAGAAGTCGAAAAAATGGCCAACACCTTGAAGCCATCCGACATCATGACGGTGCTCAAGGCAGACCCGCTTGATGCCAGCTTCACCAAGGTGTTCCTCAGCGGCACGGCCAACTGGATCAAAGTCAAACCCGGCATGGAAAAGGCGGCCGCTTTCCTGGAAACCCACCGCTACGCTTACCTGATGGGCGGCAGCATGGGATTCTCCAAAATGGAAGGCACCACCGTCAACATCAAAGACAAAGTGGCGTACTCGGCGCTGCAAAACATGCAGGATTCGATGGTCAAGGGCGGCAAGGGCTGGAACGCGGCCAGCGGCATTGCTCTGGACAAGGCCTTGATCGCCGGCGGCATCCTGGCCAGCACACTGGCTGGCGGTCAGAGCGATCAGACCGGTGCGGCCGTCAAGAGCGATTGGATGCCCACCGCCATGCGCGCGCTGTTGGTGGGTGAAGACATTGCGCCTGACGCACTTGGCAATCTGGCCAACCCGGACAAGGTGTCCAACCCCGACAACCTGAAGTTTTCCGAGAAACTGCGCACCCTGTTTATTGGCGAGGACAGCGGCACCCACGTCAACAATTTCGTCTGGGCTTACAACGTGGACACCAAAAAACTCAGCCGTTTGATGTCGATGCCATCCGGCGCTGAAGCCACTGGCCTGGGTGTGGTGGACGATCTGAATGGCTGGATGTACATCACCAGCAACTTCCAGCATCCCGGCGACTGGCAGCCCAAGCTGCACGGCAAGGTGCAAGCCACGTTAGACCCGCTGGTGCGCTCCAACTATAAAAACCGCTTTGGTGCCGCAGTAGGGTACCTGACGGCCGTGCCAAACGCGGTAAAGCTGGGCTGACTTCAGGTAGGTGTGCTGTCCGCCGGGGCCTCAAAACTGTCCCGGTAGCAAAAGTACAGCGAGGTGAAAAACATGGAGGCCACCAGCAGCAGGGCCGGAAACAGCAAGGTTCCGGCCAGGCCAGGGCTGTCAAACACAGTGGCCAGGCTGGTGATGGTCAACACGGCCAGCACCATCACGCTCATCCAGGTGGCGGCAAACACCGTGTAGGCCCAAAAATTGCGAAAACACGCCACGATGCTGAAAAACATACTTTTGCCGGGTGGCATGTCGTGCCAGTAGACCAGTGCCGGGGCGTGCCAGAACATCAGGGACAGCGGCAGGTGCAGGCCGATAAAAACCCACATGGCGGCCTGAAATTCGCCTGAGCCCATCAACTCGGCAGTCGGTGCCTGGCCACCCAGGTACATGCGGGCAAAGCCACCCCCATCAACCAGGTACGAGCCACCCATGGCCAGCATGAAGCCACCCGCATACAGGGCCCCCAACGTCAGCAAGGCGCGCGTCTTTTGGGGTCCGGCGCGAAAACCGCTGAGCAAAATCAGTGGCATGGGAAATTTGCCTTGGGTGGCCTCCCGCGTGGCCACCATCAGGCCCAGCGTGATGGCTGGCAGCAGCGTCATGGCCACCGGCAACCCGACCAGCGGCACCATGGTGGCTACCGACATCAGTGCCAAGAACATGAAAAACAGACCCGCCAGCGCCAGCGGCTGTTTGAAGAAGGTCTGGATACCCAGCTTGACCCACATTGCACCCGTACGGGCGTTCACGATCATCAGTTTCATACAAGGCCTGCCAATTCATCAAATGTCATCATGTGCGTGGTGCGCTGTTGCAGCACGCGTTCAAAATGCTTGGGGTCATGTGCCTGCAGCAGACTGGCTTCGCGCGGCAGATAAAAATCCCACAGGCGGGAAATCCAGAAGCGCAGGGCGGCTGCGCGCAGCATGGCGGGCAAGAGGGCCCGTTCAGCCGTCTGCAAGGGGCGTACCGCGTTATAAGATGCTATAAAACTATGAGCACTCTGCGCATGGTGAACGCCGGTTTCAAGGTCAATACACCAGTCATTCAGGCACACTGCCAGGTCCAACAGCCAAGCGTCGACACCCGCAAAATAAAAGTCAAACACGCCGCTTAGAACGGGCGCGCCGTCCACCGTGTCAAACAGCACGTTGTCGCGAAACAGGTCGGCATGAACGGGCCCGCGTGGCAGGGCTGCGTAATTGGATGAGCTCGCCACGTGGTTCTGGTAGGCCAACTCCTGGCCAATCAGCGCCGCCTGTTGGGTGTTGAGATACGGCAAGATCACCGGCACGGTCTCGTTCCACCAGGGCAGGGCGCGCAAATTGGGCTGGGTAAGTTCAAAGTCGCGCGCAGCCAGATGCAGGCGGGCCAGCGCAAAACCCAGTTGGGCGCAGTGAAGCGCGGTGGGTGCCAGTTCGCTTTTGCCAGGGAGTTTGTCCACTACCGCGGCGGGTTTGCCCTTGATCTCAAATACCAGATCACCCTTGGCATTGGCGTGGGGCTCGGGCACCGCAATGCCGCGTTGCGCCAAATGTTTCATTAGCCGCAGGTAAAACGGCAGTTGCTCCAACGTCAGCCGCTCAAACAGCGTCAGCACGTAGTCATGAGCCACGCCACCCTGCTCGGTGGTGGCGAAATAGTTGGTGTTTTCGATGCCTCCCGGTGAGCCCTTGAGGGTCTTGAGCTCGCCCAATTTAAGTGTGCGCATCAGGGCGCGCGCCTCTTTGGTCGAGACTTCCGTGTAAACCGCCATCCCTAAAACCCCAGCACCTTCCAGCTGCGTTCGCCGCTTTTGGGCGCTACCTGGTAGCTGGGCATGCCGCCTTTGGGCTGCACGTCGATGCTTTTGGTCTCGCCGCCCACGCGCAGTTCGTCAATCACGGCACCACCATCTTCGACGCGAATGCGCTCGGTGCGTTGTTCAACTGCCGGTTTGGCCTGGGCTGCGGCGAGTGGCGTCGGGCTGCTGGCAGGTGCAGCCTGGGAAGCGGCCGTTTGCCCCCAGGCCAGGTTGCAAGTCAGCAGCGACAGGGTCAACGACAGGGTGAAAAATTGCTTGGGTAAGGGTGTAGAGCGCATCTGCGGATTGTAGTTGCGGCCTGCTTTTCGCGCGTGCAGGCAAAATGCCGCCATGAACAACGCACCCCCCAAAACACTGCTGCTGGTTGATGGTTCCAGCTACCTGTACCGCGCCTTTCACGCCATGCCCGATTTGCGCGCCGTGCCGGGTGACCCCACCAGCAGCCCCACCGGGGCGATTCGCGGCATGATCAACATGCTGCAGAGCCTGCGCAAAGAGGTGCCTGCCGATTTTGCCGCTTGTATTTTTGATGACAAAGGCCCTACCTTCCGGGATGATTTGTACCCCGAATACAAAGCCCATCGCAGCCCAATGCCCGACGACTTGCGCGCCCAGATCGAGCCCATTCACGAGGTTGTGCGCCTGATGGGCTGGAAAGTGCTGGCCGTGCCCGGGGTCGAGGCCGATGACGTGATTGGCACCTTGGCTGATGCTGGTGCCGCGCAGGGCATGCAGGTGATCGTCAGCAGTGGCGACAAAGACCTGGCGCAGCTGGTCAACCAGCACATCACCATCATCGACACCATGAATGGCCGTCGGCGCGATGTGGCCGGTGTCACGTCTGAATTTGGCGTGCCACCGGCGCTGATGGTGGATTACCAGACGCTGGTGGGCGATGCCATTGACAACGTGCCCGGCGTACCCAAGGTGGGCCCCAAAACTGCGGCCAAGTGGCTCAACGAATACGGCTCGCTCGATGCCATTGTGGCCAATGCCGCCCACATCAAGGGTGCAGTGGGTGAGAACCTGCGCCAGTCACTGGACTGGTTGCCAATGGGACGCCAGTTGCTCACCATCAAGACCGACTGTGATCTGAACGGCTGGGTGCCTGAACTGCCTGCTATGGATTCGCTAGCTACTGGCGCAATAAATACGGGGGCTCTGGCCATTTTTTATGATAAATATGGTTTCAAGGGCTTGGCCCGCGCGCTGCAGAGCAAGGACGTGGACACATGTGCTGGCGCTGCGCCTGTACCCGCGCGCCAGCCAAGCCGGGAGCGCGACCTGTTCGATGAACCTGAACTCACGACAAGCGCCACGCCCGCACCAAGCCCGGTCAGCACCATCAGCTACGACACTCTCCTGACCTGGGAAGCCTTGGATGCCTGGTTCGCCAAAATCCAGGCCGCCGAGTTGGTGGCCGTAGACACCGAAACCACGTCACTCGACGAAATGCGCGCCCAGATCGTCGGCTTGAGCTTCAGCGTGACCCCCGGCGAGGCGGCCTACATTCCACTGGCACACATTTACCCTGATGCGCCCGCGCAGTTGCCTCTTGATGCGGTGTTGGCCAAGCTCAAACCCTGGCTGCAAGACGCGACTCGGCCCAAACTCGGTCAGCACGTCAAATACGACCGCCATGTGTTTGCCAACCATGGCATCGAGGTGCAAGGTTACGCGCACGACACCATGCTGCAGAGCTACGTGCTTGAAGTGCACAAGCCGCATGGCCTGGCCAGCCTGGCCGAGCGCCACTTGGGCCGCAAAGGCATCAGCTTTGAAGACCTGTGCGGCAAGGGGGCCAGCCAGATATGTTTTGACCAGGTCGATGTGGTGAAGGCCGCCGAGTATTCGTGTGAGGACTCCGACATGACGCTCGACGTGCACCGCGTGCTGTGGCCGCAGATTGCCGGCAACGACAAGCTCAAATTCATCTACGAGCTGGAAATTGCCAGCAGCGAGGCGCTGTACCGTATTGAGCGCAACGGCGTGCTGATCGACGCGCCGACACTGGCGGCGCAAAGCCATGAGCTGGGCGGGCGCATTTTGCAGCTTGAAAAAGAGGCGCATGAACTGGCGGGTCAGCCGTTCAACCTGAGTTCACCGAAGCAGATTGGTGAAATCTTCTTTGTGCAAAAAGGCTACCCGGTAGTCAAAAAAACCCCCACCGGAACCCCCAGCACCGATGACGAAGTGCTGCAAAAGCTGGCTGAAGACTACCCGCTACCCGCCAAAATTCTGGAGCACCGCGGCCTGTCCAAACTCAAGGGCACCTACACCGACAAGCTGGCGCAGCTCGCCAACCCGCGCACCGGGCGCGTTCACACGCATTACGCGCAAGCCGTGGCGGTGACCGGCCGCTTGTCCAGCAATGACCCCAACCTGCAAAACATTCCGGTGCGCACGCCTGAAGGGCGGCGTGTGCGCGAGGCCTTTGTCGCGCCTGCGGGTTGCGTCATTGCCAGCGCCGATTACAGCCAGATTGAGCTGCGCATCATGGCCCACCTCAGTGGCGACGCGGCGCTGCTGCTGGCCTTTCACGACGGTATGGACGTGCACCGCGCCACGGCGGCAGAGATTTTCAGCATCGACACCGCGCAGGTCACGTCCGAGCAGCGCCGCTACGCCAAGGTGATCAACTTTGGCCTGATCTACGGCATGAGCGCCTATGGCCTGGCCAAGGCCTTGAGCATTGACAACACCGCTGCCAAAAACTACATCGTCCGCTATTTTGAGCGCTACCCCGGTGTGAAAAATTACATGGACCACACCCGCGAGTTGGCCCGCCGCCAGGGCTATGTGGAAACCGTGTTTGGCCGCAGGCTGTACTTGGCCGAGATCAACTCCCCCAACGGGCCCCGGCGCAGCGGTGCCGAGCGCGCCGCCATCAACGCGCCGATGCAGGGTACGGCGGCCGACCTGATCAAGCTCAGCATGGTCAAGGTGCAGCAGGTAATTGATGAAAAGCACCTCGCCACCAAAATGATCATGCAGGTGCATGACGAACTGGTGTTTGAAGTGCCCGAATCAGAACTTGATTGGGTGCGCCACGAGGTGCCCCGCCTGATGGCTGGCGTGGCGCATCTGCGGGTGCCACTGCTGGCCGAGGTGGGTGCGGGGGTGAATTGGGACAAGGCGCATTGAGCGCCATGATGCTGGGAGACTGATGCTATGGAACCGATGACCATTTTTGCGACTGCTGCGGGTGTCCTGAGCACCTTGATGGTGTATGTGGCGCTGAAAGTCAGCCATTTGGGGGAGAGCCAGGTGCTGGCCGACAAGCTGTTGAAAGCTGATGCGGACTTGGCAGCTGCCAAGAAGACGCTACAGGGCTACACCCATTACGCTGCCTGCCTGGATGGCGCCCGCCAGACCGCCGCTGATTTGCTGAAAGCGCCGGTGCTCACGCTCACGCGCGAGTATGTGCAGGTGCAGGCGCTGGAAAAGGACAAATACAAGCTCAAGGCAGATGTCACGGTGGTCGTCAAGTACGCCGCGGAGTTTGCCTTTGCGATGGATGTGAGCCCGGCGGGGCTGGCGCTGGCCGAACTGGCCAACGGGGTCAGCCTGAAGATTTCCCGCCCCACCTTGGTCGGCGAGCCCAAAATCAAAACGCTGTCCAGCCAAGTGATCGGCACCGTGGAGCTGCCCGACAAGCCGGCGGTCCTGGCCGATTTGCAAGCACAGTTTGCACCGCAAGCCCGAGTCTACGGCAGCACCCTGGCGGGTGAGGAGGCGGTGCGCAACCTGTGCAAGCTCAAGGCGATGGACGCTGCCCGTGACGCACTCGCCAAGCAGCCCGGCGTGCGACACGTGCCCGCTGTGTTCACGGATGCCAGGTAAGTGCAGGTAAGTGCAGGTAAATCGGCCATGCAACAAACAGCGTGGCCGGGCATCCGAAAACCCCGTGCACACCTCTTCGATGATTGCGTCATCAGCCGAATTCAACCAGCACATCACCGGTCTGAACCCGACTTCCGGCCACCACTTTGATGGCCGAAATCACACCTGAAACGGGGGCGGTGATGTTGGTTTCCATCTTCATGGCCTCCAGCACCAAAATCGAGTCACCGGCCTTGATGCTGTCACCGGCATTGGCCACGACCTTGACCACCACGCCTGAAACCGGGCTGCGGCAGGCT
Organism: Burkholderiales bacterium; assembly: GCA_038328055.1. GTDB lineage: Bacteria > Pseudomonadota > Gammaproteobacteria > Burkholderiales > Burkholderiaceae_C > Rhodoferax. Next base: position 19,088 of record JBBQLQ010000036.1, read on the forward strand.
TTGCTCTCGTCGGCCACCGCCTCAGGCGCTTTGCCAGTCGACGTGCCGGGGAGTGACCCCGATGCTGCGGTGGCACTGCCCGCCAGCCGCGCGGAGCCGACCGGGTAGGCCGGGGGCAGGTTGGCGTGGTCGGCCTCGGCCACCTCAACCTCCACCTCGTAAGTCTTGTCGTCCAGGGTAATGCGTAATTTCACGGTACTTCCAATCAATCAATTAAAGCGATGCGAGGCATGGACACCCATGCGCCCGACCTGGGCCCAGGCGCTGGAGTGCACCAGCCGCACCTGGTTGATGCGGGCGCGCACACCTAAAAAGGCCGCCACGGCGGCTGAAATCGCCAACATCTCTTCTTCGCTCGGTGCCGCCGGTGCTGCTGCGAAGGCGCTTGCAGCCTGGCATTCCAGTAGGCTGACACGCTGCTTGAGTGCATCAATTTCTTCGCGCAACTGCGCGATCAAAAGCGGTAGTTCGTTATCAAGGGCTTGCATGGTGGCGGTCCTAAAGCGGCATGAGGCCATGCTTTTTGTGCGGCCGGGGCACCCGCTTGATGCGCAGGTATTCCAGCGCCTGGGCGATGTGCTGGCGGGTTTGGGCCGGCTCGATCACCGCATCCACCAGGCGTTGCTCGGCCGCCACGTAGGGGTTGGAGAAGGTGTCGCGGTACTCCTTGATCAACTCGGCGCGGCGAAGCTCTGGGTCGTCAGCACTGGCGATTTCTTTCCGAAAGACGATTTCGGCCGCACCCTCGGCTCCCATCACGGCAATTTCGGCCGTCGGCCAGGCAAACACGCGGTCAGCGTCCAGGTCTTTGCCGCACATGGCCAGATAGGCACCGCCATAACTCTTGCGCAAAATGATGGTGATTTTGGGCACCGTTGCCGCCGAATAGGCAAACAGCAGCTTGGCACCATGGCGAATGATGCCGCCGTATTCTTGCTGCACGCCGGGCATGAAACCGGGCACATCGACAAAGGTGACCAGGGGAATGTTGAAAGCGTTGCAAAACCGGATGAAGCGCGCCGCCTTGGTCGAGGCGTTGATATCAAGCGCGCCGGCCAGCACCATCGGTTGGTTGGCAATGATGCCAACCGAGCCGCCGCAAATGCGGGCAAAGCCGACCACGATGTTCATCGCGTGGCCCGACTGCACTTCCAGAAAATCACCAAAATCGACCACCGCCTCGATCACGGCACGCACGTCGTAGCCCTGTTTTGACTCTTCGGGCAGGAGGCTCTCCAGCGCCGGATTGGGCTCAATCGCGTGGTCGCCCTCGGTCAGGGGTGGGTCTTCCAGGTTGTTGGCCGGTAAAAAGCTCAACAGCTTGCGGCACAGCGCAATGGCGTGTTGGTCATTGTCGGCAATGAAGTGGATCACCCCCGAATGCACCATGTGCGCCTCGGCACCACCGAGTTCGTCAGCGCTGACGGTCTCGCCGGTGACCTGCTTGATGACTTGTGGCCCGGTGATAAACATCTGTGCCTGGCGGGTCTGGATGATGAAGTCGGTCAGCGCCGGGCTGTAAGCCGCGCCACCGGCACAGGGACCACAAATCAAGGAGATTTGCGGCACCGCACCCGACAACAGCACATTGGCATGAAACACCTTGCCGTACCCCGACAAGGACGCAATGCCCTCCTGCACCCGCGCCCCACCCGAGTCGTTGATAAAGACAAAGGGTGAGCCGCTGCGCAGCGATGCCTGCATGATCTCGGCGACCTTGATCGAATGCATCTCGCCGGCCGAGCCACCCGCCACGGTAAAGTCCTGGCTGGCCAGGTGCACCAAGCGCCCGCCCACCGAGGCCGCACCGGTCACCACCCCATCGGCAGCAAGTACTTTGCCGGCCATTTCAAACAGGGTGGCACGGTGGGTGACAAACTGGCCGACCTCTTCAAAACTGCCTGCATCGACCAACTCAGCGACCCGCTCACGCGCCGTCAGACGACCCGATTGACGCTGCTTTTCCTGCTTGTCAGCACCACCGCCGAGACAGTTCTCGGCCTGCCGGCGTCGGAGTTCTTCAATTTTTTCTTGCATGGAGCTCATGGTTTTCCCTGTTTATTCGTTGATCGGAGTGACCGAAACACGGTGTGAGTGGCCGTTCAGTTTGATGTCGTAAGTGACTGGCGTGCGCAGCGCGGTCAACGCCCCGACCGAGTCGCTGGATTTTTCCGCTGTTTGCGGATCGCGCCCCAGATTTTTGGGACCCTGATCGCGGGTCGCAAAAAAACCGGCCGCCACTTGCGGGAACATGGCGTAGGTGAGCACATCTTCTTCGCTGCCATTGCAGCCGGTCAAGGCGGTGGCTGCATCGTGCAAGGCATCCCACTCGGGCAACAGCAAATCTGCCGGGCGCACCTCAATGGCCGGTTTGTGCGCTTGCGCTGCGGCCAGCGCCATTACCTCGGGGTCGCACTCACCCGGTGCCTTGCCGTAATAGCCCAACATCAGGTCGGCAAATTCGCTTGACAGCACTTTGTAGCGCCCCATCAACACGTTGAAAACAGCTTGGGTGCCAACAATCTGGCTCGACGGCGTCACCAGCGGCACAAAGCCGGCATCTTCGCGCACCCGAGGCACTTCGATGAACACCTCTTCGAGCCGATCCCCGGCGCCTTGCTGCTTGAGCTGGCTTTCCATGTTGGAGATCATGCCGCCCGGAATCTGGCTGTCAAAAATGTCGGTCTCCACCCCGTAGATGTTCGACATGAAGGCCTGGTAGCGTGGCCGTACCACCGCAAAATGGTCTTTGATGCGGTGCAGGCAAGCCTTGTCCAGATGGGTCTCAAAACCGGTGCCGTCCAGCATGGCCACCAGGCTTTCGGTCGGGTTGTGACCGGGCCCGAGACTGAGCGAACTGATAGCGGTGTCCACGCAGTCGGCCCCGGCTTCAATGGCTTTCATCAGCGACACCAGCGTCACCCCGGTGGTGGCGTGGGTGTGTACATGCACCCGCACATCGTCACCACAGCGCGTTTTGATGCCCTTGACAATGTCAAAAGCCGCCTGCGGTTTGAGCAGTGCGGCCATGTCTTTCAGGCAAATTGAATCACAACCCAGCTCGACCAGCCGCTCGGCCATCTCAACAAAAGTCTCGGTGGTGTGCAAAGGGCTTACCGTGTAGCAGATGGTGCCTTGGGCATGCTTGCCGTTGCGGCGCACCGCCAGCACTGAGCGACGGATGTTGCGGATGTCGTTGAGCGCATCAAAAATGCGAAACACATCCATGCCGTTCTCGGCCGCCTTGTCCACAAAGCGGTCCACCACGCCGTCTTCGTAATGCCGATAACCCAGCAGGTTTTGCCCACGCAGCAGCATTTGCAGGCGCGAGTTGGGCAACAGCTTGCGGAAAGTACGCAGCCGCTCCCACGGGTCTTCATTCAGAAAGCGGATGCAAGCGTCAAACGTGGCTCCGCCCCAGCATTCCACCGACCAGTAGCCGGCTTTGTCAATGTCGGCGCAGGCTGGCACCATGTCGTCCAGGGCCATGCGCGTGGCCAGCAGACTTTGGTGTGCGTCGCGCAGACATAACTCGGTAATGTCGATGATTTTTGTCATGTGATCTCGTCCGGTGGTGGTCGTTTCTGGTTTCTATATTCGCAGTGTGCCTTTCTTTGGCACGAAGCAATGATACCGAAAATGCTGCAATGCAACAAACAATTAATTTTCAACTTACAGAAAAGAAAATCTCAGCCATGGTGCCAGCCGCGCCACCGCTGGCTGAGGTGGGGTGCGATTCAAAGTGATGTGCAGCAGAGTCAAAGCATTGGGGTCAGAGCACGAGTTTTGGGGGGCGACTGTTGGCAAGCTCACCGGCCAGCAGCCAAAATCGTGATCTGACCCCAAAGCCGTTGCAGCACACCAGCTTGAATCGCACCCGCTGAAGTGGGCGTCCCTGTTGGCAGCGCTGGATTCCCGCCTTCGCGGGAACGACGGCCCTCATGAATATTTTTTGATGAAAACGATGCGGTGACGGTTAACGTGAAATACAAAGAATCGTCATTGCGAGGCAAAAGCCTTTAGCCGCCAGGAGCGTAGCGACATGGCGGGCAGCGACATGGCAATTTAGCCCTTCCAGGGGGCATGGATTGCCGCGCTGCGATCGCTTGTGACGGGCACTTTTCATGCTCAGGGGTGCTGCTCCCGCGATGCATGCAAGTTCAGACTTCCTGATGCGTGTAGGCAAAATTTGCTTTTTTCAGGAATACGACTGGCACTTGCACTCGCACTGTCACTTGTAGGAGCGGCGGCGGCCGCGAATTCGGGCTTGCCAGCCCTCCCACAAAGTCACAACCAGGCTTTCACCATGCCAAATGGATTCCGTGCGGACAGGGAAGTCTGAAGTTAGTCGATGAACAACCTGGCCGGGCATTCCAATAGCCCGCGCACCTGCTGGATGAATTCGGCGGCGTGCATGCCGTCGACCACG
>JBBQLQ010000037.1:0-23330 GCA_038328055.1 Burkholderiales bacterium
TCGTCGCCGAAAGACTGCTGTAGCCGGTTTGTTGTCATCCAAAACGCAGCATTCCCGCTGATCGTGACGGCGGGACATGGCCGGGAAGCATTGATTGCCTGCAAATTCAGACTTCCTGATCCGCACGGAATCCATTTGGCATGGTGAAAGCCTGGTTGTGACTTTGTGGGAGGGCTGGCAAGCCGGAATTCGCGGCTGCCGCCGCTCCTACAAGTGCCAGTTCTATTCCTGAAACAAGCAAACTGTGCCTATACGCATCAGGAAGTCTGAAGTTCAGACTTCCTGATTCGCACGGAATCCATTTGGCAAAGGTGAAAGCCTGGTTGCGAGAAAGCCTGGTTGTGACTTTGTGGGAGGGCTGGCAAGCCCGAATTCGCGGCTGCCGCCGCACCTACAAGTGCCAGTCCTATTCCTGAAACAAGCAAACTGTGCCGATGCGCATCAGGAAGTCTGACCTTCAGACTTCCTGATTTGCACGGAATCCATTTGGCATGGTGAAAGCCTGGTTGTGTCTTTGTGGGAGGGCTGGCAAGCCCGAAATCGCGGCTGCCGCCGCTCCTACAAGTGCCAGTTCTATTCCTGAAAAAAGCAAACTGTGCCTATACGCATCAGGAAGTCTGAACTTGTCTGTCTATCTTCGAAATACTGTCAATTTACTATCATAAACATAGCTATCAACGCTTATTAAATAAGGGCTTGATGGTTATTTTCTTCATCAAATTCATTTGAACGCCGCATCTGCGCCGTATTGGGGCAGCAGATACTGCTCGCGTCCAGACCGACTCCTGCTGCACATCACTTTGAATCGCACCCAGCGAGCGCAGCGCAGCAATCCATGGCCCCGCAAGTCATGGACTGCCACGCTGCGCTCGCAGTGACGCTCTACAAATCAACCACTTACGCTTAGAACAAATTCACCGTGTGGATTGGCGCAGTTTGACTTGACGGCGAGCCGTGCACAAATGGGGAAGCCGCTCCGATGAGCCGGTTTGCACGCGGGCAGAATCTGCTAACCCCAAAGATGTTTGGTAGTCTTGGCTAAAGCATTGGGGTCAGAGCACGAGTTTTGGGGGCCGACTGTTGGCAAGCTCACTGGCCAGCAGCCAAAATCGTGATCCGACCCCAAAGCCGATGCGGCAATCTCGGCTGCTTCAGGTGCCGTACTTTTTGGTGATTGGCCGACCGCTTTCGCAGCTTTTCGCCGATCATGACGGCGAGTTATGGCCAACCAACCGTCAGCCGCGCAACACACAAACCGCTTTAACCGCTCACCTACAAGCGCATGCATCAAATCGCCCGCTCAAGGCCGATGCCCTTGTCTGCGTCGGGTTTGTCGGCCTTGCCAGACAATGCCACCATGAATGCCCTGCTCGCTCCCCTTGATGTTGTCCAAACCGGCTTGGTGTGGGACAACAGTTTTCATGCCTTGGGCACACCCTTTTACACACCGCTGGCACCGCAGCCACTGGCTGAGCCCTATTGGGTCGGGCGTAGCCCGGCGGTGGCTGGGTTGTTGGGGCTGGGCCCGCAATGGCTTGAATCTGACGCGCTTTTGCAAGCCCTGTCGGGCAACCAGCCGATTTCCGGCACCCGGCCGCTGGCCAGTGTTTACAGCGGCCACCAGTTTGGCAACTGGGCCGGGCAGCTTGGCGATGGTCGTGCCATTCTTCTGGGTGAAACCAAGGGACTGGAGGTGCAGCTCAAAGGCTCCGGACTGACACCGTATTCGCGCATGGGCGACGGCCGGGCCGTGCTGAGAAGCAGCATTCGGGAGTTTTTGTGTTCCGAGGCCATGCATGCGCTGGGCATACCCACCTCACGCGCGCTGTGCGTGACCGGCTCGGACGACGAAGTCTGGCGCGAAACGCCGGAAACCGCCGCCGTAGTGACTCGGGTCGCCCCCAGCTTCGTCCGGTTTGGTCACTTTGAGCACTTTGCGGCCAAAAACCAGCTGACAGAGCTCAAAACGCTGGCCGATTACGTGATTGACCGCTTCTACCCGGACTGCATGCAAGCCACTGAATTCGATGGCAGTCCTTACGCCGCGCTGCTGCACGCTGTCACCGAGCGCACCGCCGTGATGGTGGCGCACTGGCAGGCGGTGGGCTTTTGCCATGGTGTCATGAACACCGACAACATGAGCATTCTGGGCTTGACCATTGACTACGGCCCGTTTCAGTTTCTTGACGCGTTTGACCCCGGCCACGTCTGCAACCACTCCGACCATGAGGGCCGCTACGCCTTTGACCAGCAGCCCGACATCGCCCACTGGAACCTGTTTGCGCTGGCGCAGGCGCTGCTGCCACTCATCAAAGACCAGGCCTTGGCGCGCCAAGTGATGAATACCTTCAAGCCGGCCTTCACCCAACAGCTGCAGCAACTGATGTGCGCCAAACTGGGGCTGGTCGATACGACTGCGGCCACCACCGAAGCAGATGCCGCGCTGTGGCAAGGCGTGTTGGCGCTGCTGGCGCATGACCGGGTTGACTACACCATCTTCTGGCACCGGCTCAGCCAGTTGCAGGCCGACGGCAAGCCTGAGCCGGTGCGCGATCTGTTCATCAGTCATCCCGGTTTTGACAACTGGATGCTATCATATTCAGAGCGTACTGCGCATATTAATAAAGGGCTACAAGCCGATTTGATGCATAAATCTAATCCAAAGTTTGTTTTGCGCAACCACCTCGGTGAGCTGGCCATTCGCGCTGCCCGGGGCAAAGATTTCTCGGGTGTTGCCACCTTGCAGAATCTGCTGGCAAGCCCCTTTGATGACCACCCCGGGTTTGAGACCTATGCTGACTTTCCACCCCACTGGGCCAGCCAGATCGAGATCAGTTGCAGTTCCTGAAAAACCTTGAAAGACACGTACCCATGCGCTACCCCATCCAGAAAACCAACGCGCAGTGGCAAGCCCTGCTCGATGACAAAGGCGCTGAGCCACGCGCTTTTGAAGTCACCCGCCACGCCGCCACCGAGCGCCCTTTTACCGGCAAATACGCCCAACATTGGGCCAACGGCAGCTACCACTGCATGGGTTGCGATGCCAAGCTGTTTGATGCCGACACCAAGTTCGATGCGCACTGCGGCTGGCCCAGTTTTTCGCAGGCGGTGCCAGGTGCCATCACCGAAATCACCGACCACAGCCTGGGCATGCGCCGGGTCGAAACCGTCTGCAGCCAATGCGGTGCCCACCTGGGTCATGTGTTTGAGGACGGCCCTACCGACACCGGCCTGCGCTACTGCATGAACTCGGCTTCGTTAAACTTCACCCCCTCATGAAAATACTGATCGACTTTTTTCCCATCCTGCTTTTTTTTGGAGCCTTCAAGCTCTATGACATCTACATCGGCACTGCCGTGCTGATGGCCGCTACCGTGGTGCAAATGGCCCTGATTTACGGCATCGACCGCAAATTGCAGGCCATGCACAAGATCACGCTGGCGCTGGTGCTGATCTTTGGCGCGCTCACCCTGGCGCTGCACGACGATCGTTTTATCAAATGGAAACCCACCGTGCTGTACACCGCCATGGCCATTGGCCTGGCCATTGCCGTGTGGGTGCTGAAGAAAAACTTTCTCAAGATGCTGCTGGGCAGCCAGCTGACGCTGCCTGAGCTGGTGTGGATGCGACTGAACCTGGTGTGGGTGTTTTACTGCGTGTTCATGGCAGCCATCAACGGCTATGTGGCAGCCTACTACAGCACCGAGGCCTGGGTCAATTTCAAGCTGTGGGGTTACGCGTTTCCGCTGGTTTTCATCGTCGGCCAGGGGTTCTACGTCTCACGCTACCTGATCGATGACAAGGAAACGCCCGCCCCATGAACCCCACCGCAACCAGCCACACGGCACAGCAACTGCAACAGCGCCTGCAAGAAGTATTGCAACCCAGCGCACTGCAGGTGATCGACGAAAGTGCCCAACACCACGGCCACGCGGGTGCCAATGGCACTGGCTCTGGTACACATTTCAGGGTAAAGATTACTTCACATTTATTTACCGGCAAGAGCCCGGTGGCACGCCACCGCCTTGTGTATGATGCGCTGCAAGATTTCATGGACCAAGGCCTGCACGCGTTGGCCATCGAAGCCCAAACGCCCGCCGCCTAAAAGCTTCGGACTGAAACCCTCCCCCCTTTTTTGACTTTGAACCGCAGGAAAATTTGCATGAAAAACAAACTGTTAACCACCGTTGCCCTGGCCGCCATGATGGTGGGTCTGGCCCCGCTTGCCAACGCACAAAACGTCGCCATCGTCAACGGCAAGGCCGTACCGCAAACCCGCGTCGAAGCCTTGAAAGAGCAAGTAGCACGCTCAGGCCGCCCGGTCACCCCCGAGATGGAGCAACAAATCAAGGACGAAGTCATCGCCCGTGAAATCTTCATCCAGGAAGCCCAGAAATTGGGACTGGACAGCTCGGCAGACTTCAAAACCCAGATGGAACTGGCCCGCCAGACGATTTTGATCCGTGAGCTGTTTGGCAGCTACCAAAAAACAAACGCCGTCAGCGACGCGGAGATCAAGGCTGAGTACGACAAGTTTGCCGCAGCCAACTCGGGCAAGGAATACCGCGCACGCCACATTCTGGTTGAAAAAGAAGACCAGGCCAAAGCCATCATTGCCCAGCTGAAAAAAGGCGGCAAGTTTGACGAAATCGCCAAAAAATCCAGCAAAGACCCCGGCTCCGGTGCCAAGGGCGGTGACCTCGATTGGGCCCCGGCCGGCAACTATGTAGCCGAATTCTCCCAGGCACTGACCAAACTTACCAAAGGCCAAACGACCGACACCCCAGTGAAGACACAGTTTGGCTACCACATCATCCGCCTGGACGATGTGCGCGATGCCCAGTTGCCCAAGCTCGAAGATGTCAAGCCGCAAGTGGCCCAGCAGTTACAACAGCAAAAGCTGGCCAAGTACCAGGAAGAACTGCGCAGCAAGGCCCGCATCGAATAAGCCGTTTTTTGTCAGGGTCGCCACCGCCACCGGCGGCGCGTCAGCTGTTTACGGCATCGTCATTGCAAGGAGCGCAGCGTGACCCTGGAAAAGCGCTCTTGGCGCTGAAATTAATGCCGGTTCGGACTCGGAACCACTATTTAATGAATAGCTTTTTGTGCAAGCCTGGCAAGGGCTTGGGTGCAGAAAGATTGGCACCCGTATTGCGTGGCGGCAAGCCGGTGTGCTGGGTCAGGATGCGCCCCTTGACGGGTTGCGCCGTTGCCAGCGCTGCGGCTTTGGCACCCGGCGGTGTTGAATTCTTTTTTCGGGCGCTTTGGTAACCGTCATCAGCGAGTGGCTGCCAGGTCGGGATCAAGTGGTGTTTGCCGTTGCCAATCAAATCATTACGGCCCATCGCCTTCAAGGCCTCACGCAGCAGCGGCCAGTTATTCGCATCGTGGTAGCGCAAAAAGGCCTTGTGCAGGCGGCGGCGCTTTTCACCACGCACCACGTCCACGGTTTCGTCCTCACCCTGCGTTTCGCGGCGCACGCCGCGCAGGGGGTTGCGACCGGTGTGGTACATCGCCGTGGCAGTCGCCATCGGGCTAGGGTAAAAGGTTTGCACCTGGTCAGCGCGAAAACCATTTTTCTTCAGCCAGATGGCCAGATTCATCATGTCTTCATCGGTGGTGCCGGGGTGGGCAGCGATGAAATAGGGAATCAGAAATTGCTTTTTACCGGCCTCTGCGGTGAACTTGTCAAACAGGGTTTTGAACTTGTCATAAGTGCCCATGCCGGGCTTCATCATCTTGGACAGCGGGCCAGATTCGGTGTGCTCCGGGGCGATTTTGAGGTAGCCACCCACATGGTGCTGCACCAATTCTTTGACGTATTCAGGGCTTTGCACCGCCAGGTCGTAGCGCACGCCCGAACCAATCAAAATCTTTTTGATGCCCTTTAAGGCGCGGCCACGGCGGTAAATACTGATCAAGGGGTGGTGGTCGGTGCCCAAATTTGAGCAGATGCCGGGAAACACGCAGCTTGGCTTGCGGCAGGCGGCTTCAATCTCGGGGCTCTTGCAGCCCAGCCGGTACATGTTGGCAGTCGGGCCACCCAAATCTGAAATCGTGCCGGTAAAGCCTTTGACCTTGTCGCGAATGTCTTCGATTTCCTTGATGACCGAATCTTCACTGCGGCTCTGGATGATGCGGCCTTCGTGCTCGGTAATGCTGCAAAAGGTGCAGCCACCAAAGCAGCCGCGCATGATGTTCACGCTAAAGCGAATCATCTCCCAGGCCGGAATTTTGGTGGCGTGGTCATGGCTACCGTTGGCATCGGCATAACCGGGATGCGGCGCGCGGGCGTAAGGCAGGTCAAACACCAGGTCCATCTCGGCCGTGGTGAGCGGAATTGGCGGCGGATTGATCCACACATCACGCGCGGTGACGCCCTCACCATGCGCTTGCACCAAGGCGCGCGCGTTGCCTGGGTTGGTTTCCAGGTGCAGCACGCGGCTGGCGTGGGCATACAAAACGGGGTCGGCTTTGACCTGCTCGTAGCTGGGCAGGCGGATGACAGAACGATCCCGTGGCGGCACCAGCAGCTTGCCGGCGCGGCTTGGCAGCGCCGGGTTTTGCATGAAGCTGATTATTTTGGGTGCTGATTCAACAGGGGCGGCCTGTGTAGGAACTGCCTGTGTAGGAGCGGCGGAAGCCGCGAAATTTGCCAAATCATTCGCGGCTGCCGCCGCTCCTACATTATTCGCATCACATTCGAAATTTGTTAAATCATTCGCGGCTGCCGCCGCTCCTACATTGTTAGCATCAAATTGGCCTGTAACGCCCGTCGATACTGCGTAAGCAGCTACTGAATTTGTAGCTGTTTGAGGGCTTGCCTGGCTGCCATCCTCCTTGGAGCAACTGCTGCCCTGCCCGGCCGCCTGCTCAGACGTGGTCTGGTAGGGGTTGATGTGCGACTCAATGCGCCCGGGCTCGTCCACGCTGGTGGAGTTGATCTCAAACCAGCCTTTGCCCGACGCATCATCCGGGCGGCGGACAAACGCCGTGCCGCGCACATCAGTCATCTGTGCCACCGGCTCGCGGGCGGCCAGCCGGTGGGCGATCTCGACAATGGCGCGCTCGGCGTTGCCATACAGCAGCAAGTCGCACTTGGCATCCACCACGATCGAACGGCGCACCTTGTCGCTCCAGTAGTCGTAATGCGCGATGCGGCGCAGGCTGCCTTCAATGCCACCCAGCACAATCGGCACGTCCTTGAAAGCCTCGCGGCAGCGCTGGCTGTAGACAATCGCCGCGCGGTCGGGCCGTTTGCCGGCGACATCGCCCGGTGTGTAGGCATCGTCGGTGCGAATTTTGCGGTCAGCCGTGTAGCGGTTGATCATGCTGTCCATGTTGCCCGCGGTCACACCCCAAAACAGGTTGGGTTTGCCCAAAGCACGAAACGGCTCGGCACTTTGCCAATCAGGCTGGGCGATGATGCCGACCCGAAAACCCTGCGCCTCCAGCATGCGCCCGATCACCGCCATGCCAAAGCTGGGGTGATCCACATAGGCATCACCCGTGACCAGCACGATGTCGCAACTGTCCCAGCCAAGCTTGTCCATCTCGGCGCGGCTCATCGGCAAAAATGGAGCCGTGCCAAAGCGCGCCGCCCAGAACTTGCGGTAGCTGCTCAAAGGCTTGGCGGCACGCGGGAAAAAAGACACGTCAACAGGGGTGTTCATGAAGCCTTGAGGGACAGACCTCGGTTACACGCAGTGAACCAGCTCTGTCCCCAACTGATTAGAAAATGGGAAGGCGCTGAGTGTAAGGTTTTGGGCTTGTCAACGTGGCTGGCAGGGCTACGGCGGGCTGGCACCATGCGCTTGCACGGCCCAGCCACAGCATTGGTTCAGCAGCACATCAACCCAGCAACTTCAGCAGCAAAGGGTGCAGCACCTTGCGTGCCGTGTAGATCAGGTGAAACTCTTCTTGCACCTCAGTGCAGGTGGCGATGTTCTCAAGCTTGTGTGTTTCCAGCAGTTCATCGTTGATGGACTCGGCCGCCGGAAAAACCCCCATTCCCGCCACACCAAAGGTCATCAGCAGCGCACTGTCTTCAAATTCTCCGGCGATCAAAGGCTTGATGCGCTCGCGCTCAAACCAATGGTCAATGCGCAGCCGCACAGCCGAATGGTGCGTGGGCAGCAGCAAGGGCACTTCGGCCAAGCTGTGCGGGTAATTGCTGCGGGCCGCGTCCGACCAGTTCTTGGGGGCGTACCAGGCCAGTGGGCTGCTCGCCAGCAGTTGGCTGGTGATGCGCATTTCGGACTTTGCCGGGGCGGCACGGTCGGACAGCACGGCATCAAGCTTGTGCAGCGCCAGCTCCGCCAGCAATTGCTCAAACTCACCCTCATGACAGAGCAGGCGCAGCTTGGGCTCGCCCAGCACCGGGGCCAGCATGCGGTGCACCGCCAGCTTGGCAATGCCATCTGAAATACCGACGTTAAAGCGCACGCTGCTGCCACTGACCACCTCGCGAACCCGATCGGCCAAGCCCTCACCCAGGGAAAATATCTGATCGGCCTCGTGCATGGCGGCAACCCCTGCCTCAGTCAGTACCAAGTTGCGGCCCTGTGCCTTGAGCAGGCTCACGCCAAGCGATTTTTCCAGCTCCCGCACTTGGGTGCTGATGGTGGGCAGCGCCATGTCAAGACGCTCGGCGGCGCGGGCCATGCCGCCTTCCTTGGCAACGATCCAGAAATAATAGAGGTGGCGGTAGTTGAAGGTTTGGCTCATTTGAAACCCAAGGTTGAAAAACCCGTAAGTTGTTTTCTAAAATTCAGACTTCCTGAACCGCACGGAATCCATTTGGCATGGTGACAGCCTGGTTGTTACTTTGTGGGAGGGCTGGCAAGCCCGAATTCGCGGCTGCCGCCGCTCCTACAGGTGCCAGTTCTATTTCTGAAAAAAGCAAACTATGCCTATACGCATCAGGAAGTCTGAAGTTCAACCAGCGTCGAAAACACCAGCTACAAATTTAATAGCTTCTTACGCATATCCCACATGGGCTACGACTGAAAAACGTCTTAAACATCTGTTAACCTGCCGTCCCCAGCCCAACCCACCAAGGATTCCCTATGAAAAAACTCAACGTCACCATTCAACTCGAAATGTCCGTGCCCGATGACTGGGAACTGGCCGAAACATCAGAAGGCACCCCGGTGCTGAAGATGGCCAATGGTCAATTCATGGACATCGCCATTGAGCCGCTGTTTGCCAGCGACCCCGAAGAAACCTGGGCCAGCTCCGAGGACGAGGACCTGCTGAACGACATCCTGGACATGGTTGAAAGTGAAGAAGTGACCTACCAGTTCGTCACCCACTAAAGCGCCTCAAACACCCGAATGGCGGCATAGGCATCGTTGGCGGCGTAAACCAGTTGCGCTTCGGTCAAGCGCATATTGGCCCAATTGCTGGTTGCCGCTTTTTTGGATTTGATAAAGCGCTGGTTGAACAGCACGGCCACTGCGCCCTTCACACCCATGTCTTTGCGGTAGCCGCGTTCCCTGAAGACCGTGTTGAGTTCCAGCACACCAGCGGGCTCCACCCGCAGTTTGTGGAGGATGCGCTTGCGGTCGTCACCCAAGCCAAAGCCCGCCTTGGTGATGCCACCCAGCGCCAGCAGCTGGGCGGCCACCTCTCGGCAGCCGGGGTCATGCAGCTGAAACACCCAGGCCCGCTCAGACGTGGACAACTGCAAAATATGCGGCCCATCAGACAGCTCGCCCACTTGAAAAGTCGGTTTCGATTCGGTATCAAAACCCCAGGCGGGCGCGTCAACCAAGCGCTCAAACGCCTCGCGCGCCTGGGCTTGGCTGGTCACCAGCGTGATGCGGTCCAGCCCCAGGCGCTCAAAGGGCGGCAGCAAGGCAATGGCGTCTTTGTCGGGGGTGGCGTGTCGGGTGTGCATGGGCCATGTTAGCGGGCAATTGACCCTGCAGTTTTATCATGCTCATTGACCCGTGTCCTTCGAGCCAGCCGATTGCAATTACCATCCACCCCTCCTTGTCATTGCAGGTCAACATGTCACAAAAAACCTTTGCCGCACTGGTTAGCGCAGCCTTGTCCCACATTCAGGAAGTCATGCCCTGGGATCTGCAGGCCATGCGCCAGGCTAACCCTGATTTGCTGGTCATTGACATCCGCGAAGCCGATGAATATGCCAGCGGTCACATCCAGGGCTCCTGGCTGGTGCCACGCGGCATTCTGGAGGCCGCCTGCGATTGGGGCTATTCCGACACCATTGCAGCGCTGGCTCAGGCACGCGCCAAGCCGGTGGTGCTGGTGTGTCGCTCGGGCAACCGCACCGCGCTGGCGGCCATGGCGCTGCAGCAGATGGGCTTTGAGCAGGTGTATTCCCTGAAAACCGGCGTGCGCGGCTGGAACGATTACGACTTGCCGCTGTACACCGCTGCAGGAACGCAAGTCGACGGCGATCTGGCCGACGACGAACTGAATCCGCCAGTTCGGCCAGACCAGATGCCGCCCTCTGCATAAGATAATCTTCACCCATGAACCTGACTCTTACTCTTTTCCCCTTTGGCTGGCAGCACTATTTGTTGGGCGGCGTTTTCATTGGCGGGGGCGTTGCCCTGCTGTACCTCACCACCGGCCTGGTCGGCGGCATGAGCAGTGTTTTTTCCAGCACCTGGTCGTTTGTGGTGCAGCGGCCATTTTTCCAGCAGGCGCGTTATACCGACACCCGCGTCTGGCGGCTGATTTACGCGCTGGGCTTGATTTTGGGGGCCTTGCTTTGGTGGCTGGGCGTTGCCGGTGGTGCCCCTCAAGCGACCAGTGTGCCGGCGTGGCAGCTGATGGTGGGCGGATTTCTTGTCGGCTACGGGGCGCGCCTGGGTAACGGCTGCACCTAGGGTCACGGCATTTGCGGGCTTGGCTCCTTGAACTGGAGTTCCCTGATGGCCGTGCTTACCTTCATGGCCACCGCCTTTCTGACGGCCAATCTGGCGGCCAGGTGGTTGTCATGAACGCGTCTGGTGTAAACGCTGGGCGCATGCTGGCGGTACTGACCAGCGGCGCATTGTTCGGTTTTGGCATGTCGCTGGCCACCATGATCCAGCCCGAAGTGGTGCTGGGTTTTCTGCGTTTTTCTGACTATGGCCTGCTGCTGGTCATGGGCGGGGCCATCGCGGTCGCCATGCTGGCTTTCCAACTGGGGCCTCGTGTCCTGAGTCGGCCGCTGCTGGACGTGAAATTCAACAAACATGTCAGCGCCTGGAACCGTGAAACAGCCGTTGGCGCAGCGCTGTTCGGCATGGGTTGGGGCCTGTGCGGTGTTTGCCCCGGCCCGGCCATTGCAGGTTTGGGGGCCGGCAACTGGGATTTGCTGTGGGCACTGGGCGGCATTACGTTGGGTGCGCTGCTGCAGGGGCTGCGGGCCAAAGGCTGATTTCATCGCGCCGGATTGAACCCAAGCGCGCTGGCGCACAGAGGTGCTGCTGGCAGGCCCCTATGATGGTGGGGCGACTTTGACCCATTGACCCATGACCCCAAACCAACCCCATGACTAACGCCCAATGGTTCCTGCTGGTGGGTGCCTTGTTGCTGGTCATGGGCCTGACCTTTACCGTGCTCAAACGCACGCCCATCACGGCTGCCATCATTTACCTGTTGGTGGGGCTGGTGATGGGCCCCAGCGGGTTTCATCTTTTTCATTTCAATCCACTCAAAGAAGCCGCTCTGCTGGAGACGCTGACCGAGGTGGTGGTGCTGATCTCGCTGTTTTCTGCGGGTGTGAAGATGCCGGTGCCTTTCACTTTTACCCGCTGGCGCACACCCATATTACTGGCCACCGTGTCGATGGCAATTACCGTGGCGCTGGTCGCCGCGCTGTCCTATTACCTGCTGGATTTGCCGCTGGGTGCCGGTGTGTTGCTGGGTGCGATTCTGGCCCCCACTGACCCGGTATTGGCCACCGATGTACAGATCCGCCACCCGGATGACCGTGACCAGTTGCGTTTTACCCTGACCTGCGAGGCGGGCATGAATGACGGCAGCGCGTTCCCGTTTGTCATGCTCGGTCTGGGGCTGCTGGGCCTGCATGACCTGGGTGAGCAAGGCTTGAATTGGGTGCTAGTTGATGTGCTGTGGGCCACTTCGGCCAGCATTGCGATTGGTATTGCTGCTGGTACAGCGTTGGCCCGCCTGGGCTGGAAGCTGCGCCGCGCACCCCACCAGCATGTGCTGCTGGATGATTTTCTGGGTCTTGGGCTGATTGGCGTGGTCTACGGAGTCACGGTGATGGCGCATGCCTGGGGTTTTCTGGCGGTGTTTTTTGCTGCCGTAGCGCTACGCCAAGCCGAGCAAAAGCTGGCGCGACTGACCAGGGCAACAACGGCTGTCAACCCGACACCCGCGCAGGTGCCTGAACCAGTGCCCACGGTCAGTGAAGGTTCGCTGATTTTCAAGGAACATCTGGAACGGCTGTCGGAACTGATGCTGGTGCTGCTGGTGGGCGGCTCCCTGTTCTGGAACTCCTGGAGTTGGGATGCCGTCGGCCTGGCCTTGTTTGTGTTTGTCGTAGCGCGCCCGGTGAGCGTGCTGATTGGCATGTGGGGCAGCGGTGCCACCTGGCGCATGCGCAACATGACTGGCTGGTTTGGGGTGCGCGGCATTGGGTCGATTTATTACCTGATGTTCGCCATTCAGCATGGCCTGCCTGAGCCGCTGGCCCTGCGCCTGATGCAGTTGACGTTGATTGTGGTGACGCTGTCGATCCTGTTGCACGGCATCAGCGTCAAACCCCTGATGGCACATTTCTGGCGGCGCGGCAAACCCGTCTGATCACCCTGAAAAAATACTTACCCCAACTTCAGACTTCCTGATCCGCACGGAATCCATTTGGCATGGTGAAAGCCTGGTTGTGACTTTGTGGAAGGGCTGGCAAGCCCGAATTCGCGGCTGCCGCCGCTCCTACAAGCTCGAATTCGCGGCTGCCGCCGCTCCTACAAGCTCGAATTCGCGGCTGCCGCCGCTCCTACAAGCCCGAATTCGCGGCTGCCGCCGCTCCTACAAGCCCGAATTCGCGGCTGCCGCCGCTCCTACAAGCCCGAAATCCAACGTTTGTCATTGCGAGGTAAAAGCCTTTAGCCGCGAGGAGCGTAGCGACGTGGCGGGCAGCGACGCGGCAATCCAGGAAGTCTGGCAGCCATGGATTGCCACGCTGCGCTCGCTTGTGACGGACTAATTTCAGACTTCCTGATCCGCCCGGAATCCATTTGGCATGGTGAAAGCCTGGTTGTGTCTTTGTGGAAGGGCTGGCAAGCCCGAAATCTTTGTGGGAGGGCTGGCAAGCCCGAATTCGCGGCTGCCGCCGCTCCTACAAGCCCGAATTCGCGGCTGCCGCCGCTCCTACAAGCTCGAATTCGCGGCTGCCGCCGCTCCTACAAGCTCGAATTCGCGGCTGCCGCCGCTCCTACAAGTGCCAGTCCTATTCCTGAAAAAAGCAAACCGTGCCTTTGCGCATCAGGAAGTCTGAATTTAAGCAGATTGCCGAATCAGGCTACGGGTGACGCGTGACACTGGACAATCTGCTGACCTATCGGGCCACTCAGCTCGCCACGCAGCCGTCCAATGCGCCAAGGCATCGGCACTTGAGTTGAAGTCAATTGCCGCCAGCCCCAGCGTTTGCGCAGCTTGGCCCAGCACCTGGCAAACCGCCTTCGGGGTGGCCGTATCAAGGGCTTGCGCCCCGTTTTGCTTTGAGAGTTTTTCGCCGTTTGGCCCCAGCACCAGCGGGGTGTGCAGGTAGCGCGGGGTGGGCAAGCCCAGGGCGCGTTGCAACAAAATTTGCCGCGCCGTGTTGTCACCCAGGTCAGCGCCGCGCACCACGTCGGTCATGCCCTGCGCAGCGTCGTCTGCCACCACAGCAAGCTGGTAGGCAAAGCAGCCATCGGCACGCTTGAGAATGAAATCGCCGACTTCGGCTGCAACGTCTTGCACCTGCGCCCCCAAACGCCGATCGGTCCACCGCAACGCAGTGGCAGGCCCGGTTGCAGGGCCTGAAGAAGCAATTTGAGATGCTATTGAATTTGTAGCTGTTAGCGCTTGCTCTATAAGGGCTAGAGGCCTATTTTCTATATAAGTATCGGTTTTGAAGCGCCAGGCCCGCGCCGCCTTGCCCTGCAGGGTGCTTCGGCAAGTGCCGGGGTAGATCAGCTCGCCATGGCGGGTTTTGCTGTGGCCGCTTTGCAGCAATGCGGTTTCAATGTCTTTGCGGCTGCAGGCACAGGGATAAGCCAGTCCACGCGCCAGCAGATCGTCCAACACCTGCTGGTAAAGCGGGCTGCGCCGCGACTGGTAAACCACCGGTGCGTCGCTGTGCAGACCGCAGGCGGCCAACTGCTGCAAGATGACCTGATCCATGCCAGCCAAACAGCGCGTGGTGTCGACATCTTCGATGCGCACCAGCCACTGACCACCGTGGGCGCGGGCATCAAGCCAGCTGGCCAGTGCCGCCACCAGCGAGCCGGCGTGCAGCGGCCCGGTGGGTGACGGCGCAAAGCGGCCCCGGTAGAGCGGCTTGGCGCTCATGCCGCAAGTTAAACCGCGCTCAGTGCCAGTTCCAGACCCGACACAAACGCGTCTTCAACCCGGTGCCCAACACACCAATCGCCACAGACACCCAAGCCTTTTTTGGCATCCCACAGGTGGCTTTTTCCCAGCGGCTTGAGGGTTTTGGCATAAAGCCAGCGCTTGCTGTCCACATGGGCCGGCACCGCACGTATGCCGGTGACTTCGGTAAAGGCCTTGAGCAGCTTGGACTCGGCGCGTGCCGTGTCGTCTTGCAAGTGTTCTTGCGACCAGGCGGCGCTGGCCTGCACGGTCCAGCGTTCGACGGCACCACGGCCCGGCTTGCTGGACTCGCGTGCCAGCCAGGCAATGCGGTGGTGCGTGCTGCGGGCGGCGTTCCATTGGGGTCCCAAGGTTGACAGGCCGGGCTGCATGGCTTGCGGAAACGCCAGCATCAGGGTCCAGCACGGGGCGACTTGAACCGCGTCAAGCTGCTTCACCCAGGGTGCTGCCTGATTTGAATTTTGTAGCAAGCTTTGCGCTTGCGCGGCGGGCATAGCCAGCATGACACCATCAAAGCCAGAGAACACATGTTGCGTGCCATCGCGCCCTTCGGTGCGCAGTTGCCACTGTTTCGGCTTGACAGCATCACGCTCTACCAAATTCACATGGGTGTCAAGCTCGATGCGCCCGGTGGCTTTCAGCGGCTCGGCCCAGCCCGCTACCAGGGACTTCATACCCGGCACGCCAACCCAATGCGATTCGCGCGCGGTCAGTCCCGCGACCGCGACACGGCCCAGTTCGTCGAGTACTTGCACGGTATTGGCGCTCCAGCGCTTGCACAGTTTTGGCGTGGTTTCAAGCGCCTGCAAAAACCGGGCATCACGCACCGTGAAATATTGCGCGCCGTGGTCAAACGAACCAAAGGCGCTGTCGCGGGTGGCCATGCGTCCACCCAAGCCATGGCTTTTCTCAAACACTGTAACGCTGTGGCCAGCGTTCAGCAGCGTGCGTGCACAGGTAATACCGGCCATGCCTGCGCCAATGACGGCGAAGTGTTGTGAAGGGCGGGGGGCTGTGCTCATATTTTCTCCAGTTGGTAAATGTTGTATGGCTCCGACTTTACACGCCCCGGTGGCGCTCCAGCAGTGCACTGCGCGTGGCCGGACTTTTCAGCGCATTGAGCCACCATTGCAAGGCGCGGCCCTGCTGGGCTTGCTGACCAGGCCGCCAGGCGTAATTGACCCGCACCTCACGCGCCGGTTGGCAGGTTTTTTTAACCACCAGCCGACCCGCTTCAATAAAGCCGCGCGCCATGCACTCGGGCACCGAGCCGCAGCCCAAGCCCCGCAATTGGGCATCAAGCTTGTCCTGCATGGTGGCCACGGTGAACACGTCTTGGCCGCTGATCAGCCCAATGGTGATGCCGCGCCCACGGCTGATGGTGTCGGCCACGGCCACCGCGCGGTGCGCGCGCATCACCTCGTCGGTCAGGGGTTCGGCCGCGCCCGCCAGCGGGTGATGGGGGGCTACCGCATAGACAAATTGCACGTCACCCAGCAGCTCGGTGTGAAGGGCGGTGCTCTTCACCACATCGGCCACGCCCAGCGCCAGATCGGCTTGGCCGCTGGTCAGGGCTTCCAGTGTGCCCGACAGGGTTTCGTCACGCAGGCGAATGCGCGTGGGCGGGTTTTGTTCCAGAAAATGCTCGCATAACTCCATCACGGTGGCCTTGGCGATGATGCTGTCGATGGCGATGGTGAATTGCGGCTCCCACCCGGTGGCCACACGCTTGACGCGGTTGGCCACGGCATCAATCTCATCGAGCAGCCGATTCCCTTCGTGCAGTAACTCTTGCCCGGCCAGCGTCAGTTTGGCCTGGCGCGAGCTGCGGTCAAACAGCAGCACGTCCAGCGCATCTTCAATTTGCCGCACCCGGTAAGTCAGGGCGCTGGGCACCATGCCCAGGGTGCGGGCGGCTGCGGCCAGACTGCCCTCTTTGGCAATGGTTTGCAGCATGGAAAGGGCATCGGGTGTCAACACATTGCGGGCGGTTTGCATTGAAAAGACTCGTTCGTTCGAATAGTTTGAATGATGCCATCAAAACCCCTGGCGCTACAGGCTTGGTGGAGGCGATAAAGTTCAGACTTCCTGATCCGCACGGAATCCATTTAGCCTGTTAAAAGCCAGGTTGTGTCTTTGTGGGAGGGCGGGCAAGCCCGAATTCGCGGCTGCCGCCGCTCCTACAAACCCGAATTCGCGGCTGCCGCCGCTCCTACAAGTGCCACTCCTATTCCTGAAAAGAGCAAACTGTGCCTATACGGATCAGGAGGTCTGAAGTTACAAGCTGTTCAATTAATTTGCGGAACCTTACGATGTTGACACTCAGACCCTCAGGTGAACGCGGCTATGCCGACCACGGCTGGCTCAAGTTTGCTGCAAGCATGATGCTGCGAACCGGCGACGCGGCGCTGCTGGCCAATGATCCGCAACTGGTGCTCAGCGATGCGCTTGATGCCGAAGTGCTGGTGTTTGATTTAACCGCCTGATTGTTTTTTTCGATAGTTTTTTAACCCAAAAGGAGTTTCACCATGACAAAAGTTGCTGTTGTTTTTCATTCAGGCTACGGCCACACCCTGCGCATGGCGCAATCCGTGGCCGACGGTGCCGGGGCCGAGCTGGTGCCCATTGATGCCGAGGGCAATGTGTCTGACGCAGGCTGGGCCACGCTGAACGATGCCGATGCCATTATTTTCGGCTCGCCCACCTACATGGGCATGGCCAGTTGGCAGTTCAAGAAGTTTGCCGATGCCACCAGCAAGCCCTGGTTTGGTCAGGCCTGGAAAGACAAGGTGTTTGCTGGCTTCACCAACAGCGCCACCATGAATGGCGACAAGCATTCAACCCTGCACTACTTCTTTACGCTGGCCATGCAGCACAGCGGCATCTGGGTTGGCACCGGCATGATGCCGTCCAACAGCAAGGCGGCGCAGCGCAATGATGTCAATTACGTGGGGTCGTTCAGCGGTGCCATGGCGCAGTCACCATCGGATTCATCGCCCGCAGAGATGTTGCCCGGTGACCTGGAAACCGCCCGCCTGTTTGGTCAGCGGGTGGCGCAAGTGACGATTAAGTTCAAGAGCTGAAGCGCAGCGCACCGGACTGGTTTATTACTTACCGATCGGGAAATTTGTCTTGCGAAGTTCAAGCTCAGGGTTGATAATTTCCCGAACAGGAAATAACCATGGCCATTCCCATCAACACACCAAAAGCGCTGGGTGCTGCCGTGCAAGCGGCCCGTAAGCGGCTAAGTTTGACCCAACCTCAACTGGCCTTGGCAGCCGGTGTGGGCGTGCGCTTTGTGGTGGAGCTTGAGGCTGGCAAACCCACCGTGCGGCTGGAAAAAGTGTTGAGCGTGTTGCACGCCCTGGGCGGTCAAGTGTTGGTTGAAGGCCTGTGACATGCCCAAGCAACTCAACGTCTGGTTATTTGGCCACCCTGTCGGCACATTGGCTCAAATAGAGGGCCGTTTGGGTTTCAGCTATGCGCCCGCATGGTTGACTCTGACGGATGCCAGTCCCTTGTCGCAGTCGCTACCGCTCCAATCAGAGCCTTTTGATGACCGTGCCACCCGGCCATTCTTCGCCGGTCTGTTGCCTGAAGGCGACAAACGCAAGCTGGTTGCCCTTGCCCTGCAGGTTTCCCGCCAAAACGACTTTGCCCTGCTTGATGGCATCGGCGGTGAATGCGCGGGTGCCGTCAGCTTGCTTGAACCCGGTCAAATACCCCAAACCGGTGTCACCGACGATGCCCTGCGCTGGCTGGGCAACGCAGAGTTGGTGAACGTGCTTGACGACATGCCCCGTCGCCCGATGCTCGCCGGGGAGCAAGACATGCGCCTGTCGCTGGCCGGGGCGCAAGACAAACTGCCAGTCGTTGTGCGCATGGAGTCGGGTGCGTTGCAGATTGGCCTGCCCAGGTTCGGCTCCCCCAGCACCCACATTCTCAAACCCGCCATTCCCGGCATTGAGGGCAGTGTCTTCAATGAAGGCTTTTGCCTGGCGCTGGCCCGCGCGCTCAAACTTGACGTGGCCGACGCAGCCATCCTGGCGGTGCCAGACGGGCTACAGCAGCGGGAATTTTTGCTGATGGAACGCTATGACCGCCAGCGTGTGCCGGGTGATCCGCACAGCCCGTGGCGACGCCTGCATCAGGAAGATTTTTGCCAGGCCCTGAGCTACCCCCCAGAAACCAAATACCAAAGCGAAGGCGGCCCTGATCTGGCGCAAGCCTTTGCCCTGTTGCGACACGCCACCCGCCCCAGCGCACCCAGTACCCTGCGACTGCTGGACTTTGTCATCTTCAACGCGCTGGTGGGTAACCACGACGCGCATTCCAAAAACTTTTCGCTGCTGTACACCCCAAAGAGCGCTGTGCTGGCACCTTTGTACGACGTGCTGTGCACCGCCGTTTACCCGCGGCTGACCGATAAGATGGCTATGAAAATTGGCAGCAAATACATGTTTGCTGAAGTACAGGCCCGGCACTGGGCGCAGTTTGCTGTTGATGCACAGTTATCCCCGGCGCAGGTTAAAAAACGCATTCTCGACATTGCCAAACGCCTGCCCGATCTGGCCCGGGCCACGCAAGCTGCCTTTGAAGCGCAAGGCCGCAGCCACGCCATTCTGGGCCAGATCGCCACACTGATCGACCAGCGCTGCGACCTGACCACGCGCCGCCTCACTGCCGCTGGTGCAAACGTTTCGTTCGAATAGTGGTTTTTTGAAGGCAAAATGCAAACAAACTGTTTGTCACAAGTGCCATGAATAACTCCAAAAAACTCCTTGGTCATCTCAATCGATGGACATCTGCAAGGGTACTGGCGATCAGTGCTTTTTGCGGTGTTGGCAGTGCCCTTGCCGAGACAGCGACACTGATTTCCGAGAATGATTTTTTGGCTGACATGCCGATTGTGCTGTCGGTCTCACGCCTGCCGCAGCGCCTTGATGAAACCCCCGGTGCAGTGACCATTCTTGACCGCGAGATGATTCGGCTGTCTGGTGCGCGTGACGTGGCTGACCTGTTGCGCCTGGTGCCGGGGTTTCAGGTCAGCACCTCGTTTGAAAGTGTGGCACCACTGGTCAGCTACCACGGGGCGTTTAACAGTTACTCCAACCGGCTTGAGCTGCAAATTGACGGTCGCTCGGTCTACTCCCCTTATTTCATTGGCAGCATCGGGCCGGGGCTGCAGACGGTGGCTTTGGCTGATATTGAGCGCATCGAAGTGTTGCGTGGCTCCAATTCGGCAGCCTACGGTGCGCATGCCATTTTGGGTGTGATCAATATCGTAACGCGACACACGGCCGACACCCTGGGCGCACAGGGTGCACTCACTGCGGGTGAAAACGGGGTGCAGGATGCCCAGGCGCGCATTGGCTGGGGTGACGCACGTGCCACATTTCGCCTGACAGCCGATAGCCGCTCTGACGATGGTTTGAAGGGTGCCTACGGCGGCAACCAGGTCAAACGGGTCAACTTTCGCGCTGACATGCAAACCAGCGCCCGAGACGAACTGCAGCTGAGGCTGGGCACGCTGGCCATTGACGCGGGCAAGGGACAGGTGGGCAATATCAGTGACCCCTTGCGTGATTCATTTTTTGGTAGCAGCTATGCCCAGCTTGACTGGCGGCGTATTCTGGACGAAGACCAGGACGTGTTGTTCAGGTTGTCGCATACGCAAGAGGTCTATGAGGATCGGTATCCCTATTCCTTGCTGCCCTTCAAAATCAACGACATCTTTATCGTTGATGCCAGCGGCAAGGCTGGCAGCGACACCGCTTTGGCGCAACACACCTTTCGGTATGGCCCAGCGCTGCGGGTGGTGTGGGGCGGTGAATTTCGCAGCGAACGGGTCACGTCCAGAGGGCTGTACAACACCGATGCGGCTTTTGTGACCGATTTCACACGACTTTTTGGCAATGCCGAATGGCGTGCAAGCTCCTCCGTGGTGGTCAATGCTGGTGCCATGGCAGAACACAGCAGCGTGACCGGCCATACTTTTGCGCCGCGTTTAATGGTCAATTGGCACTTGAACGACCGGCAAACGCTGCGCGCTGGCGTATCCAAAGCCTTTCGTCCGCCGGGCGATTACGAAAAATTTGCCGACGTTCGGTATATTTACAAAGGGATCCAGCTGGGGCCAGTCAATACCTTGGCCAGTGGCAACGTGCAGCCGGAAAGTGTTCTTTCGCAGGAGATTGGCTATTTGGGAGAGTTCCCGCGCTGGGGTATTGGGCTCGATGTGCGCGTCTTTCATGAACAAATTGATGGTTTCATTCGCCAGCTCAACGCGACCTTGCCACGGGACTATGCCAACGACGAAAATTTCGCCATCAAGGGCCTTGAATACCAGTTGAAATGGCAGCCGTGGCGCGGTGCACAGGTCATCTTCAATCAGGCTTACACCCACATTGGTTCGATCCGGGCAACCGCCGGCACAGCCCTGGCAGCCCCCGAGTTGGCCAGCACACTCGCCTTTTTTCAAAAGTTTCCGGGGGGGCCTGAGCTGACCTTGATGCATCAGGACAACAGCACCGCGACTTTGCATGGGGCTGGCCGGGGCAGTCAGGTGGCCATGACGCGAACCGATTTGCGCCTGGGTTGGCCATTGCGATTTCGCACCCGATCAGGAGAAGTCGCCGTGGTGGTGCAAAACTTGGGTACGCCGTATCAGGATTTCAAAAAAATATTTGAGTTTCAGCGCCGTTCCTTCATCACGCTGAACCTGGAATACTGAGTACGGCCGCATGTTGCGACTGACTCGTTCATTGTTGTTTGGCCTGCTGTTGGGTCTGGCGAGCTGGATGGCGCAGTGCCAGACACCAGCACGGATTCAAGCCCGGGTGGTGATCGTCAACAGCGGCAGCACGGCAGCTTATTCGGATGCCGCGCAGTCCCTGATCGCGCAGCTTGAGCGTGATGGCGTGTCGCTTTACGACATCTGGCAAATGGATGTGCCTGATCTGACCGCGCAGCAAGCGGCTGGCAAGTTTCCACGTCCACGGGTATTGGTGGCGCTGGGTACCGAGGCCTGCGCTGCACTGGCGGCTGCGCCAGGGGATGCGCCGGGTTTGTGTGCCCTGATACCCCGCAGCAGCTTCGAGCGGCTGTTGCGCACCAGCGGTCGCAAGGCATCGGCGCAGTTCACGGCAATCTACCTGGACCAGCCTTTGAAACGGCAACTGGCGCTGATTCGGCTGGCCTTGCCGCAGGCACAGCGTGTCGGCATCTTGTGGGGGCCTGACTCTGGCATGCGTGCACCCCAGCTCAGGCAGCTCGCCGGAGCCAACAGTCTGAGTTTGGTTGAGGCTTCGGTTGATGCGTCAACCGGTATCTTTGCGGCGCTGAAGCCGGTGCTTGACAGTGATGTGTTGCTGGCCCTGCCTGACCCACTGGTCTACAACAGCAACAGCATCCAGAATATTTTGCTGTCGGCCCTGCGCGCCAAGGTGCCGATGGTGGCGTTCTCGCCGGCGTATGTGCGCGCCGGGGCCTTGCTGAGCCTGCACACCACGCCGGCTCAAGCCGGTAGTCAGGCCGCAACCCTGGTCAATGACGTGTTGCATGACAAGCCGCTGCCCGGCGTCACCGTTGAGTCCAATGACTTTGAGGTAGCGGTCAATGCACCAGTGGCCAGAGCCCTGAACTTGTCGCTGGATGCGCAGGCCTTGCGACTTGAGTTGCGCCAGTTGGAGCGCTTGCCATGAAAGCGCTGGACATTCGCGCGCGCATGCTGCTGGCCGCCGTGTTGCCGGTGGTGTTGGCGAGCACGCTGCTGGCTGCGGTGTTTCTGCTGTCGCGCTTTGACGATATGCAGGCATCTTACGAACAGCGCACGCGCGCGGTGGCCCGGCAGTTGGCCCTGGCCAGCGAATATGGCCTGTTTTCTGCCAATTTGACGCAGTTGCAGGCGATTGTTCTCGGCGGTTTGCGCGAGCCTGATGTGCGCTGGGTGGCGATTCTGGATGGACAGGGGCAGCTGTTGGTCAGCGCCGGTGACAGTGCCGGGTCGGGTGGGTTGGCGTTTTCTGCCGCTGAGTCGCAGGGCTTTGATACCGTCCGGCGGCTTGACATGCTGGCGCAGCCGGTGTTTGCCAGCGGCATCAAGCTTGATGATTTGTATGAAGATACGGTGATTCAACCTGGCAGCGTGTCCGCCCAGCTGGGTCAGGTTGTGGTGCGGTTTTCGCGTCAGTCCCTGGACCAGCGCAAAAGCGACATGTTGTTGCTGGGGGCACTTGTCAGCTTTTTGGGCCTGATGTTTGGCGTGGCACTGGCTGCGTATTTAAGCCGTGGCGTGCTGCGCCCGATCATGCGGGTCACCCGATTGATTGAGCGTATTGGCAGTGGCGATTTTGCGGCAGCAGCCCAGTCGAATCTGGGCAATCTGGCGGCTGATCCGCTGCATGATTTGCAACAAAATTTGCAAGAAATGGCCTTGCGGCTGGCCTCTGCCCGCGATGACCTGGAGCAACAAATTGCCTCGGCAACCCAGGAACTGCGCGTTAAAAAAGAAGAGGCTGAGCAGGCCAACCTGGCCAAGTCACGATTTTTGGCAGCTGCCAGTCATGACTTGCGCCAACCGACGCACGCGCTGGGCATGTTTGTTGCACGCTTGGCGCAACTGCCGCATGACGCCCAGACCGGGCAGCTGATTGGCAATCTGGAAGCATCGGTGCAAGCCATGCAAAATTTGCTTGACGGTTTGCTGGATATTTCCCGGCTTGAAGCCGGCGCGGTTCAGGTGAACA
>JBBQLQ010000038.1:0-23027 GCA_038328055.1 Burkholderiales bacterium
TTTGATGAGCCATGAAATGGAGTCCGGCCAACGCAAGGATTCCGCTGGCAAGCTGGTTCCGGCCATGCACATCACTGAAGTGACAGCCACCCACAACGGCAAGGTCGTCTTGACCGCTGACTGGGGTTCGGCCGTGTCCAAGAACCCGTTTCTGCAGTTTGTTGTCAAAGGGGCCAAGGCTGGCGACAAGATCGGCGTGACCTGGAAAGACAACAAGGGCGATACCCGCACCGACGAAGCTACGGCTTCGTAATTTTTCTCCGACGGATACACGTTTTGCCCGGCAGCTACGGGGCGGACTTTTTAAATAGACGGGTTTGAACACAATGAATTTAACCAAGCGCGAGTTTTTTCAGGTGCTGGGTGCTGGCACCATGGCCGGTATGGGTATGGGCACCTATGCCCACGCAGACGCGGCAACTGCGGCCAATGGTTTGTATGACATTCCGAAATTTGGCAATGTGTCGTTTCTGCACATGACCGACTGTCACGCGCAACTCAAACCCATCTATTTCCGTGAGCCCAGCATCAACTTGGGCATTGGTGCCATGAAGGGCAACCTGCCGCATCTGGTGGGCGAGCACCTGCTTAAAGTGTCCAAAGTGCGCCCCGGTACGGCCGAAGCCCATGCGCTGACCTATCTGGACTACGAGCAAGCGGCCAAACGCTACGGCAAGGTGGGCGGCTTTGCCCATCTGGCTACCCTGGTCAAGCGCATGAAGGCGAGTCGTCCCGGCGCGTTGCTGCTTGACGGGGGTGATACCTGGCAGGGCTCGGGCACCTCGCTGTGGACCAACGGGCAGGACATGGTCGATGCCTGCAAACTGCTGGGTGTCGATGTGATGACGGGCCACTGGGAATTTACCCTGGGCATGGAGCGCGTCAAGGAAATCATTGAGAAAGACTTTGCCGGCAAGGTTGACTTTGTGGCGCAAAACGTCAAGACCAACGACTTTGGCGACCAAGTCTTCAAACCCTATGTGATCCGCGAAATCAATGGCGTGCCGTGCGCCATCATCGGCCAGGCGTTTCCTTACACCCCGATTGCCAACCCACGCTACATGGTGGCTGACTGGGCCTTTGGCATTCAAGACGAAAACATGCAGAAGATGGTCGATGAGGCCCGCGGCAAGGGTGCCCAGGTCGTCATCGTCATCAGCCACAACGGCATGGATGTCGACCTGAAAATGGCCAGTCGCGTGAGCGGCATCGATGCCATCATGGGCGGCCATACGCACGACGGTATGCCAGTGGCCAGCATCATCAGCAACAAGGGCGGCAAGACGCTGGTGACCAATGCCGGCTCCAACGCCAAGTTTCTGGGTGTGCTGGACTTTGAAGTCAAAGACAAGAAGGTCATGGACTTCCGCTACAAGCTGCTGCCGGTGTTTGCCAACATGCTGCCCGCCGACAAGGAAATGGACGCGCTCATCACCAAGGTGCGCGCGCCTTATGAGGCCAAGCTGGCTCAGAAACTGGCTGTGACCGAGGGCACGCTGTACCGGCGCGGTAATTTCAATGGCACCGGAGACCAATTGTTGGTTGATGCGCTGATCGAGGTGCAGGGCGCAGACATGGCGTTTTCGCCCGGTTTTCGCTGGGGCACGACACTGCTGCCGGGTCAGGCCATTACCCGTGAGTGGCTGATGGACATGACGGCCACCACTTACTCGTATGCCACCGTGACCGAGATGACCGGTGCGACGATCAAAACTGTGCTGGAAGATGTGGCAGACAACCTGTTCAACCCCGATCCGTATTACCAGCAGGGTGGCGACATGGTGCGCGTGGGTGGTTTGCAATACAGTTGCAGTCCGCTTGAGACCATGGGCAAGCGCATCACCGACATGCGCCTGAACGGCAAGCTGATAGATGCCGATAAAAAATACAAGGTGGCGGGTTGGGCACCGGTGGCTGAAGAGGCGCGAACCACTGGCAACCCGATGGTTTGGGAAGTGGTTGAAACCTGGCTCAAGGCGCGTGGTGGCAAGGTGTCGGCCCGCAAGCTCAACGCACCCAAGATCATCGGCGCTTTGCCCAATCCGGGCTATGCGGCCAGCTGAGGTGATGTTTTGACGGGGTTTTAGCGGCCGATTTATAACAAATCAGCCGCTGGCCCTTATAAATAGGTCGTTGCTAGCTATTTATTCGATAGCTAGCGCGGGGCGAGCGGCCCATCAGCTCGCTTTGACTGCCAGCACCGGGCAGGAAACCGACATCAAAATGTCTTGTGCAACGCTGCCCATGATGAGTTTGCCGACCTTGGAGCGCTTGCGCAGGCCAATGACCAGCAGCGACACCTGCCGGCTGTCAATCAGCGCTTCAATTTCTTCAACGGCGCTTTTGCCGCGCACAAATTGTTTGAATTCAGCGCTGATCCCCGATTCGGCGAGCAGTTTTTCAACCCGCTCAACATCCAGTACATCGGCTTTGGAGGTGTCTTCTGCGTTGCCACCCGGGCTGGCATTGACCACCAACAGGTGTTCGTTGCGGCGTTTGGCAATCTCAAGGCCTTTGTTCAGGGCGGCCTGGCCTTCGGGGCGTGGTGCGTAGGCGACAAGTATGGTCATGATGTATCTCTCAAGAGTTGAACGTGAGTGAGGCAGGTGCTTACCAGGAGCCGGTCAATGACCACCACCGAGGTAAGCCGCTTTTACGGCCGGGTCATCGCGCAATTTGCTGGCCTCGCCATGCACCGAAATGCGGCCATTTTCCAGCACATAGCCGTAATCTGCCACTTTGAGTGCAGCGGCGGCGAATTGCTCGACCAACAGCATGGTGACCCCGCGCGATTTTAGATCGGAGATGATCCGAAAAACCTCTTCGACCAAAATGGGGGCTAGCCCCATGGAGGGCTCATCGAGCAAGACAATCTCGGGGTTAAGCATGACGGCGCGCGCCATCGCCAGCATTTGCTGCTCGCCGCCCGACAGCGTGCCTGCCAACTGGTTGCGCCGCTCTTTTAAGCGAGGAAACAGCTCCATGGCGCGCTCCAGGTCGCCCGGCACATCGCCCTTGGGACGGCTGCCGGTCAGCCGGGGGAAGGCACCCAGAATCAGGTTATCGGTGACGGTCATGGTGGCAAACACGCGACGGCCTTCAGGGGAATGTGCCAAGCCCTGTTTGGCAATGGTGTAAGACTCCAGCCCGTCAACGCGCTTGCCGTGCAGTGATATTTCACCCGACGTTGGCTTGATCATGCCCGATATGGCCCGCATGGTGGTGGTCTTGCCGGCCCCGTTGGAGCCAATCAGGGTGACGACCTTGCCCTTGGGCACTTCCAGCGAGATGCCGTGCAACACCTGTACCTTGCCATAGCCGGCTTCGAGATTTTTGATACTCAACATAGTCGACTCCAGGGTTTAAGCGGCAGTGCCGCCGAGGTAGGCTTCAATCACCTTCTCATCGGCCTGCACATCGGAGGGCTTGCCTTCGGCGATCTTTTGACCAAAGTCGAGCACCGACACCGAGTCGCAAACACCCATGACCACGTCCATATGGTGCTCGATCAGAATCACGGTAATGCCGTGGTCGCGGATCTTGCGGATGATGGCAATCAGATCCTTGATGTCTGGGGCGGTCAAGCCGGCCGCAGGCTCGTCGAGCAGCAACAGCTGCGGGTCAAGCGCAAGTGCGCGGGCAATTTCCAGCAGGCGCTGCTTGCCGTAGGGCAGGTTGCGGGCTTCTTCCTGCACCAGGTCACCTAGGCCAACAAAGTTGATCAACGCCAAACCACGTGCTACCGAAGCCGCCTCCTCGCGTTGGTAGCGTGGGGTATGCAGCGCCACATCGACAATGTTGCTGCCGAAGGTGTGGTGCAAGCCCACTTGCACGTTTTGCAAGGCGGTCATTTCGCCAAACAACTGCACATTCTGGAAGGTACGTGCAATGCCACTGAGCGCAATGTCAGCTGAGGTACGTCCAACCACCGAACGGCCGGCAAATTCGATGTTGCCGGCAGTGGGCACATAGATGCCGGTCAGCACATTCATCATGGTGCTTTTGCCCGAGCCGTTGGGGCCAATCAGACCGTGGATTGTGCCGCGCTTGACATGCAAATCAACCAGGTTGATGGCCTTCAGGCCGCCAAACTGCATCAGCACGCCTTTGGCGCTGAGCAAATCATGACCGGGCTCGACATGGCCGGTGTTGGCGGCCTCCTTGATGGCATCTTTGGCGGCATCCACTTGGGTCAGATGGCCGATGGATGTGCGGGAAATTTTGGCCGCAAACAAGCCACGGAAAAAGCCTACGATGCCGTCTTGCAGGTAATACACCACGAAGAGGATCATCAAGCCAAAAATGCTCAGGCGCCAGTCGGTGATGGATTGCAGCCAGAATGAGAATCCAGCCAGTGCCACTGTGCCGACCACCGGGATCGTCATGGCCTTGAAAGTGGTCATTTTTTTCGCAATGCCGACAGCACCGCCCACGGCCATCAAAACCGCCAGGGTCGAGGCCACCGTGCGAAACAGCTCAAGATCATCGAGCAGCTTGGGCAGAATCACAATGATGGCGGCACCCAGCAGGGCCCCTGAGCGGGTTTTGCGTCCGCCCATGATGACCGCCAACAAAAACAACACGGTCAGTTCGAAGTTGTAGGTATTGGGCGAAATGTATTGCTCTGAGTAGGCATAAAGACAGCCAGCCAGTCCGGCAAAACCTGCGCTGATGACAAACGCATACACCTTGTAACGGTAGACCGACACGCCCATGCAGTCCGATGCCACCGGGCTGCCGCGCAGCGCCTCAAAGGCTCGGCCAAGTTGCGAGCGCAATATTCGGTCCACCACCACCAGCGACAACACCATCATGGTGAACACCAGCCAATAAAAGCCATGTTCGTCAAGCTGCGTGCCAAAGAGGGACGGTTTGGGTATCTTCAGGCCCAATGGGCCCTCGGTCAGAAAATCCATCTCGTTGATAAGAATCTGGATGATGGTGCCAAAGGCCAGCGTCACCATCGCCAGATACGGCCCGGTCACCCGCAAGGCTGGCAGGGCCAGCAGCGCGCCAAAGCCCGCAGTGACGGCAATACTTGCCGGGATGATGACCCACAGCGGCGCTCCGAGCTTGAGGAACAACACCCCGGCGGTGTACGAGCCGACACCAAACAGGCCCGCATGGCCAAGCGACACCTGCCCGGTGTAGCCCACCACAATGTCCAGGCCAAACAGCAAAATGGCGTAGATCATGATCGTGCCGATCATGTGAATGTAATAAGGATTGCTGGTGTAGAGCGGCGCCGCGGCCAGCGCGGCCAGTCCGATCACGGCCGTGAAAAAAGACGTCCGGTTCATCATCAAACTTTCTTTATCGCAGTTTTGCCGAACAGCCCGGATGGTTTGAGTGCCAGCACCAGCAGCAAGAGCACCAGTCCTGGCACATCTTTGTAGCCAGTGGAAATATAAAAGCCGGTGGTGGTCTCAGCCACGCCCAAAATGATGCCACCCACAATGATGCCCATCCCGCTGGTCAGACCGCCGATGATGGCCACAGCAAAGGCCTTGAGGCCCAATACCGCGCCCATGGTGGCCCCGGTCAAGGTCAGGGGTGCAATCAGAGCACCGGCAAAGCCGGCCGTGGCGCTGGACAGGGCGTAAGAAAAAGTAATCACCAAGCCGGTGTTGATGCCCATCAGTTTGGCAGCATCGCGGTCATTGAATGTGGCCACCACGGCCTTGCCGTAAATGGTTTTGCGGTTGAAAAACTCGACGGCCAGCATCATCAATACAGCCCCTACCACCACCAGAATTTCCATCGGCAAGATATTTGCGCCGAACACCTTCATTGGTGCTTCTGGCAGTGGTGAGGGAAACTTCAGGTCATCGCGGCCCCAGATGTTTTCAGCGACATTCTTGAAAATGATCCCCAGGGCAATCGTGGACATGATCCAGCCAAACTCGCTCTTGATCTTGATGGCCGGGCGCACGCCAATGCGTTCCACCACAGCACCCTGCATCAGCCCGAACACAATCACCAGCGGCAGCATCAGCCAGTAATTGACACCCATGTTGACCAGGGTGAGCCCGACCATGGCTCCCAGCATCAGGGCATCGCCCTGGCCAAAGTTCAAGGTGTCGGATGTTTGAAAGGTGAGTTGGTAGCCGAACGCGATGACAGCGTAAATCATGCCGAGTGCGATACCACTGTAGATGAGTTGAAGCAGAATTTCCATGATATGACCCGCTATAAAACGATGAGAAAGGCCAGTTTGGGGATCAAAAAAACGGCACCCCGCCAGCCGCAATGGCTGGGTGGTGCCGGATCATGAACTGCGCCAGTTGGACTGGTTACTTCTTGACGACCAGTGCACCTTTTGCGTTCACATCCTTGACGCGCACTTCCGAGGCCTTCTTCTGGTCGTCAGGGTAGGCGTAAACCACCTTGGCACCCTTGACCTCGCCAAACACCGGAATGTTGGCGGTGATGGCTTCGTGGTCCTTGGCGGTAAAGGGCTTGTTGTAGGTGGTGACAACGCCTTCGACGGGGGTCTTCAGGTCTTCAAGAGCAGCCTTGATCATGGGGCCATCGGTCGAGTTAGCCTGCTTGATGGCGGCTGCCAGCAGATAGATGGAATCGTAGCCTTGCGCGGCAGACACCGGCGAATCGATGCGGGCATTTTTAGGGTTGAAGGTTTTCAGGTAGCTGATGATGAAGCTTTGGCGCTTGGGTGTGGTGGGCTCCTGGATAAAGGTCTGGGGCATGCGCGCACCTTCACCACCGGGACCGGCGTTGTCGATGAAGTTCGCCATGGACAGGGTCCAGCTGCCAACCATCGGTACTTTCCAACCCAGCTTGGTCATGCCATTGGCGATTTGCGCCAGCTCCGGGCCAATCGCGTAGGTCAGGATCGCTTCAGCGCCGGCCGCCTTGGCTTTGAGCAACTGCGCGGTCATGTCGACATCCTTGATGTTGAATTTTTCAACCGCTACGGCCTTGATGCCCTTGAGCTCAAGCGCTTTCTCAAGGTCGGCGCGGCCCAATTGACCATAGTTGGTAGAGTCGGCCAGGATAGCGACTTTCTTGAAGCCGCGTCGCGTGATCGACTCTTCCACAATCATGGGTGCCTGAATACTGTCGTGCGCCGCATTGCGGAAGATGTAGTTTGCTGGCTGGTCGTCAAACTGGTGTGTGATGGCAGAGCCGGTCGCCACGTTGTTCATGACCGGAATTTTGGCTTCCTGGTAGAACCGTTGCGAGGCCAGTGCCACACCGGTGTTGATGAAGCCCACGGTGGCAGTTACTTTTTCCTTGTTGATCAACTCCTGCGCAATTTGCACACCGCGCTCGTTTTTGGCTTCGTCGTCGCGTTCAATGATCTGCAGTTGTCTGCCGATGACACCACCGGACTTGTTGATTTCGTCGACCGCCAGTTTGACGCCGTCACGCATGCTCACGCCCATCGACGACGATCCTCCGGTAAAAGGGCCGGTCACGCCGATCTTGATCGAGTCGGCTGCCAGGGCGGCTCCGGACAAGGTGAACATGGCGGAAGCCAGTGCCACACTGGATGCCAATTTGGCAAAACGATTAGTCATGTTGTCTCCAAAGATATTGAATGTTTGAATTCCGGTCTGGCGGTCGAAGTTTTTTTGCCAACCGTGCCAGAGCTTTATGCAGGGTCTCAACTACACACGTAAACGTGTATGTTGAGTGCATCCAAATATGCATTAAAACAATCGAATAAAAACAGGGGTTAACCCGGTAAGCCTTGCACAAGTCAGAACGGACGGAGGGTGCAATGTTTTCTCGGATCGATCTTCCAAAGGGGGACGTTTGGCCACATGCAAGAGTGAAATGGCCTGATTTTTGGTGTTGGCCGATGGCCAGGTGGGTGCCGGTTTGATGGCTTGCAGAGACTGCGTCGTGATCCATGAAGAAATTTCACGTCAGTCGTGAAATTTTTTGGAACATTTTCCACATTTATAACAAATCAGCCAGTAGCCCCTATAGATAGTGCGTAGTGCGCTGCTATTTACATAGCATCTCGGACATCCTCAACGGGTCAGTGCCATGAACAACTTGGGCAGTTGCTCGGGCAAGCGCGAAATGTTGTCAATCACCGTGTACTGTCGCCCGAAAATGTCGCTCACGTAGGCATCGGCAGACGCATCCAGATTGATGCAATAGGTAAAGATGCCATCGCCGTCCAACTCCCGCACCGCTTGGTGCGCGTCTTCGATCAGCAGGCGCTCATCATGCACATCAATGTCTGACGGCTGCCCGTCAGTCAGCACCAGCAGCAGCTTTTTATCCGCTTGCTGCGTGGCCAGCGTGCGTCCCGCGTGGCGCAGGGCAGCGCCCATGCGCGTGCTGTAGCCGGCCTGCATCGCGGCCAGCCGGGCCTTCACGCCATCACCCCAGCTTTCACCAAAGCCTTTGAAGTGAAAGTAGCGCACGTCATGGCGCGTGTTGGAGTGAAAACCGGCAATCGCCAGCGGATCGCCCAGTTGCTGTACCGCCCAGGCGAGCAGTGACACGGCTTCCTGGCTGAGTTGCAGCACGGTTTGATCTGAGCCCTTGGCTTTTTCGCCCAGCGACTGCGACAAATCCAGCAGCAGGGTGACGGCAATGCTGCGGCCATCGGTGGTGTGGCTCATGTTGATGCGGGTGTCGGGCTGGGCACCGCCCTTGAGGTCGATCAACGAACGGATGGCGATGTCCAAATCCAGCTCGCTACCGTCTTCCTGGTAACGCACACGCACCTTGTCTTGCGGCTTGAGCAGGTCAAGCAGGCGCTTGAGCCGCTTGGACAAGGCGCTGTGTTTGACCAGCAAAGCATCAATGTCAGCCGCGTTGCCGCTGGGATGCAGGCGCTCGTACAGGCTGACCCAGTCGGGTCTGAACGTCTGGCTGGTGTAGTCCCATTCGGGGTAGTGACGTGGGGGTAGCGTGGCAATTTCGTCGGTTGCAACGGTTTGATTGGGCGCGTCAAAAGTCTCTTCGTCGTCACTGTCTTCGTGAAACCGCCAAAGGTGACGGTTGTCGTCACGGTAATCCACTTCGGTGTCCAAAAACCAGGTATCAGGCAGGCGGTCACTTTGAAGGCTGGTTTTGGCCAGATAGCTCAGGCTGAGACTGGCCATCTCTGCGGTACTGGACTCGCCCTGTGCCAGCAGAGCCTGAAAGCGTTGCACCCAGTCACTCAGTGGAACCGCTTTGCGGTGGGTGGTCAAAGCACCGTTTAGCAGCGCGGACGACAAAAGGGCAACCCGATGCCGAAGGCATGAATGGGTGGATGGGTTGCAGGCACCCTCGACCGGATTCGGGTGCAAGGCTCTAAAAATGCGTCGCAACCCAGGGTAGTCGCGCATGGCCAGCGCTTCGACGCGGGCATCTTCAAAGCATTCAATCGCCAGGCGCTGCGCCGGACTGAAGTTGTCGGCGAAAATGGGCGTGCTCCAGCGCCGGTGCGCCGCGATGTGCGCCAGTGCGGCGCGGTAGCGGTCCATGCCGCTGATGCCGGCACGCTCGTCATACACGTCGGGTAGCCGGATGCCCATGGCATCAAAGTAAGGCATGGGCTGGCGCTGTGCATCAAAGGTGGTCGAATAGGGCACCAGAATGTCGGCGTCTTGCCAGAGTGCCAGCAGGTACAGGTCAAGCGCGCGGGTGTTGTCCATGAGCAGCGTGCCGTGGCGTTCGCGCTGCATCACGGCGCGGCTGTCGGCAGATGTCAGAGAAAAATAGTCGCGCTGCTGCTCTGGGTGGTGGCTGTAGTTGCGGATACCGTAGTTGACCCAGTTGCTCAGACCCTGCAGGCTTAACAGTTCCAGCAGGCGTGGTGCCTGCTCAAAATAGATCGACAGGCTAGGGCTGGCGTAGGTCTTGTGCTTGCCGTGAATCGAACTGCTGGTGCGATCCATCAGCATCAGGCTCAGGTCCAGGTAATGCTGCAGTTGTGCCTGGGTGGGCAGTCGCCGGGCCACCGCGCTCAGTGTCTGCAAAAAAGGCGCGATGGCGTTGCCATTGGGCGACTTGGTGATCAGCCGCACGGTCGCAATCACGGCGGCGAGTGCGTCTTCACCCACCCGTTGTGCCACCGGCGGCCATTCCTGCAAAAAAACCAGAAGAGGCTCGACACCGCGCCCCATCTTTCCCAAAAAACGGGCCTGGGTCAGGTAATCGTCAAGGCCCTCGGGGCTGAGCTTGGCGTAGGCATCCAGGAGGCAGTCGGTGAACACGCGCTCAACCTCGGAAAAACCACAATCAAGCTGCACGCGCCAAGCCTGCAACTGCTCGGCGCTGGGTGCCGGTGCCTGGGCCGACGCGGTCATGCCAGCTTTTGAAGTGGAGGTCGCCACGGTTGTGTCCTGTTAGCCAAAAACGGCATCAATCGCGTGATCCAGTGTGGCGCGAATGTCGGCATCATCGGTGATGGGGCGCACCAGCGCCATGCGACAGGCATCGTTGGCTTTGACACCGCCCTTGATGAGAGTCGCCGCGTACACCAGCAGCCGGGTCGAGATGCCTTCGTCCAGTCCGTGGCCCTTGAGCGCACGCGCTGTGCCGCCGATCTTGACCAGTTTGGCTGCATCGGCCAGTGCCATGCCGGTTTCGGTGGCGACGATCTGCGCCTCCAATTCGGGCGCGGGGTAGTCAAAGTCAAAGCCGACAAAGCGCTGCTTGGTCGACTGCTTCAGGTCTTTCATCAGGCTCTGGTAGCCGGGGTTGTACGAGATCACCAACTGAAAATCGGCATGTGCGGCAATCAGCTCGCCCTTTTTGTCCAGCGGCAACTGGCGGCGGTGGTCGGTGAGCGGGTGGATCACCACCGTGGTGTCTTGCCGCGCTTCGACAATTTCATCCAGGTAGCAAATGGCACCGATGCGCGCCGCCGTGGTCAGTGGGCCGTCGAGCCAGCGCGTGCCATTGGCCTCCAGCAGGTAACGCCCGACCAGGTCGGATGCCGTCATGTCTTCGTTGCAGGCCACGGTGATCAGCGGCTTGCCCAGCTTCCAGGCCATGTATTCAATGAAGCGTGATTTGCCACAACCGGTCGGCCCCTTGACCATGACCGGCAGGCGCGCATGGTAGGCCGCTTCATAGAGCGCCACTTCATTGGTCTGCTGCTGGTAGAAGGGCTCTTGGGTTATGTTGTATTGCTGTGCCAGGTTGGTCATTGCGTTTTCCTGTTTGGTCATTGTGGGAAGACCGGGCGATCGTAGTGCTGCATAGCTAACTGTGCTGGCCCGCTGCGCGCATTGGGTATCCAACTCCGCGGATGTCCCCCGGTTCCGGCTTAGGCCCGACCTCCGCCTTGATTCCGCTGCGTCAGATACCCAACGCCCGCTGCTAGCGACTATGTTTATCGAGCAGGTTGCTAATCTCAGACTTCCTGATACGTATAGGCACAGTTTGCTTTTTTCAGAAATAGGACTGGCACCTGTAGGAGCGGCGGCAGCCGCGAATTCGGGCTTGCCAGCCCTCCCACAAAGTAACAACCAGGCTTTCACCCTGCCAAATGGATTCCGTGCGCATCAGGAAGTCTTAATCTAAAAAAGTCATCGGCTTGTTGTGGCAGGCGACCCTGCACAGCGAGGTCAAGCAGGAGGCTGCGGCACGCTGCGGGGGGACACGAGCGGCGCAGGGCCGCTTGTCGCAGCAAGCCCTCGCAAACTGCACAGAGCAGAGGGCTTTCTTCTGACAATGCCCAATTTACTTGTGCACACCCAACTTTTCGCGCCAGCCTGGGAAGATTTTGTCAGCGTCGCCTGGGAACGACTCAAAAGCGCGGGCAAATTCCTTGTGCTCTTTGGCGAACTCAATTGGGTCAGAGCCTGACTTCCAGCATTCATACGACTGGCGCAGCGAGATAGCACCAGCTGCGGGGCTGTCGATGTGGCCGTAAGAGCCGCCACCGGAGGTGTTGATCACGTTGCCGTGGCCCAGGTTTTCAAAGAAGCCGGGCAAACGCAGTGCGTTCATGCCGCCCGAGATAATCGGGGTGGTGGGCTTCATGCCATACCATTCCTGGTGGTAGTAAGGGCCGTCTGC
Source organism: Burkholderiales bacterium (assembly GCA_038328055.1). Taxonomy (GTDB): domain Bacteria; phylum Pseudomonadota; class Gammaproteobacteria; order Burkholderiales; family Burkholderiaceae_C; genus Rhodoferax. The sequence continues at coordinate 12,001 of JBBQLQ010000038.1, forward strand.
CGAATCACGCTCAATCATGTAGGCGATGTTGCGATCGTCATTTTCGCCTTCCATCTTGCCGTAACCCATGGTGCCGACGTGGATGCCTGAAGCCCCTTGCAGACGGCTCATTTTGGCCAATACAAACGCGGTGTAGCCGCGCAGGGCTGACGGTGAGGTCACTGCACCATGGCCAGCACGGTGGTAGTGCAGGTACTGACCTGGGTACTGGCGACGGGCCGTGGTCACCATGCCTGGGCCGCCGACATAGCCGTCCACCAGAAAAGCTACTTTGTTGGCATCGGGGCCAAAGACCTCCAGAATGTAGTCAGCGCGAGCCAGCATTTCGTAATGGTCGTCGGCGGTGATGTTGGCGGAGAAAATTTTGGCCTGGCCGGTTTCGTCCATGGCGCGCTTCATCGCGTCATACACCAGCGGGATCACTTTTTTGGTTGGGCAGAACACCTGGTTGCCTTGAGGCTCATCATTCTTGATGAAGTCGCCACCCAGCCAGAACTGGTAAGCAGCAGCTGCGAACGGCTCGGGGCGCAGACCCAGCTTGGGCTTGATGATGGTGCCGGCAATGTAGCCGCCGTCAACGCGGGGGCGACCCAGAATTTCCCACAGGTCGGTGATGTCCTTGGACGGGCCATCGTACAAACGGAGCAACTGACGCGGCACCCAGAAGTCATGCATCTTCAGGCATTTCACGTCGCCCTGGCCCTGGTTGTTGCCAATGGCCAAAGTGAGGAACGACACCAGCATGGCGCGGCCATCGGTGATGTTGCGGTCAAACAAGTCCATCGGGTAGGCGACCTTCATCACACCCTTGGCTTCGTCGATGAAATACACCAGTGCGTCAACGCCTTTGGTGAAGTCATCGGTGGTGCACACCTCGACATTGGTGCCGGTGGATGACTCGGCGGCAATGTGAGAGGCTGTAGCCAGGTAACCATAGCCCGTGGCGGGCAGCATGTGGTAGGCGACAAGCACGTGCTTGTCGCCCTTGATCAGGTCTTCTTCCTTGAGGCTCAGGTCCGAGTAGCGATTGCTTTGATCCATTAAATATCTCCTGTTGTGAATGATGAACGGTGGCGATGGGTTGAACTATAAGCACGCTTATTCATCATGAAAATTCAAATAAATTTCTTGTTGAATTAGTTTTTCCTGATGAATTTGCCGACAGGCTGATTTTTGTGCAGTGCGCAAATTCACCGACAATCAAGGTTCTGACACCATCGAATTCACCCTGACCGCAAAAGGAGCCGTTTCATGCCGATCGTCGTGTTCAATCAAAAGGGGGGCGTGGGCAAGTCCACCATTACCTGTAATCTGGCTGCCATCAGTGCCAGCCAGGGCCTGCGCACCCTGGTCATCGATCTGGACCCGCAAGGCAACTCCACCAGCTACCTGCTGGGCAACACCGCGACAGACGGTCAGCCCAGCGTGGCAGGTTTCTTTGAGCACTGCCTGAGCTACAGCTTTCGTGCCGTGCCGCCGACGGACTTTGTCGTTGAAACCCCGTTTGAAAATCTTCACCTGATGCCCTCCAGCCCGGCGCTTAACGAGCTGCAGGTCAAACTCGAATCACGTCAGAAAATTTACAAACTGCGTGAAGCCCTGCAGCAGTTGAGTCAGGTCTATGACCGCATTTACATTGACACCCCGCCGGCGCTGAACTTCTTCACCCGCGCCGCGCTGATTGGTGCTGCGGGCTGCCTGATTCCGTTTGACTGCGACAGCTTTTCACGCCAGGCGCTGTATTTGTTGATGGACAACGTGCAGGAGATCCGCGCCGACCACAATCCTGACTTGCAGGTGGAGGGCATTGTGGTCAACCAGTTTCAACCGCGGGCTAACTTGCCCCAGCGCATGGTGGCCGAGCTGATTGCTGAAGGCCTGCCGGTGCTGCAACCCTATTTGCCCGCATCAGTCAAGATTCGCGAGTCGCACGAGCAATCGCTGCCCATGATTTACCTTGATCCACATCACAAGATCACGCTGGCGCTGGTTGAGTTGCATGCTGGGTTGCGAGCGTGACTAACGCTTGGGTTTGTTGCCGCAGCCACCGGTTTGCATGCAATAAAGGTAAATCCTTGTGATTGTTCGTCCCCGTCCCCATTGGATTCATCTGCTGTTTGTCCGGCGTGGTTCGCTGGTGCATCGTATTTTTTGGCAGCAGATGTTTATCTTTGCCCTGTCAGCCAGCGTGGTTATGTTGCATGGGCAATTGTTTTTGTGGAAGGTCACGCTCAACTCAAGCCCGTTTTCCTTGATGGGCGTGGCCTTGGCCATCTTTCTCGGATTTCGCATCAACGCCAGCTATGACCGCTATTGGGAGGCCCGTAAACACTGGGGCACGGTACTGGTGGAGGCGCGCAATCTGGCGCGCCAGGCTTTGACCCTGGTGGCACCGGCGCGCGATGTGCGCCCCTTTGTGCTCGGGCTGATCGGCTTTGCCAGCACCATGCGCAACCAGTTGCGCGGCCAGAGCACCACCGCGCACACCGAAGGCGTGCTGTCGGATGACTTGCGCGGGCAGCTTCAGGGGGCGCGTTCGGCACCGACGCTGGTGCTGGTCTGGCTTGGACGTTGGCTGCGCGACACCCGCCAGGCAGGCGTGCTGGAGCCCATGCTGGCCCACAAGATGGAAACCTCGCTGGATGCGCTCTCCATGGCGCTGGGCAGTTGCGAGCGCATTGCCAACACGCCGCTGCCCTTTACTTATTCGGTGATTTTGCATCGCAGTTCGTATCTGTACTGTGCGCTGTTACCCTTTGGCTTGGTTGACACCATTGGCATCATGACACCGCTGGTGGTGACGTTTGTGTCCTACACCTTCTTTGCCCTGGAAGCGCTGAGCGATGAAATTGAAGAACCTTTTGGCCTGGCTTCGAATGACCTGGCACTCGACACCATGGTGGCAGGCATCAATGCCAGTTTGCGTGAAATGTTGGGAGAGGTGCCGCCGCCCGCACCGCAACCTGACAAAAACTTTATCCTGACCTGATGTCACGTCTGCCGCTTGGTCGCCTTAGCTCCAGGTGTCCATCAACGCCCCGCCTTGTTCAATCAAAAAACTCTTGAAGGCATTGGCCGCCGGGGACAGTTTTTTGCTGCTCAGGTGCGTCACATACCAGTGGTTGATTTGCGGCAGGCCCTGCACGTCCAGCAGCGCAAGGTGGCCGCTGGCGAGTTCATGGCGAATGGTGCGCATGCTCAAAAAGCTTAGGCCCATGCCGGCCATGACAGCTTGTTTGATGGTCTCATTGCTGGGCAAATCCATCACCACCTGCATGGGTGTCTGGTGCTCTTCAAACAGGCGCACCATGGCGGCGCGGGTTCCGGAGCCTTCTTCGCGCACCACAAACCGGTAGTCTGCCAGGGCACTGAACGGCAGATTCTTGCGGCGAGACAGCGGGTGGTCGGGCGGGGCCACCATGACCAGCGGGTTGGTGGCAAACGGCGTGGCAATGCAGTCCAGATGGCTGGGCGCGCGGCCCATCACCACCAGGTCGGCATCGTAGCGGCTCAGCAAGCCCAGCACATTCTCCCGGTTGTCAATTTTGAGGCGAACATCAATGCCGGTGTGCAGTCGGCCAAACTGCACCAGCAGCATGGGAATGAAGTATTTGGAGGTGGTCACCACGGCCAGGTCGATGCTGCCCTTCTTCAGTCCCACGTATTCGGCCATCAGCGCCTCCATGTCCTTGAACTGCCCCATGGCCGCGGTGGCATAGGTCAAAAAGGATTCGCCCGCCGCGGTGAGCCGGATGTTGCGGCCCATCGGTTCTACCAGCGCCAGACCAAAAGCATCTTCAAGCTGGCGAAGTTGCATGGAGACGGCCGGTTGGGTGACGAACAGGCGCTCGGCCGCTTTGGTCACCGAGCTTTGGCGGGCAACCTCCATGAATGTCTGGATTTGCTTGAAGGTGTAGGGGCGCATGGCAGTGTTCGCAGAGTGTGTTGCATCACGTTTTCATGATGCATTTTAGAAAAAACGTGATTAGAGTTTATGAGTCCGGGCGATTAAAGTAAAACCATTCTGACAAGAACGTGACATTTTTACCTTGATAAAGGACAACCCTGATGGCCAACAGCGCACTGAAAGCCTTGATTTTTGATGTGGACGGCACCATAGCCGACACTGAAAGCGCGCACCTGGCGGCCTTTAACCACGCGTTTGCCGAGGTCGGCCTGGACTGGGTGTGGGACGAGGCACTTTACACCGAACTACTTGAAATTTCGGGTGGCAAAGAGCGCATTTTGCATTACTGGGAGCGGGTCAACCCCGATATCAAGGCGCTCAACCCCCAAGCTTTGAATGACCGCATTGGCCGCATCCATGAGCTGAAAACCGCCGCGTATGAGAACGCGGTCAACAGCGGCGCTGTCAGCCTGCGCCCCGGCGTGCTGCGGCTGATGGACGAGGCGCTCAAGGCCGGTTTGCAGCTGTCCATTGCCACCACCACCTCACCGGTCAATATTGCGGCGCTGTTGCGTCACGCCGTGGGTGAAGACTGGCGCATGAACTTCACTGCCATTGGTGATGCGTCCACCGCGCCCATCAAGAAGCCACACCCACAGGTGTATCTGCAGATGCTTGATGCCTTGCAGTTGCCCGCGGGCCAGTGCCTGGCGATAGAAGACTCCAGCAACGGCCTGCGTGCCGCCACCGCAGCGGGCATAGCAACTCTCATTACCCCCAACAGTTTTACAGCACACCATGATTTCACCGGCGCGCTCAAGGTGGTGCCGGACTTGAGTTGTATTACGCTCCAAGATTTACAAACTTTCAGAAAGCAAGCACCATGAGCTCATCCCCCGTATTGCGTTTGGCCCCCAGCATTTTGTCGGCCGACTTTGCCCGCCTGGGCGAGGAAGTGCGTGCCATTGAGGCCGCTGGCTGCGACCTGGTGCACTTTGACGTGATGGACAACCACTACGTGCCCAATCTGACCATTGGCCCGCTGGTGTGCGAGGCGATTCGCCCGCATGTGAGCATTCCGATTGATGTACACCTGATGGTGGAGCCGGTTGATTCGATCATTCCGCTGTTTGCCAAGGCCGGTGCCAACATCATCACCTTTCACCCCGAAGCTTCCAAGCACGTTGACCGCACGCTGTCGATGATTCGTGAACTCGGTTGCAAGGCTGGCCTGGTGCTCAACCCCGCAACGCCGGTGAGCGTGCTCGATCACGTCATGGACAAGCTCGACATGATTTTGCTGATGAGCGTCAACCCCGGTTTTGGCGGGCAAAAGTTCATTCCAAGCACGCTGGCCAAGCTGCGCATCGTGCGGACAAAAATTGATGCCCATGTGGCCGCTGGCGGCCAGCCGATCTGGCTGGAAGTTGATGGCGGCGTCAAGACCGACAACATTGGCGAAATCGTGGCGGCCGGTGCCGACACCTGTGTGGCTGGCAGCGCCGTGTTTAGCGCCAAGGATGCCGATGGCGGCTACAAAGGCGTGATGCAGGCGCTGCGCAGCGCCGCGCACCCCGGGTGAGCCATTCGCTGACCTTTTTGACCTACATTTAAATAAACTGGAGACTTTTCCCATGTCCTTGACCCTTCGTTCCAACCGCTCCACGCTGACGCAGTTTCTGATTGAGGAGCGCCGCCGCTTCCCCAGTGCCAGCGGTGACTTCAACGCCCTGATTCTCGACGTGGCGCTGGCCTGCAAGGGTATCGCCAAGGCGGTCGCCTTTGGCGAACTGGCGGGCGTGATGGGCAACCACGCTGCTGACGAGGGCGGGTCGGTCAATGTGCAGGGCGAAACGCAGAAAAAGCTCGACGTACTGTCCAACGATGTCTTCATGGAGCGCACTGAATGGTCGGGCAATCTGGCGGGAATGGCTTCTGAAGAAATGGACGCGCCGTACCAAATCCCCAAGCAATACCCGCGTGGCAACTACCTGATTGTGTTTGACCCGCTGGACGGCTCCAGCAACATCGACGTAAACGTGTCGGTGGGCAGCATCTTCAGCATTCTGCGGGCACCGCAAGAGGTGATTGACTCGGGTCGTGATGTGGTGGATGCCGACTTTTTCCAGGCGGGCGCCAAACAAGTGGCTGCGGGCTACTCCTTGTATGGCCCCACCACCATGATGGTGTTGACCTTGGGCAATGGCGTCAGTGGTTTCACGCTGGACCCCAATCTGGGCGAGTTCATGCTGACGCACCCCAAGATGCATATTCCTGAAGATACGCAGGAATTTGCCATCAATGCCTCCAACGCGCGTTTTTGGGAAGCGCCGATCAAGCGCTATGTCGACGAATGCCTGGCTGGCAAGACCGGTGCCCGCGGCAAAGATTTCAACATGCGCTGGATTGCCTCCATGGTGGCCGAAGCGCATCGCATTCTGATGCGCGGCGGTGTCTTTTTATACCCGCGTGACACCAAAGACATGTCCAAGCCAGGGCGCTTGCGACTGCTGTACGAGGCCAACCCTGTTGGCATGATCATGGAGCAAGCCGGTGGCCGCGCCTCTACCGGTGAAGTGCCCATGATGGGCGTGCAGCCCACGTCGCTGCACCAGCGCATCGGCTTCGTGTTCGGCTCCAAAAACGAAGTCGAACGCATCGAGCGCTACCACGCGGAGCCGGTCACAGTTGAGCTGACCAACCCGCTGTTTGCCGAACGCAGTTTGTTTAGAGACTGACACCTTTGCGCGCGACCACTGTCATTGCGAGGCAAAAGCCATTAGCCGCGAGAAGCAGTGCGACGTGGCGGACAGCGACGTGGCAATCCCTGTATTTCGCAGTCATGGATTGCCACGCTTGCGCTCGCAACGACAGAAAAATAGTTGACTGCATCAATTCGTAAACTTCCAGGAGACACACCATGTCCATTCGCCACCCGATCATCGCCATCACGGGCTCCAGTGGTGCCGGCACCACCTCGGTGACCCGCACCTTCGAGAACATTTTTCGCCGCGAAAGCATCAAAGCTGCGGTCATTGAAGGTGACAGTTTTCACCGCTACGACCGCAAAGCCATGAAAGTTCAGGCCGCCGAGGCGGAAGCCGCTGGCGACAAGAATTTCAGCCACTTTGGCCCTGCCACCAATCTGTTTCCTGAATTGGCCGAGCTGTTTCGCGCCTACGGCGAAACCGGCACTGGCAAGCGCCGCAAGTACCTGCACGACACCGAAGAAGCTGCGCCCTACAAGCAAGACCCGGGGACCTTCACTCCCTGGGAAGATGTGCCCGCTGGCACCGATTTGCTGTTTTATGAAGGACTGCATGGCGCGGTGGTCACGCCTGAAGTCAACATTGCCCAGCACCCTGATTTGCTGATTGGCGTGGTGCCAGTCATCAACCTGGAATGGATCCAGAAGCTGTACCGTGACAAAAAGCAGCGCGGCTACAGCACCGAGGCAGTCACCGACACCATCCTGCGCCGCATGCCCGACTACGTGAACTACATCTGCCCGCAGTTCATGCACACCCATGTGAACTTTCAGCGCGTGCCGATGGTCGACACCAGCAACCCGTTCATTGCGCGTGACATTCCGAGTGCCGATGAGAGCATGGTGGTGATCCGTTTTTCCAACCCCAAGGGCATCGACTTTCAGTACCTGCGCAGCATGATCGACGACAGCTTCATGAGCCGCGCCAACACCATCGTGGTGCCAGGAGGCAAAATGGAGCTGGCCATGCAACTCATCTTCACGCCGTTTGTCTGGCGCATGATGGAACGGCAGAAGAAAGCGAGCTGATTCACGGCGTGATGCCGTCATTGCGAGCGGAGCGCGGCAATCCATGCGGTCAGAAGTCATGGATTGCCACGTCGCTTCGCTCCTCGCAATGACGAATTGACGAATTGACGAATTGACCCCATCATTTATCTTAAAGAGAGAAGTTATGACGACTCCTACCCCTGAATTTGCCAAGCAGATGGCCAACGCCATCCGTATGTTGGCCGTTGATGCTGTTGAAAAAGCCAAGTCCGGCCACCCCGGCGCGCCCATGGGCATGGCTGATATTGCCGAAGTACTGTGGAACCGCCACCTGAGCCACAACCCGACCAACCCGCATTGGGCTAACCGCGACCGCTTTGTGCTGTCAAACGGTCACGGCTCCATGCTGATTTATGCGTTGTTGCACCTGACCGGTTACGACCTGCCCATGAGCGAGCTGCAAAACTTCCGCCAGCTGCACAGTAAGACCGCAGGCCACCCCGAGTTTGGCATCACGCCAGGTGTGGAAACCACCACCGGCCCGCTCGGTCAGGGCGTCAGCAACGCGGTCGGCATGGCGCTGGCTGAAAAGCTGCTGGCGGCTGAGTTCAACAAGGCGGATCACGCCATCGTTGACCACTTCACCTACACCTTCCTGGGCGACGGTTGCATGATGGAAGGCATCAGCCACGAAGTCTGCGCCCTGGCCGGCACGCTGCGCTTGTCCAAGCTGGTGGCGCTGTACGACGATAACGGCATTTCAATCGACGGCCATGTTGAAGGCTGGTTCACCGACGACACCCCCAAGCGTTTTGAAGCTTATGGCTGGAACGTGATTCCCGCAGTCGACGGCCACAACCCGGCCGCCATCGATGCGGCTATTGCGGCCGCCAAAGCACAAGGCGTGCTGGCCGATGGCAAGCCCACGCTGATCTGCTGCAAGACGGTGATCGGCATGGGTTCGCCCAACAAAGCTGGCACCCACGACGTGCACGGTGCAGCACTGGGCGCAGCCGAGGTGGCCGCCACCCGCGCCGCGCTGGGCTGGACAGCTGCCCCGTTTGAAATTCCGGCTGACCTTGTCGCTGCCTGGAATGCCGTACCCCGCGGTGTTGCCGCCGAACGCGCCTGGCGCGAGCGGTTTGATGCCTACCGCGCCCAGTTCCCCGCTGAGGCGGCAGAATTTGAGCGGCGCATGGCCGGTGACTTGCTGCCTGCATTCGCTGAGAAGATGCCTGAATTGTTGGCTGGTATTGCAGCCAACCCGACGGCCTTTGCCACCCGCAAGTCCAGCCAGAATGCGCTTGATGCCATTGCCCCGCTGGTGCCCGAGTTTTTTGGCGGCAGTGCCGACCTGACCGGCTCCAACCTGACCAACTTCAAGGGCTGCGTGCGCGCCAAGCGCGATGTCTGGGGCAACCACCTGAGCTATGGTGTGCGTGAATTTGGCATGGCGGCCATCATGAACGGCATCGCTTTGCATGGCGGTTACATCCCCTACGGTGGCACTTTCCTGACCTTCAGCGACTACAGCCGCAACGCCATCCGCATGGCTGCGCTGATGAAAATCCGCGTCATCCATGTGTTTACCCATGACAGCATTGGCCTGGGCGAAGACGGCCCCACGCACCAAAGCGTGGAGCACATCCCCAGCATGCGCATCATTCCCGGTCTGGACGTGTGGCGTCCGGCTGACGGCCTGGAAACAGCGGTGTCCTGGGTCTGCGCAGTTGAGCGCAAAGACGGCCCGAGCGCCCTGTGCCTGTCGCGCCAGAACCTGCCGCGCCTGACGGACATCGCCATGGTCGACAAGATTCGCAAGGGCGGCTATGTTCTGAGCGACATGGAGGGCGCGCAAGCGGCGATTCTCTCCACCGGCTCCGAGCTGGAGCTGGCGATGAAAGCACAAGCCATTCTGGCGGCTGAAGGCATTGCCACCCGCGTCGTGTCCATGCCCTGCACCAATGTGTTTGACCGCCAAAGCGAGGCCTATCAAGAGTTGGTGCTGCCGCTGGCCATGCCCACCGTGGCGATTGAAGCCGCGCATCCGGATTTTTGGCGCAAGTATGTCGGACGCACCGGTGTGGTCATTGGTATGCCAACCTTTGGCGAGTCGGCACCGGCACCCCAGTTGTATGCCCACTTTGGCATTACTGCCGAGCGGGTGGTCACTGCGGTGCGCACGCTGGCACACCGTGATGCACACCGTCGGGCCGAGCCGCTACCAGACACCGTGATTCCCTCCAGCAATTAGGCGCAGAGGACTCTCGACGTATGAACGATTATGACCTGGTCATGTTTGACCTGGATGGCACGCTGGTAGAGACCGCGCCCGAGATCATGGATGCCGTAAATGACACCTTGGGCCAGTTTGATCTACCTCTGGTGTCGCAGCGGCAGGTCAACGACTGGATTGGCCACGGCACGCTGGAGCTGCTGATTCAGGCGGTGGCCTTCAGCAGCCAAAAGCCTGTAGCCGAAGTGCGTACAGGCGCGCTGCTGGTCACCATGACGGCGCAGTACAACGTGCATTACAACCAGCGCTGTGGTACGCGCAGCCGCTTGTACCCGCAGGTGCGCGAAACCCTGGTGGCCTTGCGCAACCAGGGTGTCAAGCTGGCGGTGGTGACCAACAAGGAAGGCCGCTACACCCAGGTGGTGCTGGATGCGCACCAACTCACCAACATGGTCGATATGGTGATTGGGGGCGACACGCTGCCCACCAAAAAACCCAATCCGGCTGGTGTGGCGCAGTGCCTGGCCAAGTTTGGTGTGGTACCAGAGCGCGCCCTGTTTGTGGGGGACTCCAGCATTGACGCGGCCACGGCCCGCGCTGCCGGGATTGCGATTTGGCTGCTGCCCTATGGTTACAACATGGGTCAACCGATTGAGGCCTGCGCCCCGGATCGTGTGATTGAAGATTGCTCTGCGCTATTGAATGCATAGCTACTTACGCAATGAATATAAGGGCTAGAGGCCTTTTTTATCAATATTTTTAATAGGAGAAGAGCATGACCATCAAACTGGGTATCAATGGATTTGGCCGCATCGGCCGCATGGTATTTCGCGCTGCAGTGCAAAATTTTGACGACATCGAGATCGTTGGCATCAACGATCTGTTGGAGCCTGAATACCTCGCCTACATGCTGCAATACGACAGCGTGCATGGCCGCTTCAAGGGCGACGTGTCGGTCGATGGCGGCACGCTGGTGGTCAATGGCAAGCGCATTCGCCTGACGCAAGAGCGCGACCCGGCCAACCTGAAGTGGGCCGACGTGGGCGCCGACGTGGTGATCGAATCCACTGGCCTGTTCCTGGACAAGGTCACGGCGCAAAAACACCTTGATGCCGGTGCCCGTAAGG
>JBBQLQ010000039.1:0-22682 GCA_038328055.1 Burkholderiales bacterium
TAAAACGCTTTCCACGTCGCTACGTGCAGTTTCATGTCCGAGATAAACACCCGGCACGGCCCACCGCGCACATGGTTGCGCAAAAAGGCTGCCACGTTCAAAGCAATCAGGTTGTGCGGCTCACCCGCGCCAGCCATGGCGTAAACCTCACCGTCAACATACTCGTGACGGAGTTCGCTGGTGAGTTCACCGCTGAGGTAATCATCGGCCGTCAGGCGTGGTTTGAAGGCATGTTGCATGGTTTGACCTCACGTGGATGCATATAGCTGTCCATCATAATGGCAGTCGTTTGGCACGTCTCGTGGGCAGGCAAAACCGTGATCGACATCGTGCTGCGACCATACCGCGCCCAGTCCGAAATTTCCCATGAAGCCCGCCCAAAACCTGACATTGCCATCCATTCAACCCGTCACCATCCTGGCCTTGATGATGGTGCTGGTACCCGCGTTGGGTGTGCCCAGCGAGTTGATGCTGCAAGACACGCTGAAATCGGCGTTGGCGGCTTTTGGAGTACTGATAGCGGCACTGGTATTTTTTTGGCAGCAACGCCAGCGCACTGCGCCTTTGCGCTGGCATGGCTTGGTCTGGCTGCCGTTGGCGCTAATGGCCTACGCGCTGGGCAGCATGGCGTGGAGCCACACCTACCTGGCGGGCGTGGAAGCCACTCGCTGGTTCATTTTGAGCCTACTGCTGTGGCTGGTACTGAACACGCTGACACGCAAGAACCTGCCAACGCTGCTGTGGGGCATGCATCTGGGTGTGTTGGTGGCATCGGTCTGGGTGGGGCTGCAATTCTGGTTTGACTGGCGCTTTTTCCCGCAGGGTGCAACGCCGGCATCGTCCTTTATCAATCGCAACTTTTTTGCCGAATATGCAGTGTGCGTGCTGCCGTTTTCGGTTTGGCTGCTCGCCAGCATGCGGTCATCGCGCTGGATGCCTTTTATGACGTTCTGCGTTGCATTCAACGTGGTGGCCTTGATGATGACAGGCACCCGTTCTGCGCTGGTGGCGCTATTGGTGCTGATGCCCGTGTTGGCGGTGATTATTACAAAGTACCGAAATATATTGCCTTTTTGGCATCTAGCCCTCGTCCATAAAGCGCTGATAGCTATTATTTTTATAGCGGTTGTTGGTGGATTGGGTTCGATTCCAACCCACAATGCACAACTGATCAAAGATGGTAGCGGTACCACCGCCCTGGAACGCAGCTTTTTGCGAACCGCTTCAATGGTCAAGCGAAGCGAGTACACCGAAGGCTCTTTTTCGATCCGCGCGCAGATGTGGATGGCCACGGCCCGCATGATGTTGGCCAACCCGTTGACCGGCGTCGGCGCTGGCGCCTGGGAAGTACAAATTCCGCTGTACCAGCGCACCTACACGGTGCTGGAGACCGATTACTACGCCCACAACGAGTTTTTGCAGGTGCTCAGTGAATACGGCGTGGTTGTGGGTGGTTTGGTGTTGGCGTTTTTGCTGGCTTATTTGCTGCATGCGGCTGGCAGCACCTGGCGATTACGGGGTGAGGATTTGGAAGAGGCACCGTTGCGCGCCTTCACACTGACGAGCCTGCTGGCGCTGCTGATCGTCAGCAACGCGGGGTTTCCTTGGCATTTGGCGAGTTGTGGGGCGCTGTTGGCGCTGGCGTTGGCGATTTTGGCGGGGTCGGATGTGCGACTGGGCAAGCGGCAGCAGTTTTTTGCGTCCCGTCTGCGCTGGAAGCCAATCTACTCACGCGTCGCGTTGATTGCGATGGCAACCAGCCTTGGGCTGGCGGCCTACATCAGCAGGCAGGCGGCAGTGGCGGAATACAAAATCGTCCACGCCATCCATCTTGGCTTGTTTTTGACGCAAACCCTGCCCGCCAGCGCGCCCAGTATGGCCGACCGCAAATCACAAATGTTGCAGGATGTTCAGGAGGGAATTGCCATCAATCATCACTACCGGCGGCTCACCGCAGTGGTGGCAGAACAATTGGCAGCATCCGGGGACTTCAGAAATGCCATAAAGATACTGGAAACAGTTGCAGCCAGTCGGCCAAATGTAGTGGCCATTTGGGCCGGTCTGGCAATCAACTACGCGCAGATGGGTCAACACGAGAAAGCGCATCTAGCACTGCAACAAGTAGAAAGGTTGAAGCCTGATGATCTGGAAACGGTCACTCTCAAGGTCACACTTCTAACCAAGGCTGGCCAGGCAATTGAGGCCGCGGGGATATTGAATAAGAGCTTCGACCTTGGCCGATACGACTTCAACCTGCTGCAGACGGGATACGCGGTCGGCCTAAAAGAAAACAATCCGCTTTTGGCGATCCGGTCACTGGAGCTTTTCAACACCAAATGGCCTGAGCAGGGAGCTGACACTTACTTTCGGCTAGGTTCAATTTATGCCAACCCACCGATGCAGGATGATGCGAAGGCGCTTGCCGCTTTTAAACAGGGATATGCTGGCGTGCCTGCTGATCAAAAAGACAATTACCGGTATCAATTACCACTGCGTTTTCAGCAGCAGATGTGAAAAAGCCGCCTTGACGGCGGCTAGTTCGGAGAACAGGCAGCGTCAAAGCTGAACCTGTTCAATCAATAGAGTCAGATTCCAACAATGACCGCGGTTGCCGTCTTGCCGCCATCGGTTTGTTTGACTGTGCAGTTGGTTGACACGCCAGCGGCACCAACGTCGCCAGTCGCCATCGTGTAGCCCGAAGGTAGCCCACCCTGCAAGATCGCAGTTGCAGCGTTCTGGCAACTGATGCCAGCGGTTGCGGTGCCATTAGCTGTGGTCACACTCCGGGCAGCATAGTTAATCGAGCTTGCCGAACTGATGCCGCCAGCGACTCCTTGCACTGCCGCTGTCTGCGCATCCCCCTTCAAATCCACAAACTTGGGCAACGCCACCGCCGCCAAGACACCCAAAATCACGATCACCATCACCAATTCGATCAAAGTAAAACCGCGTTGCACTTGTTTCATGTTGTCCGCCTTGTTAAAAAAATTACAAAATTCATAGCACTCTGATGACGAAGTATAGGGCAGTCAACCTATCAATTTCCCAAATCACTCAAGCAGCTGCCCCTGCCAACGGTAGATTTCCTTACCTGTCAGTTGCAGCGGGCCCGGCGCTCCGTGCAGTCGAAACCAGGCCATGGGTTCGCCGCTGGGGCTGTCAAACCACAAGTCGCCTAACGGGCGGTAGCCCACGCAGGGGCAGGCGGGGTCAAAAACCCAGCTGCCTGGCACAACCGTGTCGGCTTGCTGCCTGTTGGCGATGCCCGAATAATTAACTGGGGTGCGTTGTAGCAGATCAAACGGGTTGCGTTGCGCATCGGCCACTAAACCAGTCGCAGCACCAACAACGGCGGCACTGGATGTCTGGGCCGTACTGCGCTGCAAATGGTCAATCACCAGCGCGGTGCGCAGTGCGCCCAGCGTACTTCGAACCGCCGCATACTCGCCCTGCCCTTGTACGATGCGCGTGTAGTGCGTGAACGCCGCTACCAGAATCGCCACCACAATGCCCATCACCGACCATTCCAGGGTGCGGCTCCAGGTGGGCAAACTCAAAGGGCGCAGAGCGCGCTCAACCATGGCTAGCCGCCCCCTTTGCCCATGGCCGCCGAGCCCAGATTCCACAGCGGCAAGAACACGCCCAGCGCCAGCAACAACACCAGCACGCCAATGACAGCCAGCAAAATGGGCTCAATAGCCGCCGACAGGCCCTTGATGTTGTAGTCGGTTTCGCGCTCGTACATGCCGGCAATTTCGAACAGCAGGTTGTCAAGCTCACCGGTTTCTTCGCCCACATTGATCATTTGCAGCACCACCGGAGTGAACACACCGGTGGCCGCCGCGCAGCGTGAAATGCTCTCGCCGCGCTCAATGCCGTCGCGCATTTGCTCAATGCGGCTGCCAATGAAGGCGTTGTCTACTGTTTGCGCCACCACCGTAAGCGCCTGCACCAGGGGCACACCGCTTTGGCTTGACAGCGCAAAGCTGCGGGCAAAACGGGCCAGCGTGGCCTTGAGAACGATTTCGCCGACGATGGGCAATTTGAGTTTGCGTGAATCCCAGTTATAGCGCCCGGCCGGGGTGCGCACGTAGCCGCGCACCAGCATGCCCAGCCCGATGCTGCCAGCAATCAGCAGCGGCCACCAGGCCAGCATCCAGGCTGAAAATGCCAGCAGGCCACGGGTGATCAGGGGCAGCTCGGCGTTGAAGCCGGCAAACACTTTGGCAAAAGTCGGGATGACAAAGATATTGAGAATGACCACCGCCACCGCCATGGCGATCATGACGAAAACGGGGTAGCGCATAGCTTGTTTGATGCGTTCACGCACGTCGCGCTCAAATTCCATGTGTTCGTTAAGGCGCAAAAATACCTCGGTCAGGCGCCCGGTCATCTCGCCCACGCGGATCATGGACACATAAAAACCACCAAAAATGTCACTGTGCCGCGCCAGTGCAGCCGACAGTTCGCGCCCCTGATCCAGGCTGGAGCGAATGTCTTTCAGTAAATCGACCATGGCCGGCTTGGTGCTGGAGGCCTCCAGCCCGGCAAAGGCCCGCAAAATGGGCACGCCGGCTTTGTTCAGCGTGTACATCTGGCGTGAAAAAATCAAAATATCCTCAACCACCACGGGTGCCCGGTTGAGGCGATCAAACCAGCTGTCGCCAGTTTTTTTGACTTCAGCCATTGCAATCGAAATGTGAACCGGCGCGACACCCATGGCCATGAGTTGATCGGCCACACCGTTTTCACTCATGGCATCAAGCTGCCCCTGAACCGATTCCCCGCGGGCGTTGCGGCCACGCCATGCATAAACAGCCATAGTTTGTGGGGTATTTAGTCTTGATCGTCCTGATCACCCACATCAAAGCCGATGCGCAAAGCCTCAGCCAGTGACGTGCGACCCTGGCGCACCAACGCCAGCGCATGAAACGCCATCGAATGCCCCTTCATGCGGTCGCGCGCAAGCTTCATGAAGGCCGCCGGGTCTGAGCGCGATGCGGCCTGCGTCAGCAAAGCATCCATTTCCAGCAATTCATAGACGCCCTGGCGGCCTGAATAACCCGTGCCGTTGCACGATGAGCAACCCCGCCCGCGCATGGCCGTCACCGAGTCGCCGGCTTCAAGCAAGCTGTTCAGCCACGACTGTTCCTGCGGGCTGGGGTCCAGTGGCTCAGCGCATTCGGTACAGTTCAGGCGCACCAGACGCTGAGCGATCACGGCCTGCAAGGAGGTTGCCACCATGAAGGGCGGCACGCCCATGTCAAGCAGCCGAAACGGTGTGCTGATCGCGTCACGCGTGTGCAAGGTTGATAGCACCAGATGCCCTGTAATAGCCGCTCTGAGGCCAATTTCAGCAGTTTCTTCGTCGCGCATTTCACCCACCAGAATCACGTCCGGGTCTTGCCGCAGGCAGGCGCGCAAAACACGTGCAAACGTCAGCTCAATTTTGTCATTGACCTGAACTTGCGTGAGGCCAGGCAAGCGGTATTCAACCGGGTCTTCAACCGTGATGACTTTCAGCTCGGCCGCGTTGATTTCGGCCAGCGCGGCGTACAGGGTGGTGGTTTTGCCGGAACCGGTCGGGCCCGTCACCAATACCAGGCCGGCCGATCGGCCAAGCACTTCACGAAAGCGCTTGAGCATGTCAGCGGGCATACCAATGTCATTGAGCCGCTTCATACCCGAGCCCTGCTTGAGCAAGCGCATGACCGCGGACTCACCGTAATTGGTGGGCAAGGTGGACAGGCGCACGTCAATCGTGTTGTCACGCAGGCGCACGCTGAAACGGCCATCTTGCGGCAGACGTTTTTCAGAAATATCGAGTCCGGCCATCAATTTCAGGCGCTGTGCCAGGGCACCACCAATGCGTTTGTCGGCCTGGGTTTGGGTTTGCAATACGCCATCAACCCGCACGCGGATTTGCAGGCTGGACTCTTGCGGCTCAATGTGCACGTCGGACGCGCCCACCTGCATGGCATCTTCAAACAAGGACTGCAGCAGGCGCACCACTGGCGCACCCTCGGTGCCCACCGTGGCGGTCAACTCGCCAAAGTCAACCGCATCGCCCAGGTCTTTTTCAAGCGCGCGGGCCAGGCCACTGATTTCTTCGGTGCGACGGTAAAGCCGGTCAAAGGCCAGGGCCAATTGGCTCTCGGGCACTGCTGCAATCGAAATATTGCGTTTAAGAACACGCGTCAGTTCGTCAAAGGCAAACAAATCCAGCGGGTCTGCCAGCGCAACCAACAGGGTGTCGCCTTTGTCTTCCAGCACCAAGGCCCGAAATCGCCGCGCTGCCGACTCGGGCAATAGCTTGATGACATCAGCCCGAAACGGAAACGTCTTGAGGTTGACAAACGGAATGCGCAGCTGGCGCGCCAAGCCGTTGGCCAGCAATTCTTCGGTGATCAGGCCTGATTCAATAAGCAGGCGACCCATCTTTTTGCCGGTCTGCTTTTGCAGCACCAGAGTTTGCTGCAATTGCTCTTGCGAGATCAGGCGCTGCTGCACCAGTACATCCCCCAAGCGCAGCTTCTCGGGTCGGCCAGGCACCTTGGGCGCTATGGGCTCAGCAGAAGGGGTGGCAGTCTGATTCATGGGGTAAAAAAATGCTCAATGCAAATGGCGTGGCTTGCGACCGCCGCCATGACCCATGCCGCCTGAGCCGCCGCCCGAACCCCGCGGTGGCTTGCCCAGTTGCAGGGAATTGACCAGATCATCAAAGCGCTGACTGAAAAGGCTGTCGATGGCGGCGACCACGCCACCCAGCTCGGCACCTTCAAAATGGCGCTCCATCAGATTGATCACATCCTGCACCAGCAGATCGCGCTGAACCTGCATGATGGAAGCGGGGTCTGGCCCGACAAACAGCATAACGAAATCATCGCGCGACTCAACCTCTGACGGGCCACTTTGCGCCTCGTCTTCATCGTCAAATTCGGTGTCATAAAAAGTCACCTCAATGGCCGCGCCAGACTGCGCCACATCATTGAGATTCATGCACATTTCATCAAGTGCCTGACGAAAATCGTCATCGCCTTCAACCGTCCAGCACAGTTGCAGCAAGTGCGCTTTGTCATCGAACTGAATGCCAGGCTCATCCTCATAAAAGCTGCCGGCGGCATCGGTCAATGAGCGTGCGCCCGCATATTTCCAAAGTGGCTTGAGTGCATCCTGAATTTGATCAAAGCTCACATCAGGTCTCAAGGCCACCTGGCCATGAACGTGAATTTCAAAAGGGGTGTTGTAGCGTGTCATGTGATGCGTGATTGAAACCCAAAGTTGTCCAGCGCCTTCGGTGTGGTGTAGGTGATTTTCAGATGGTTGCTAACCTGCCATTTCATTGTGCCACGACTTGCAGCAGGCGCACCACGCTGGTCAAGCCGCGTCAACCCACGCACATTCGCAGGTGAAATGACGCAAGAACTGCGGTTGCTTGGTGATTTTTACGCCGCGAATGCTGGCCGCTTTCTGTTTAACCTCGTCAATGACCTCGGCGGCGTAGTCAAAGTGGCTTTGGGTGTACATGCGCCGCGGAAAAGCCAAGCGCACCAGCTCCATGCTGTGGAAGGTCTCGATGCCATCGGGCAGGCGTTTGCCAAACATCACCGAACCAATCTCGACCCCGCGAATGCCGCCCTCCAGGTAGAGCGCGTTGCACAGCGCCCAAGCCGGGTAATGCGCCACCGGCATATTGGGCAGCACGGTGCGCGCATCAATGTAGACCGCATGACCGCCAGTGGGTTTGACAAAGCCGACGCCGGCAGCGTCAAGCCGCTCGCCCAGGTATTCGGCAGTGCGCAGGCGGTAGCGCAGGTAGTCTTCATCCATGCCCTCCTCCAGCCCCACTGCCAACGCTTCGAGGTCGCGCCCGGCCAGGCCGCCATAGGTCGGAAAGCCCTCGGTCATGATCAGCACGTTGCGCACCGCGTCCATCCATTCTTCGCTGCGCAAGACGATGAAGCCGCCAATGTTGACCATGCCGTCTTTCTTGGCGCTCATGGTGGCACCGTCGGCATAAGAGAACATTTCTTGCACGATGGTTTTGATCGGCGTGTTTTCATAACCCGGCTCACGCATTTTGATGAACATGGCGTTTTCCGAGAAGCGGCAGACATCCATGATGAAGGGCTTGCCATATTTCTTCAACAGCGCAGCGTAGGCCCGGATGTTGGCCATCGACACCGGCTGGCCACCGCCGGTGTTATTGGTGACGGTGATCATGCCAAACGGAATGCGCTCGCCCTGCGTCTTGAGCAGCGCCTCAACCTTGTCCAAATCAATATTGCCCTTGAACGGATAACTCAGCGCGGGCTGCAGCCCTTCGGCTATCACCAGGTCCAGCGCCTCAATGCCCAGGTATTCCAGGTTGGCGCGCGTCGTGTCAAAGTGGTTGTTATTGGGCACCACATCGCCGCCTTTGCAGACCGCCGTGAAAAGCACTTTTTCGGCGGCGCGGCCCTGGTGAGTGGGCACAAAAAACTGCATGCCGGTGATGTCCTGAATGACGGCTTCGAGCCGGTAAAAACTACGTGCGCCGGCGTAGCTCTCATCGCCTTCCATGATGGCCCCCCACTGACGGCTGGACATGGCACCGGTGCCGGAGTCGGTCAGCCAGTCGATCAGCACGTCTTGCGCCCGCAGTTTGAAGACATTGAGCTTGGCGGCTTCGAGCAGCTCGACCCGCTCAGACCGACTGGTCATGCGGATGGGTTCGATGGTCTTGATACGAAACGGCTCAATCAGGGTTTTGGGCATGGTGCTCTCGGTAAAATTGGAAGTGGCGAGAAGGTAGCACCGCCAAAATCGGCGTGGTGTCGGGTATTTCCAACGGTTCTTAAAAATTATCATGTCACCGGCGCAAAGACATGTCCCGCTGCGCCCTGCCGACGCAAGCGAATTCGGCAAACCCAGTGGAACACTGATAATCGCCGGGTGGTTACGTCATACCGACCCACAGACACTCAACACAGGAGAATGAGCATGGCAAAAAGTCAACAGAACGCGAACAAAATGGTCAAAAAACCGAAAAAAGACACATCGCCACCCAAGCCAGTGTCCGCAGATGCTGTGCGCCCAACGGTTGTTACCGTTGTGCCCGTGCGTGGCAAGCTTAAAAACGCGCCACGCTGACAGATCGGGCTTTTCAGCAAGCCTGGCCCGAGCCTGATTCATGAAAAAGCCCTTCAGCCCCACACAGCGAACAAACAAGTCCGCTGTGCAAATCAGGCGACTGGGTGGTCCGGGACGGCAAGCCCGCAAGCCAGCAGCAGGGTTTTCAAACGCCCGTTTGGTTGATGACTTGCGCAAATATCAGGCAGAGCTTGAAATCCAGAACAAAGCGCTGCGCTTTAGCCAAACGGCAGCCGAGGGTGCCTACGAGCGATTCGTCACCCTGTTTTCAAGTGTGCCGCTGGCATTGATGGTGGTTGACGACAGCGGGCAGATTCTGGAAATCAATGCCCGCGCACTGGCACTGCTGCGTCCGCTGGAAAACGACCCGCCGCTCAATTTTTTGTACCCCCTGATCGGGCAGCAGCATGTGGATCAGGTAAGGCGGGGGTTTGACAGCGCCAAGGCGCAAGGAACCTGCGAACTCAACGAGCTTCAATTTTCTAGCGGCTCCAACGGAGTCCTGACCGGTGATTTGCACATTGCACACATCGACAACGTACAGGATGACCTGTGTCACTTTATTTGCGCCATCATCGACCAGGGGCCCTTGCTGGCCCAGCGCAGTGCCTTGCAAACCAGCACAAACACCCTGCGAGTACGCAACGAAGAGCTTTGGCAAAGCAAGACCCGATTGGCGGCCATCATCAACTCGTCGTTGGATGCCATCATTTGCGTCGACCAAACAAAACGCATCATCGTTTTCAACCCCACTGCAGCCACGCTCTTTCGTTGCCCGCCAGAGCAGGCCTTGGGGCAGCCGTTAACCCGATTTTTGCCAGGCGCTGTGCATGCGCTGTCCTACAGCGACATCACCAGTCACGCGCAACTGGGCGAAATGAGCGGCCTGACCAGTGAGGGAGCAGCCATAGCGCTGGATGTCAGTCTGTCGTTCGAGCAGCACCCCGACGGCGACATCATCACGCTGTTTGCGCATGACTTGACGGCACGAAAAAGGATGGAAGCACACCGGGCCGAATTGGAATCCCAACTGCGCGAATCCCAAAAAATGCAGGCTATCGGCACCATGGCCGGCGGCATTGCACACGACTTCAACAACATCATCAGCGCCATACTGGGCAACGTGGAACTGGCCCGCCAGGATGCCAGCGCCAACGCGGCCGTGGGCACCAGTCTGAATGAAATCGGCAAGGCCGGGCGGCGCGCACGTGATCTGGTGCGGCAAATCCTGACCTTCAGCCGCAATGAACCGCCCCACCGCGCACCGTTGCAACTTGCCGATGTGCTGCATGAAGCCATCCAACTGATCAGGGTCACACTGCCACCCCATGTGAAGCTGAACCTTGCGATCGACCCCGACACGCCCCCCGTCATGGCTGACGCAACCCAGATCGAACAGGTTTTACTCAACCTGTGCACCAATGCCATTCACGCGATTGGGCAGCGCCCAGGCGAAATCCACATTGAACTGGGTCACAGCCTGCATTCGCTGGATGACAGCAGCGAGCGTCGGGGTGGCTTGCGGGGTCGTCACATCAAATTAACTGTCAGTGACAACGGTTGCGGCATGGATGAAACGACCCAGCAACGTATTTTCGAGCCCTTTTTCACCACCAAACCGGTCGGACAGGGAACCGGTCTGGGGCTATCGGTCGTGCACGGCATCATGCGGGCGCACCAGGGCAACGTACAAGTCCAAAGCTGCACCGGCAAAGGCAGTGTTTTTACCCTGCATTTTCCAGTCGCTGATGCAGCCCTACGGCTTCCAGCAGTGCCACTGGCCCTGCCTGAGGAACCCGCCGTCCTGGGTGGCGGACAGCGGGTGATGTATGTCGATGATGATGAGGCGCTGGTATTTCTCGTCAAACGGCTCCTTTCCCGCAAAGGCTTTAATGTCATCACATTCACTGACCCGAAGGAAGCCTTGTTGGCGCTGCGCGCAAATCCCATGCTGTGCGACTTGTTGGTAACCGATTTCAACATGCCGGGCTACAGCGGCGTGGATTTGCTGCGTGATGTTCAATTGATCCGGCCAGAGCTGCCAGTGGCCTTGGCGTCTGGCTATGTCACGCCCGAAATCGAGCGTGATGCACTGGCTGCCGGTGCCCGTGTCCTGATCCACAAGCCCAATGATGTCGACGAACTGTGCAGCACTGTGCTGAAGCTGCTGACCGACAGCTCTCGCCCCGACTGACATGTTGCCCGGCCTTTCGGTCATTTATGCCGATGAAGCGCTGCTGGTGCTGAACAAGCCCGCCGGCCTGCTCAGCGTGCCCGGTCGCGGCGAGGACAAGCAGGATTGTTTGAGCACACGGGCACAGCAGCGCTACCCGGACGCCTTGGTTGTGCACCGGCTTGACATGGCTACCTCGGGGCTGCTGGTGATGGCGCGCGGTGCAGATGCCCAGCGCTTCATCAATGCAGCATTTGCTGCCCACCAGGTTTTCAAGCGCTATGAAGCTGTGGTGGATGGCCTGCTGACAGAGAGCGCAAACGGCTCCAGTGTCGATGGCGGTTGGTTTTTGATTGATCTTCCGATATTGCTGGACTGGCCCAACCGTCCAAAACGGATCATCAACGCCATTGGCGGTAAACCCAGCCGCACCCGCTGGCGCGTGCTAGGGGCCGACCCGATTGCACTAACAACGCGGCTGGAACTTGAACCCGTGACGGGTCGCTCACATCAGTTGCGGGTACACCTGCAGGCCATCAAACACCCCATACTGGGAGATGCCCTGTACGCCGGCGAGCAGACGCAGGCCAAGGCGAGTCGGCTGCTGTTGCATGCAACGGCGCTTGAACTGCCGCATCCGATCACTCAGCTTCTGGTGCGTTTTGAGTGTCCCCCGCCTTTTTAGCGTCGTCCCTGCGGCCCAGCGCACTGTCAAGAAGCCGCTCCATCTTTTCGGTGGCACCACTGACGGCCTGATTGAGGTTGTCCGCACGGTGTTTGGCCGTCACCGGTTGCAGACCCTGCAAACGGACTTCAATCAGGCACTGTTTGTCTGGCGAGGCACCCTTCTTGCCACTGTTTTCATCACTCAAGTGGACTTCAATTCTGGTAATTTGGCCGGTAAATCTTGCCAGCGCATGGGTTATGGTGCTGCTGGCCCACTGGGTTAGGGCTTCTTTGCCTTCGATGTGGTTATCGGTGTTGATTTGAATTTGCATGATCTTTTTTCCTTTTGTAGCAACCACGACGGTCCACTTGATGATAACGATGCAAGACCTACATAGCTTGATGCGACTCAATGTTTAGCCAGATACCATTAGGCCATCCTGCGTTAAAGAAAGTTTTCAAACCATGGCAAATCATCTTTTCATTCTTACTGGCGCATCCCGCGGGATGGGTCTGGCGATGGCCAGGCAATTGCTGGCGAAGGAAAACCAGCTGCTGTGCATCTCGCGCAGCAGCTCAGAGAATTTGGCCAGCGCGGCCCAATTAGCGGGATGCAGCCTTGTTCAGTGGCCGCAAGACCTGGCCAATCCGCTGCCGGTGGCCGACAGCCTGCGCGAATGGCTCGCCGCAATAGACCCCCTGCACCATGCCAGCGCGACGCTGATCAACAACGCGGGTGTCATACCCGCCATTGCGCCTTTGAGTGCATCTGACCCTGCAGAGCTTGGCCGCGCGCTGCGCGTTGGGCTAGAAGCCCCGCTGCTGCTTGCCAGCGCTTTTCTGGCCGCTACCGAGCGGTGGTCAGCCGACCGTAAAGTGCTTAATATTTCATCCGGCTTGGGTCGGCGCCCGATGGCCTCGCAGGCAGCCTACTGCGCTGCCAAAGCGGGCATGGACCATTTCACCCGTTGCCTGGCGCTCGATGAAGCCAACAAGTCCTATGGAGCCCGGGTGTGCTCACTGGCCCCCGGCGTGATCGATACCGACATGCAGGTGCAGTTGCGCAGCGCCATTGCGTCTGATTTCCCGGATCAGGCCAATTTTCTTAAACTCAAACAGGCCGGGCAACTCACCAGCGTCGATGATGCGGCCGCCCGGGTGCTGGCTTATTTGAGTCGATCTGACTTTGGCAGCCAGCCCATTGCCGATGTACGTGATTAAGATTCATGTCCGTTGCCTGTCAGAGTGCAGGCTTAAGATGTCAGGGCGTTCACTTTTTCAACCCCAAAGGAGATTTTTTCATGACACGTGAAGTAGTTGTTCTCAGTGCAGTTCGTTCCGCCATTGGCGCATTCGGTGGTTCACTGTCCACCATGGAGCCCGCCGAGCTGGCCGGCATCGTCATGAAGGAAGCCATTGCGCGCTCTGGCGTGGACGCGGCGCAAATCGGTAATGCCGTTGTTGGCCATGTGATTCCGACCGATGCCCGCTACGGCTATGTCTCCCGGGTGGCCTCCATTCAGGCCGGAATGCCCATGGACAGCGTTGCCATGCAGGTCAGTCGGCTGTGCTCCTCAGGTTTGCAAGGCATCGTGACGGCGGCGCAAAACATCATGCTCGGCGATTTTGAGTACGGCATTGGCGGCGGCGTTGAAGTCATGTCGCGCGGCAGCTACATGATGCCCGCGCTGCGCACCGGTGCGCGCATGGGTGATACCAAGGCGATTGACATGATGGTGGCCGTGCTGACCGATCCTTTTGGCGTGGGCCACATGGGCCTTACCGCTGAAAACCTGGCCACCAAGTGGAATATTTCCCGCGAAGAGCAGGACGCGTTTGCTTGCGAGTCACAACGTCGGGCGGCAGTGGCCATTGCCGAAGGTCGCTTCAAATCACAAATCGTGCCGATCGTGCAGCAAACCCGCAAGGGCGATGTGGTGTTTGACACCGATGAACATGGCAAGGCCAGCACCACCCTGGAGTCATTGGCCAAGATGAAGCCAGCCTTCAAGAAAGACGGCACCGTCACCGCCGGCAATGCCTCGGGCATCAATGATGGCGCGGCGTTCTTCGTGCTGGCTGCAGCCGAAACCGCGGCCAAAGCGGGCCAGAAACCAATTGCCCGCATCGTCTCCTACGCGATTGCAGGTGTGCCCAACGAAATCATGGGCGAAGGTCCGATTCCGGCGACCAAACTGGCGCTCAAAAAAGCGGGCCTGACACTTGATCAGATGGACGTAATTGAGGCCAATGAAGCCTTTGCCGCACAAGCCATTGCCGTCAATAAGGGTCTCGGACTGGATCCAGCCAAAACCAACCCCAATGGCGGTGCCATCGCCCTGGGTCACCCGGTGGGCTGCTCTGGTGCCTTCATTGCAACCAAGGCGGTCTATGAGCTGCAGCGCACGGGTGGCAAATATGCACTGGCCACCATGTGCATTGGTGGCGGCCAGGGTATTGCGGTCATTTTTGAACGCCTTTAATTAGCATAAGCACTACCCCGCAGCAAGAAAATGCACAGCACCCGGCATTGGAGTCTCGGTGCCAAGCTGATGCTGATGGGGGTGCCCTTCTTGCTGCTGGTGCTGATAGCCACGGCTGCCACACTGTGGGTATCGTGGCAGCTTGACGGTGGTGCTGCCGCCGTCAATGAAGCCGGTCGCATGCGCATGCAGTCCTACCGCATGTCGCTATCGATTGGCACACAGGAAATTGACCAGCTTCCCAGCCAGGTCGTGGAGTTCAACCAAAGTCTTGAAACGCTGCGCCATGGCGACCCGGAGCGGCCCTTGTTCGTATCCTGGGACGCAGTCACCAGCGCACGCTTTTCCCGGGTAGAGGCCGACTGGTCCCAATACCAGGCCCGCTGGATTGATGCCCGGCCCACCGCGTTTACCGACCTGCGCAACAACACCATCGCCTTTGCATCTGACATTGATGCATTTGTTGGTGCCATTGAGTTGCACATTGCCCGCTGGACGGCGTTGCTGCACCTCTTGCAAATGGGCATGCTGGCACTGGTAATTCTGGCATCCGCTGTGTTGCTTTATACCGGCTACCTGTTTGTGCTGGAGCCTGTCGGCCAGCTCAAGCTGGCCATTGAAAAAATTCAGGGCGGTGATTTTCAGGCCCGTGTGGAGCGCACCAGCAGCGATGAATTTGGCACGCTGGCCGACGGCTTCAACGGCATGGCGGAGCATCTGCAGTCCATGTACAAGAACCTTGAAGCCAAAGTGGCGGAAAAAACCACCCAGCTCCAGGAAAAGTCCGCACGACTGGAAAGCCTGTACGAAGTCACGGCATTGGTGGCCAACGCCACCTCACTCGATGACCTGGCGCGCGGGTTCACGCAAAGCGTGGCCTCTATTGCGCACGCTGACGGTGTGGCCTTGCGCTGGTCCAACCAGGGCAACCAGCGCTATCTGATGTTGGCGGCCCACGGCCTGCCGATCTCCATGGTGGATGCCGAACAATGCATCTACACCGGCGACTGCCACTGTGGCATCAGCCAATCAGATGCCGCGCTGACCGTCATTCCCATTCGGGACATGGCGGCACCCACACTGCAGCATTGCGCCAGGGCAGGCTTTGAGACAGTCGTCACCATACCGGTTCGACTGCATGACCGGTTGATGGGCGAAGTGGATTTGTTCTTCAACGCCCGCATCACCCTTTCTGCCCCTGAGCGCTCCTTGCTTGAAGCGCTGAGTCGGCACCTGGCCAGCGGCATGGAAAACCTGCGGCTCAACGCGTTAGAAAAAGAAGCTGCGGTATCGCAAGAGCGCCACCTGCTGGCGCGTGAGCTGCATGACTCCATCGCCCAATCACTGGCGTTCCTGAAAATTCAGGTGCAATTGATGCGTGATGCGACCCATACTGGCAACCCCGTTGATATCGCAAAAATTCTGGAGGAAATTGACCTCGGCGTGCGGGAAAGCTACAGCGACGTGCGTGAGCTGCTGCTGCACTTTCGTACCCGCACCAACACCGAAGACATTGAACCCGCATTGGCCACCACGCTGCAAAAATTCGAACTCCAAAGCGGCATAAAAACCAGTCTGAGCATGCAAGGCCAAGGTCTGCCGCTGGCGCCAGACCTGCAAATTCAGGTGCTGCACATCATCCAGGAAGCCTTGTCCAATGTGCGTAAACACGCACGCGCCTCGAAGGTCTGGCTGGACGTGCAACAGCAACCCACCTGGCGCTTTGAGGTGCGCGACGATGGCATCGGTTTCAACCCGGTGGACGACCCGATTGACGAAACACATGTGGGGCTGCGCATCATGACTGAGCGGGCGCAGCGCGTTCGTGCCGCGCTTGAAGTCACCTCAACACCCGGCCACGGCAGCTCGGTGATTTTGAGTCTGCCCACCCCCTCACACCCCATGACCCGACCACTGGCATCGCCCGCCACCGCCTAAACCCACCATGTCAAACGCCCTGCAGATCCGCATCCTGGTGGTTGATGACCACACCCTGTTTCGCCGCGGCCTGACCGCCCTGCTGGCGCGCGACCCCAACCTGCTGGTGGTTGGAGACGCAGCCGATGCCAGCCAGGCCATCCGCAAAGCCCAGGAACTGCAGCCCGATTTGATCTTGCTCGACAACCATTTGCCCGGTGTCAATGGCGTTGATGCGCTGGCGGACTTGCGCCAGGCGGCACCCAAGACCTGCATTCTGATGCTGACCGTCAGCGAAGATGAAGAAGACTTGGCTGCAGCGCTGCGCGGTGGCGCGGCTGGCTACTTGCTCAAAACCATTGAAGGTGATGCCCTGACGGCGGCCATCCAGCGTGCCATGCAGGGCGAAAACGTGGTCGCCCCCGAGATGATGGGCAAACTGATCGCCGCGTACCGGGGTGCCACACAAACCCCCGATGTGCCGGCGGCGTTTGAAGCCATGGCCACACTGTCGCTGCGCGAAATGGACGTTCTGCGCGGTATTGCGCGCGGTGCCAGCAACAAGGAAATCGCCCGCGAGCACGGCATTGCCGAGACCACCGTGAAAATTCATGTGCAACACATCTTGCGCAAACTTGATGTCAGCTCTCGGGTTCACGCGGCTGTGATCGCTACTGAACACGGGTTGATTTGAAGCCAGCTCTCGCTTGGCACGGCTGCCAGCGGCAAACGCCACGACCGATCTCATGACTGATCTGACGGCCGAGGGTATGCGCACGGCGCGAGCGGGGCGAATGCCGGGGGCGCATACGCTTCGCTTTTTGAAATCGCCCCCGACATCCGCCCCCACCCTCGCCTGTGAACATTGTTTGTTGAGTTTTCTGTTTTGCTATTATTTATATAGCTAACTATGCTTATTTTACCTGGGCTAACGGCCTATTATTTGCTTAGCTTTGATGGACTGCTACTTGTTCCACTGGCAAGACCGCCACCAGTTCCAGAGTAACCCAACCACCTTGAAGTTGTAGAAATTCAGTAACTGATTTCGGTTGTGATTGTTAGCTGCCGGACCGCGATGGTCAGGTATGTGGCCCAGGCTGACAGTGAGAGTTTGACCACATACACCCGCAAAGCTGCGTTACCGGCCGGACAGGGCGGTCAGGGCGGTCATGCTCAGCTGGCAAGCCCGAATTCGCGGCTGCCGCCGCTCCTACAAGTGCCACTCCTTTTCCTAAAAAAAGAAACTGTGCCTATACGCATCAGAAAGTCTGAACCTACGCAATTGATCGCTATGTTGGTGAAACGACAAGGCTCTACTCCGTGCTTGAACATCAATTGGCGGGTCGCGACTACGTTTGCGACGCATACTCGATTGCTGACATTGCATGCTACCCGTGGATCGTTGCGCATCAATTGCAGCGGCAGGATCTTAGTACCTTGCCAAACATTCAACGATGGTTCTCGCGGATTGCACGGCGCCCTGCGGTTGTGCGCGCCTACCTGATCGCCTTCTCCTCTAAGGGCCGCAGCAGCTGCCCCTCGTGCAACACGCTGCCTAAGTTCAGACTTCCTGATCCGCACGGAATCCATTTGGCATGGTGAAAACCTGGTTGTGACTTTGTGGGAGGGCTGGCAAGCCCAAATTCGCGGCTGCCGCCGCTCCTACAAGTGCCAGTCCTTTTCCTGAAAAAAGCAAATTTTGTCTATACGCATCAGGAAGTCTGAAGTTGTTTCCTCCATCGTCTGCAATGAAAGATACGGCAGTCATTGGAGCCATGACAAAACTTCGCAATTAATTGTGCTTTGATCGACACTTTTTGTTGAATTTGACGGACGATAAACTGCCATCAACGGTGTGACGGTTGGTCTTGCTGGCCGTCGGCTCATGGTCGGTGCAGCCGAACGGATTCCTGCACCAGGTCAAATTCCGGGTGCCGCCAACCCCAATCCGCCAAGTGGCGCTTTATTGACCGGAATCAGTGGTAGCTTTGGGGCAAAGTGGGTGGTGTTTTGCTTTGGAATACGCAGACCGACACCCTTTGATATTCGCAAAAGCGCAGCGGTTAGTCAGTTGAACATTTGATCTGGCGCAAACAAACCAAATATATCCGCACCGGTAGTTCCATAGAACTATGGCCATGAATCGCGGCATAGTTCCATTGCCTGCCCCCACACGTTCCATAGAGGGATACCGCCCAGCGCGCACAAAACCTAAAGTCCTGTCACACAAATAGGAGTTAGTGACATGACCAAAAAAGGGCAAGGGCTCTCGGTGCTGATTGTCAGCACCTTTGCTTTCACGGTGTGTTTCATGGTCTGGATGATGTTTGCCGTGATTGGCATTCCGATCAAGAAAACCCTGGACCTCAATTCAACCCAGTTTGGCCTGATGATGGCCACCCCGGTACTGACCGGCTCGCTGATTCGGGTGCCGCTGGGCATCTGGACTGACAAGTTTGGTGGCCGCATTGTGCTGACCCTATTGATGGCGGCCACTGTGCCGGCCATTTGGCTGATGGCCTATGCCACAGCCTACTGGCACTACCTGACGATTGGCCTGTTTGTGGGCTTGGCCGGCGGCTCGTTCTCGGTTGGCACACCCTATGTGGCGCGCTGGTTTCCCAAGAAGCAACAGGGTTTTGCCATGGGCATCTTCGGCGCTGGCAACTCGGGCGCGGCCGTCAACAAGTTTTTAGCCCCGGCCCTGGTGGTGGGCTTTGGCTGGACCATGGTGCCACAAGTTTATGCGGCCATCATGCTCGGCACGGTGGCACTGTTCTGGATGTTCAGCTATAGCGACCCGGCCCATCTGGTACCCAGCCACATCACATTTCGTGACCAGCTCAAGAGCCTGAAAGACCCCAAGGTCATCAAGTACTGCCAGTACTACAGCATTGTGTTTGGCGGCTATGTGGCGCTGTCCTTGTGGATGGTGCAGTACTACGTGGGCGAGTTCGGCCTGGACATTCGCACCGCTGCCCTGCTGGCCGCCTGCTTTTCCCTGCCTGGCGGTGTCTTGCGTGCAGGCGGTGGCTGGTTATCTGACAAATACGGTGCGCACGCCATGACCTGGTGGGTGATGTGGGTGAGCTGGGTTTGCCTGTTCTTGCTGAGCTACCCGCAAACCGATTTCACCATTGCCACCACCGCTGGCCCGCGAACTTTTCACATCGGCCTGAATGTTTACATGTTTACCTTGCTGATGTTTATTTTGGGCATTGCCTGGGCGTTTGGCAAGGCCAGCGTCTTCAAGTACATCAGTGACGACTACGGTCAGAACATCGGCACCATCAGCGGCATCGTCGGCCTGGCTGGTGGTTTGGGCGGCTTTTTGTTGCCCATCATGTTCGGTGCCTTGATGGACATCACCGGGATTCGCTCCAGCGCCTTCATGCTGCTGTATGGCGTGGTCTGGGTGTCCCTGATCTGGATGTACTGGACTGAAGTGCGCAGCAACGAGTACATGGGCAAGGAAAAGCCGGCCTAGAGAACGCCCGATTCGACCCGAGAGACATATCTTTTAACTGAAAGAACCTATGAGTAATCAACCAAGCTCCCGCGCAGACATTGCCGACTGGCGTCCAGAAGACGAGCAGTTCTGGGACACCCAGGGCAAGCGCATTGCCAATCGCAACCTGTGGATTTCGATTCCCAACCTGCTGTGCGGCTTTGCCGTGTGGGCCATGTGGGGAATGATCACGGTGCAGATGTTGAACCTGGGTTTTCCATTCAAACCGGCTGACATGTTCACCCTGACGGCCATTGCCGGCCTGATGGGTGCCACTTTGCGCATTCCGGCTTCGTTCTTCATTCGCTTGTCGGGTGGTAGAAATACCATCTTTTTAACCTCGGCCCTGTTGATCATTCCGGCAGTGTGGACCGGCATTGCGCTGCAAGACAAGACGACACCGCTATGGGTGTTTCAGGCCTGCGCGTTTTTAAGCGGCATTGGTGGCGGCAACTTTGCCTGCTCGATGTCCAACATCTCGGGTTTTTACCCCAAGCGCCTGCAAGGCACGGGCTTGGGTTTGAACGCTGGTTTAGGTAACTTTGGTGTCACCACCATGCAGATTCTGATTCCCTTGGTGATGACGGTTGGCGTGTTTGGCGCGGTGGGCGGCGGCTCAATGGTGCTGACGAAGGACTCGGGCTGGATCATGGGCAAGATTTTGGCCGGAACCCCGACCTTCATCCAGAATGCCGGCTTCATCTGGGCGGCCATTTTGCTGCCGCTGGTGATTGCTGCCTGGTTTGGCATGAACAACCTGCTGCCGCTGTCCCCCAACTATGGCGGCACGCTGGCGGCTTTTTCCAAAATCATCTACCTGTGGGGGATTGCTTTTGTGATCGGCGGCTTGGGTCTGTACCTGTATTTGCCCGCACCCACAGGTCTGGGGCTGCTTAACATGTGGGTGGCTTTGCCACTGACGATTTTCGCCACGCTGATGGCCATGAAGCTCGCCGCTTTTGGCGAAATGAAAGGCAACATCGCCAAGCAGTTCGAGATTTTCAAGAACAAGCACACCTGGTCTATGACGATTCTGTACATCGTCACCTTCGGCTCATTCATCGGTTTTTCGATGGCATTGCCCTTGTCGATCACGGTCATCTTCGGCATCAGCCACGTGCCTGATGCTGCTGGCATCATGCAGCACACGCTGAAAAATCCGAACGCACCTTCGGCTTTGACCTACGCCTGGATTGGCCCGTTTGTCGGCGCGCTGATTCGCCCGGTGGGTGGCTGGATTTCTGACAAAGTGGGCGGCTCCATCGTCACCCAGGTCATCTCAGCCGTCATGGTCGGTGCCTCGGCCGGTGTGGGCTACGTGATGATGCAAGCCTATGGCTCGGCCACGCCAGAGCAGTATTTCTCGACCTTCATGTGGCTGTTTGTGCTGCTGTTTGCCGCCAGCGGCATTGGCAACGGCTCGACCTTCCGCACCATCGGTGTCATTTTTGACCGTCAACAAGCGGGTCCGGTGTTGGGGTGGACTTCTGCTGTGGCGGCCTACGGTGCCTTCATTGCGCCAGTGGTGATTGGCGCGCAAATCAAGGCCGGCACACCGCAAGCCGCGATGTACGGCTTTGCGATCTTTTACGCGCTGTGCCTGTTTCTCAACTGGTGGTTCTACCTGCGCGCTGGCGCTGAAATCAAGAACCCGTGAAGCCAATCGCAATGAAATACCACCCAGTCGTCATTGCGAGCGCAGCGTGGTAATCCATGCAGTCTGAATCCATGGATTGCCGCGTCGCTGCCCGCCACGTTGCTACTAATTCAATAGCTGCTTACGCAAGCAATACAAGGGCTAGAGCCCATTTTTATATAAATTTTTTCTGAAAGGCACCCCATGAGCCACTTTTTGGATCGACTCACCTACTTTTCTCAGCCCAAGGAAGCCTTTGCCGGTGACCACGGCGTCACCACCGGTGAAGACCGCACCTGGGAAGATGCTTACCGCGACCGCTGGGCGCATGACAAGATCGTGCGCAGCACCCACGGTGTGAACTGCACCGGCTCTTGCTCGTGGAAAATTTACGTCAAGGGCGGTATCGTCACCTGGGAAACGCAGCAAACCGACTACCCACGCACCCGCTGGGACATGCCCAACCATGAACCCCGTGGTTGTGCCCGCGGTGCCAGCTACAGTTGGTATTTGTACAGTGCCAACCGGGTCAAATACCCGATGGTGCGGGGTGGGCTACTCAAGCTCTGGCGCGAAGCGCGGCAAACCCAAGCCCCGGTCGAAGCCTGGGCCTCCATCGCCGGGGACGATACCAAACGCAAAAGCTACCAAGCCCAACGCGGCATGGGTGGTTTTGTGCGCGCCAGCTGGGACGAAGCCAATGAGATGGTGGTCGCTGCCAACATCTACACCATCAAGCAGCACGGCCCAGACCGCATCATTGGCTTTTCGCCGATTCCAGCCATGTCGATGGTGTCGTATGCCGCGGGCAGCCGCTACCTTGGCTTGATTGGCGGCGTGCCGATCAGCTTTTACGACTGGTACTGCGACCTGCCTCCGGCCAGCCCACAAATCTGGGGCGAGCAAACTGACGTGCCCGAGTCGGCCGACTGGTACAACTCCAGCTACATCATTGCCTGGGGCTCCAACGTGCCACAAACCCGCACGCCCGAT
Organism: Burkholderiales bacterium; assembly: GCA_038328055.1. Lineage (GTDB taxonomy): Bacteria > Pseudomonadota > Gammaproteobacteria > Burkholderiales > Burkholderiaceae_C > Rhodoferax. Next base: position 22,509 of record JBBQLQ010000039.1, read on the forward strand.
GCCCACTTTTTTACCGAAGTGCGCTACAAGGGAACCAAGACCGTGGCCGTGACACCGGACTACTCTGAAGTTGCCAAACTGTCCGACATCTGGATGAAGCCCAAGCAAGGCACCGATGCCGCTGTGGCCATGGCCATGGGCCATGTGATCCTGAAAGAGTTTTATTTCCCGGAC
>JBBQLQ010000040.1:0-22641 GCA_038328055.1 Burkholderiales bacterium
CACCGTGTTCGGTGCCGAACTCGAACCGGTGCATTCGGCGCAGGATTTGCTGGTCGTTGGCGTCAACACCACGCGAGCCTGGCGCCACAAGAACGGGGAGGTGTCTTCGGCGCAGATCGACCGTGTGGCGAAGCGGCTGGCCGCAGCCAGCCCAAGCCAGCTGCGCGTGGTGGTGGTACACCAACCAGTGGCCGTGACCCTGGCGCAAGATCGGACCAACCTGGTACGCGGCCACAGCGCCGCCACGCAGGTTTGGTCCGCCGCCGGGGCCGACCTGGTGCTGGGCGGGCACATTCATCTGCCGTATACCTTGGCGCTGCCGGGGTTGGCGCGGCCTCTGTGGGTGGTTCAGGCGGGAACCGCTGTCTCATTGCGCACCCGCCCGGGGGCGCCCAACTCGGTGAACCTGTTGCGATGGGGCGAGGCGGGCGGCTGCTGCCTTATTGAGCAGTGGGACTTTGCGCCGCATGATCGGGTCTTCGTCCGCACGGCGGTGACAGCCGTGCAGCCAGACCGCAGCTGATCACGTGACATGCAGCGTGAAAACAAATTTGCTACAAAATAAGTAGCTGCTTGCGCAATGAATACGAGGTCTACAGCCTGATTTCTCTCAAATTCAGACTTCCTGATCTGCACGGAATCCATTTGGCATGGTGAAAGCCTGGTTGTGACTTTGTGGGAGGGCTGGCAAGCCCGAATTCGCGGCTGCCGCCGCTCCTACAGGTGCCAGTCCTGTTCCTGAAAAAAGCAAACTGTGCCTATACGCATCAGGAAGTCTGAAATTACCGTAACTGCTCAGTTCCTTCGAGGAGCGTCACAAGCGAGCGCAGCGTGGCAATCGTGCGCCCCTGGACTTCCTGGATTGCCACAGCGCTACCTCAATGCCATAGGCCGCCGAGGCTTGGGCGGTGTGGGGTCTAGCCGCCAGCAAGGGCTGCGGCCCGGCCGAGGTGAACATTTCCCGCACAGATAACAGGGTGTAGCGCAGGGATTGGGGCATGTTCAGGCAGGTGAGTGCCGGGTGCGCCTACTGCAGGGTGCGATTCAAAGTGATGTGCAGCAGAGTCAGAGCATTGGGGTCAGAGCACGAGTTTTGGGGGGCGACTGTTGGCAAGCTCATCGGCCAGCAGCCAAAATCGTGATCCGACCCCAAAGCCGATACAGCACACCAGTTTGAATCGCACCCCCTACTGTACGGGCTCCAGGGTCAGCACCGTGTAGGCCCCGTTGATTTTGTCGGCTGTGAACCGGACTTTGTCACCCGCCTTGACCTGGCCCAGCAACGTGGGGTCTTGGACCTGGAACACCATGCTCATGGGCGGCATGTCCAGATTTTTGATCTCGCCATGCTTGAGGGTGATTTTGCCGGCCCCCACATCGACCTTGCGCACCTCGGCTTCGCTTGTCTCCGCTGCTGCCGTGCTGGCGGCCACAAACAGCAAGTTGGCAAGGAGCCACATTGAAAGACGTGTCATGTTGAATTTCCTTAAGCGTATGTTTGATAAACCAACCAACTGCCGTCCTGCTGTACCAGCTTGACCCAGTTTTTGCCACCAGCGCGGGTGGCTTTCAAGGGATAGGCGTGACGACAATCTGGCCCGTCATGCCGGCTTGGTAATGCCCGGCAATGAGGCACGCAAACTTGAATTCCCCTGGGCGGTTGAAGGTCCAGATCAATTGGCCGGACTGGCCCGGTGGCACATGGGCCATGTAGGGTTCGTCATGCGCCATGTCGGGGAACTTCACCATCAGGGCGGCATGGGCCTCCAGCTCCGCCTCAGTGCCAATGACCAGTTCGTGCATCAGCTTGCCTTGGTTTTTAATGACCAGGCGCACCGTGTCGCCTTGTTTGACGGTGAAGCGATCCGGGGTGAAACGCATCTTGTCCGACATGGTGACCTTCAGGGTGCGTTGCACCGATTGGGCGTCGCCCGCAATGCCCCAGTCCTTTTGCTCCTTGACCACGGTGGTGTTGGCTGGAACATGGTTTTGATGGCCAAAAGTGGCTCCAGCCCATACCAGCAAAGCGCTAGCAGCTATGGTTTTGATATTATTCATCGGTGAGTTTTAGTGATTGTGCTGGCCTGCGCCAGGTTTTTTGACCCGCAGGTCCACGGGGTTTGAGGTGCCGCTGCTGGCTGGCACGGGCTGGGCGCGGACTGCAGGCGGCAAGTCGCCACCCGTGGCGGGCAGGGCGCCGGCCCACTCAAAAGACTGGGTGCCGGGCGGCTGCTTGAACCAGCCGGGGTCGCTGTAGTCGCCTGGTTTTTGGTTTTTGCGCACCTTGAGCGTGCTGAACATGCCGCCCATCTCAATCGGGCCGTAGGGCCCGGTGCCGGTCATCATGGGCAGGGTGTTGTCGGGCAGGGGCATGGTCATCTCGCCCATGTCGGCCATACCACGCTCGCCCATGACCATGTAGTCAGGCGCCACCCGCTGGATTTTGCCCAGCAGCCCCCGGTGTTCCACGCCAATCATGTTGGGCACGCTGTGGCCCATGGGGTTCATGGTGTGGTGGCTCTTGTGGCAATGAAAAGCCCAGTCGCCTTCTTCATCAGCCAGAAATTCGAGCTGACGCATCTGCCCGACCGCCACATCGGTGGTGACCTCGGGGCAGCGTGCAGCCAGCGGCCAGGGCCCGCCGTCGCTGCCGCTCACCACAAACTCGTGGCCGTGCAGATGAATAGGGTGGTTGGTCATGGTGAGGTTGCCGACCCGAATGCGCACTTTGTCGCCCAGGCGCACATTGAGGGTGTCAATGCCCGGAAAGGCGCGGCTGTTCCAGGTCCACAGGTTGAAGTCCAACATGGTGTTGGGTTTGGGGGTGCTGGCACCGGGCTCCACGTCGTAGGCGTTGAGCAAGAAGCAAAAGTCGCGCTGCACCTCGTCAATCAGCGGGTGTTTGGCCTTGGGGTGCGTCACCCAGAAGCCCATCATGCCCATGGCCATTTGCGTCATCTCATCGGCGTGCGGGTGGTACATGAAGGTGCCGGGGCGACGCGCTTCAAACTCGTAGACAAAGGTTTTGCCCACCGGGATTTGCGGTTGAGTGAGCCCGCCCACGCCGTCCATGCCGTTGGGCAGGCGCTGGCCGTGCCAGTGGATGGTGGTGTGCTCAGGCAGCTTGTTGGTGAGGAAGATGCGCACACGGTCGCCTTCTACGACCTCGATGGTGGGGCCGGGCGACTGGCCGTTGTAACCCCACAGCGTGGCTTTCATGCCAGGGGCAATCTCGCGCACCACGGGCTCGGCCACCAGGTGGAATTCTTTGACTCCGTTGCGCATGCGCCAGGGGCAGGTCCAGCCGTTCAGGGTGACGACCGGGTTGTAGGGGCGCCCGGTGGTGGGTACCAATGGGGGCGCGGTGTTGGCGTGGGTCATGGTGACGGGCTCGGGTACCGCCGCCAAGGCGACCCGGCTCACGCTGCTGGCGGCGACTGCGCCCAAAGCAGCGCCCTGAAAAAAGTTGCGTCGGTTCATGGTCAATGGCCTGGGTTGGCGGCTGGGCTTGTGCCCGCTGCGCTGTTGATGGATGAAAAATTGACGACGGCGCCGCTCAGCACCGCTTGCAGGTCGACATAGGCCAGCCAGGCATCGCGCTGGGCCTGGTGGGCGGCGCTCTCGCTTTGCAGGCGGGTGCGGGCGCTGGCCAGCAGGTCCCAGGTGCTTTGCAACATGCCGTTGTAGCGCAGTTGGGTTTCGTCTTGCAGGGCGGTGGCCAGCAGGGCGGTGTCTTGCTGGTGTTTGGCCAGGTCGACCGCCGTGCGGTAGCGAAAGTAGGCTTCGCGCGCTTGGCTGCGAGTGGCCACGGCCAGCGTGTGGGCTTGCGCTTGCGTGCGAATGGCACGCTCCAGCGCGTGGGTCATAGGCACTTGCCGTGGGTCAAGCACCGGGGTGGCGCTGGGCATGCCCAAGGTGGATTCAGCGGAGCGGCTGGCGGTTTGTAGCGCGGTGTCGACCGCCTGTTGCCACTGGTGCAGGTGGGGTTCGGCCACGCCTGCCAAGGCGCGCTGGGCTTGCAGGTAGGTCAAGGTCAGTTCGGGCTGGTGGCGCAGCGCCGTGGCTTCCAGGTCGCTGGTATTGAGTACGATGGCTGGCAGCGCGGGCAGTTGCGTTGGCAGGGTCAGTTGCGCGGCGCTGCCCCACAGGCCCAGCAGACGCACCAGGTCTTCGGTGGCACTGAATGCGGCTTGCTGCGCCAGGGCCAGTTGGCTCACTGCGGCCGATTGCACCAGTTGTTCCTGAAGTAGTTGCGTCCGGCTCCAATTGCCCACCCGGGCCATGCGCTGGCCCAGCTCGGTGCCCGTCTGCGCGGCGTGCGCTATTTGGCGCAGGTGCGCCTCCGTCTGGCGGGCGGCCACCGCATTGATCCAGGCGCGGTGCACGCTGTGAGACAGCTTGAGCACCTGAGCGTCAAGCTGAGCGCGCGCCAGCGCACTGGCTTGGGGTGTGTCAATGAGTCCGGCCTGGTGTCGCAGGGCCAGGGCCACCGCTTGGGCGGGGGTCAAGGGGGCAGCGGCGGGCTGGGGCTGAGGTTGGGGTTCTGCGGGGTCTCTGGGCGCGGCGTTGGCGGCCTCCCATTTCAAAACATCAAGGTGACCGTGCAGGTTGCGCCCCACATCGGCGTTGGCCTGCACCCAGTCGGCCAAGTTGACCTCGGTGCTGGGCGGCAGCTGCATGGGGCTACCAAAGGCCGAGCGGTAAGGGGCTGCCGGCACAGGCGCTGTGGGGTCGGCAGCCAGGGGCTGCGCCAGCACCCCATAAGGAATACACGCTGCCAGCAAGGCAGCCAAAGTGGTTCTTTTCAAAGGATTCTCCAAAACGGTTCAACGGGATCGATTGACCTGCGTGGCCCAATCTTGACCGATTAAGCCAATTTTGGGCGTACCACGGGCGTTGCGTTCAGGCGATGGGCGGCTTCAGGTGCGGTGCGCGCGGCACACTGGCAAACAAGGTCTGGCCGCTTTGCACCGCTTGGGTCGGCAGTGCCAGCACGGGGAAAAGATTGATCACCGGGGCCAGCGCCACGCTGTGGCACACCTGGCAGGTGCTGCAATCGGCGCAGTCGCCATGAGCGGTCTGGTCGTGGCAGGGCAGAAGCGATGTGTTTGAATTTAAGGAAAAAGTGGCTCCAGCCCTTATGGAATCTGCGCTAGTAGCTATTATTTCAATAGCATATGCTGATTTCATGCCGACCTGCATCGCCATACTGTCGCCCAGCCAGGCGCGCAAGGGCAGCAAGGCAATCATGAGGACAATGAAAATGGCACGCATAAGTTGAATGATACGGGTGAGTCGATAGGTTCACCGCGCGTGAGGCTTTATCGGACACCCCCTGTGCCTTCAATGACTACCCGGCAGGGGGTGAGGTTGCCAATGCACAAGAACACTCATCCTTACCCACAACAGCGCTTTCACGTCAAACACAAAAAGCAGGAGCCTTTTGCGGTAATTCCTGCTCGCAGGAATCTGTGCGGGGGGCAGGGGGTAACTTTTGTTCCTATCGCGACTCAGAAATAGAGCAACTAAAGCGCTGGCTGCAGCAAACGCTGCACCAATGGGTGATTCACTTTTTTTTCGGTGCCAATGGCAAAAAAGTGCTCGGTCACCCCCTCACAGGGGCCCAAACGCTGCACGGCGTAATGCGCCAGCAGATCGTCATGCGCCCACTCTGCCGCCGGAAAAACGCCCATGCCGCTGGCACCAAAAGTCTTCAGCAGGGCGCTGTCGGCAAACTCACCGACCACCCTCGGGCGCATGGCGCGTTGTTCAAACCAGAGGTCCAGCCGGTCGCGCATGGCGGTGTGTGCGGTGGGCAGCAGCAACGGCACATCGCCCAGGCTTTGCGGAAAGTTTTCGCTGGCAGCCGCCACCAACGCGGCGGTTCCATACCAGGCAATGGTGGACGACCCCATGGCGTGGCTGTAGAGCTTGATGTTGGGGTTGGTGGGGGCTGTGCGGTCAGACAGCACCACGTCGAGCCGGTGCAATGCCAGGTCGCCCAGCAAGTCGTCAATCCCGCCCTCATGGCAGACCAGGCGCAAGTTGGGCTCGGCGATCACCGGCTGCAGCAGGCGGCGCACCACCAGCTTGGGCAGCCCGTCACAAATGCCTACGGCCAGACGAATGGTCGGCGTGCTGACGGCATCGCGTACCAGGGCCGGCAAGTTTTCGCCAAGCTGAAAAATCTGGTCGGCCTGCTGCATGGCAGCTTGTCCGGCATCGGTCAGCACCAGTCCACGCCCGGCCGGTTTCAACAGGGCGTAGCCCAGCGAACGTTCCAGCTCACGCACCTGCGCGCTGACGGTTTGCACCGCCATGTCGAGCTTGTCCGCCGCCTTTGAGATACCACCTTCTTTGGCGACGACCCAAAAGTAATACAGATGCTTGTAATTGAATGGTGTGCTCATGTTCCGGTTTTTTAAGATCAATAGTGAGAAATTATCTGCTTTTTAAGAATCTATTTGGCCCCTATCGTTGAGCCTTCTTTTACCCACTGGAGAAAAATCAATGCAGATTATTTTTGAATCCCGCGATGCCGATGGCAGCCAGATGCGCGACTTGTCCGTCGAGCGAGTGCGCTTTGTGCTGCGCCGTCTGACGGCCTCGGTGCCGCGCGCCAAAGTGCAGTTCTCAGACATCAACGGCCCGCGTGGCGGTGTCGACAAGCGCTGTCAGGTCGAGCTGAAAACCGACACCGCTGGCACCGTGATCATTACCTCGCTGGCGCATGACTGGCGCACCGCGCTGGACCGCTCCCTTACGCGGGCCACCCGGGTCTTGACGCGCAGCCTGCAACGCAGTCAAAAGCCGGTGCGCGGTCGCTTAGCACAACCATGATGACCGCACAGAACAACATGAAATGCCCCACCTTCCCCGACACAAGCATGGTGATGCCGGATCGCCAGGGTCAGACTTCTTGATCCGTATAGGCACAGTTCGCTTTTTTCAGGAATAGGCGTGGCACTTGTAGGAGCTGCGGCTGCCGCGAATTCGGGCTTGCCAGCCCTCCCGCAAAGTCACAAACAAGCTTTCACCATGCCAAATGGATTCCGTGCGGATCAGGAAGTCTGAGGGTATTGAAATTGACTATTGCCGCAAAGCTCGCGGGTTTTGTCACTCTACTGGCTGATGGCCCGTAGTTTTTTACGAAATCTTGTTTCTTGAAAATCTGCTTTTGTCGAAGTTCGATGCAGCTCAACAATGTGCATCGGTGGCCAACGTAATTTTTTCACATTCACTTCAAAATAAGGAAATTGACATGCGCAAATATGCCCCAAATAGCCCACAAGCCGCTGCCCGCATCGTGGCCTTGACCCTCATTGCCGACGGCGATATTGGCAAGGCAGAGATGGCACTGCTTGATGAACTTGCAATACATGAGCAAATCGGACTGGGGCGTGATGCTTTTCATGCCGTGATCGACACATTTTGTGAAGATTTACTGTCCAGCAAGCAACTGAACTGGGCCGATGCCTGCCCGGTGGACGAATACACGTTGGCTGAATTGATGGCCGAGATTGATGACCCCGCGCTGCAAAACAAATTGCTTGGCCTGTGTGTCAGGCTCGCCGAGGTAGACGACCTTGTGGCCGAAGGCGAATCCATCGTCCTGATTGCTGCACTCGCGCATTGGAGTCTGGACTATCAGATGCTGCATTCGTCCGCCTCCGAGCCGCAACCGCACGCTGGCTGACCACACATCGGGCCAGGAAAGTCGTCCTGTGTATAACAGGGAAAAGCACCAGGCTTCAAATCCACAGGCTCAAGGGTGGGTCTTTCACGCTAGCGCGCAAGATGTCACCGCGCGACACAATGCCAAGCAATTCGCCTGCATCGTCAACGATGGGAATTGCGCTCAGACCCGTCGCGAGCAGCACGCGCGCGATGCGCCGCACATCGGTCACGGGTGCTGAGCAGGCAACTGGTGTCACCATCAGATCGCGGATTGGGCGGTTGAGCAAGCCAGTGAGCAGGTTGCCGTCCACATTGGCAACCGTGAGTAAATCGCGATCGCTAACCATGCCCACCACTTCCATCTTGGGGCCAAGCACCGGTGCCTGGTGTACGCCCCGCGCGGCCAGTTGTAGCCAAGCTGCGCCCACGGTGTCGGTGGGCCGGAGTGTCAAGACATCATGCCCCATGATCTGGTACGCATGGCACACCGGTAATCGCTTGTTCTCCTGGCGGTGCATCTTGTCATACGCCCGCGCTGCCTGGGTGAACCTGGACTGCTCGTCCCCGTTACTTGGCTTTTCATACCCGGCCTTCAGGGGGCGTTCACGGGCATCGAAACCCGCATCGTCGCGGTGTGGGGTGTTGCGCGCTTTGAGTGTGGCGGCCAAGGGCATCAAGCCTTCCAATGTCCCGCGGAAGGTCTGGCCGGTGGTTCCATAGACAGAGAACATATTTTTCTCCAGAGTCTATATGGCTTGCGTGTTGACTTGCCGCTTCACCCGCAAGTATCAAGGCATTTGTTGAATACCGGACAGCGTCCAACCCGTGCCGCCCTGGCGTGATTTCATCAAATGCCAGACCTCGTCAAACAACTCGTCAGGTTCGCTGCTGTTGTCCCGAATCACGCCGGTGAAACGCACGCTGACCAAGTAGCGCTGGGCATCTTCGTTCACTTCGATCACCTCGGCGTTGATACTGACCACGTCGTTTTTCTGGGTCGACTGGCTGCGCTCGGCTAATTCCAGTTTCAGCTCGGCAAACATTTCAGGTGTGGTGAACTCGCGGATGTCCTCCAGGTTGCCCGCATCATGGGCTGCTTGCAAGCGAATAAAGTTCACTTTGGCGTGGCGTTCAAACCCGGCCAAGTCAAAGTCGGCCGGAATCCGCTTGACGTTGGTTGCGCCAGCATCAAGGGCTGAGCCAATCGCCGTGCCACTGCCAGCAGGCATGGCCACCTCAAAGGCCGGTATCGGCTGCCCTGCAGGACTTGCGCCCGCCGGGGTGTATTGCATGCTCCCTGTCCGCGCGGTGCCTTGCTGCCGCGCCGCCGCGCGTTTGCGCATGAAGAAACCAACCGCAACCATGACGGCGGCCGCCAACAAGCCGAACATCAACATAGAGGCCAGTTCATCGCCAAATCCCAGGTGCGATGCCAGAGCGGCAAGCCCAAGTCCTGCCGCAAGCCCGGCCACCGGACCCATCCATGAGCGCGAAGGGGCCGCCGCAGCGGGTGCCGTAGCGGTGGGTGACGTGGCCGCAGCAGGTGCTTTGTCTGGCGTTGCCTGGCGTTGTGTGCCCATGGATTTGCCGGAGCCCATGCGCTTGGCGGCTTCGGCATCCATGGCGACGGTGGACAGGCCTAGGGTAAAAACCACGGCCAGCATGGCAAGGAATGTTTTCATCTTAAATGCTCCTGTGAAATGAAAGAACAAAGTGAGAATATGTTGGGAACGGGCTTTAAAAAAGCAGTGTTTTATGGACAAACACTTCGAAAAAAACGGTGTCTTCTGTCTTCCAACCGTGCCTGCAACGAGTGCGGCTGGGCTGCCCAATCTGTGGTGCCAGTGGTCATGCGCGGGCAGCCCGTCGCGTGGTCCAAATCAGTGCCTGCCCGATGGCAGCACCCGCCGCCAGAATCAGCAATCCTATGGCCCAAACCCCCCAGGCCAATGGCGAGAGCCAGGTGGCCGCACTGGGCAGCACCGCAAGTGCAGATTCAAGCCAGGGCAACAGGCTTGATGCGCTGGCTTTGAGCGCGGGCAGCCACTCAGGCGGCAGCCACACGGCCAGCCAACCGGGTACGGTCACATTGTCAAGCTGGTGCGCCTGACCAGCGAGTGCACCGGCACCTGACATTGACCAAACCAGCAGGGAATGCAGCACCCAAACACCCGTTGACCAGATGGCAAGAAGCACCAGCATCATGATCGATAAAGCTGAATAAAGCATAGAACATCCAATACATTGAATTGAGATGCGGTGATTTTGCACTGTTGCAGCTGCATCAAAAAGCAGGCAAATCCGTTTATACGTTTTCTTTTTTACGAACTATGTCTATACGTTCAGACTTCCTGATCCGCTCGGAATCCATTTGGCATGGTGAAAGCCTGGTTGTGACTTTGTGGGAGGGCTGGCAAGCCCGAATTCGCGGCTGCCGCCGCTCCTACAAGTGCCAGTTCTATTTCTGAAAAAAAGCAAACTGTGCCTATACGCATCAGGAAGTCTGACGTTTGTCAGTTTGATACATAGTGTTTCTAACTGGGACTGGCATCGCCTTTGCAGGCTGGCGCATGAACCCACCGGCTTCCCACTGCCGCGACTCGCTTGAGAAACTGCCATTGATCGATCTACTGACGGCCGTGTCTCTCGCTCGGAATACGAGGCGCTGAATCAGCTTGACGATGCCCCTAGTTTGGGTCTGAAGCCAGACAACATGCCTGGCATCGTGCAGACCTTGTGTGAAGACCTGCATATGGAGGGGTTCGATGGCCGCTCGCTACTGACCCATGTGGGCGACGCTCTGTTGGCCTCGCTGTTGGCCGAGGTAGACGACACGCAGCTACAAGGCCAGGTGTTGCGCGTGGCTGGGTCGGTCGTCCATGCCGATGCGCACCTGTCCGATGGTGAGGCCGAGATGATTGATGCCATCCGCCGCCACTGGCAAACTCATCTTGTCACGGTGGTTGGCCTGGCCACTGCTGCTGTGCCTCAGCGAAGTAAAGAACCATCATGGCCCGATGACCTTTACGCCAACCGGATGCCCACCTGTCGAATGTTTTTGCCGTCCATGCTGCGAACACAGAGCTCTGCATGACCGAGGTGCGCGCTGTCGCCTACCACCGGCGGGCGGTGCAGCGAGAGCGCCAGCCAGTCACCTACTGTGTGATCGTTCTCGTCTGGCGTGGGCAGGCTGTAGAAGTCACAGAGCTGGATGAGCGGCGTGCGCGCGTCGATCACGAAGTCACCAAACACCACGCGCGTCTGCACCTCGTCGTCCGGGTCGGGCAGGGCCACACCCAGGCGGCGCGCGCTCCAGGCGATGGTCGAGCCCTGCAGCAGCAGCGAGGTCAGCACCACCACAAACGCGACGTTGAAGAAAATTTGCGCGCCCGGCACCCCCGCCATCACCGGAAACACCGCCAGCACAATCGGCACCGCGCCGCGCAGCCCCACCCAGGAGATGAATGCGATCTCGCGCCGCCCGAAGTGCAGCGGCGCCAGGCACAGCCAGACCGAAAGCGGCCGCGCCACCACCATCAGCACCAGCGATACCCCCAGCGCCGGCCACAGCGTGCGCAGCAGCTCGGTGGGCGTGACCAGCAGACCCAGCAGCAGGAACATGGCTGCCTGCGAGAGCCAGGCGTAGCCGTCCATGGCCGAGAGTGAAGACCGCACCAACCGCCGCGCCCGGTTACCGGTGATCACTCCTATGGCATACACCGCCAGAAAGCCCGATCCGCCCAGCCAGGTCGTGCCGGCAAACACCGCCAGCCCGGCTGAGACCACCAGCAGCGCGCGGATGCCACCGCCACCATCCTCGCCTCGACCCAGCCGCTTGAGTAACTCGGCCAGCGCAAAACCGCTCGCCAACCCCAGTGCTGCGCCCCAACCGAACTGCTGCAGCAGGCTACGTACCACCGCGGCCGCGTCCAGCCCGCCGCCAGCCGCCGACGTGGCCACCAGCGCCGCGCTGATGAAGGTAAGCGTGAGGTAAACCGCCATCGGGTCGTTCATGCCCGACTCAATCTCCAGCGTGGCCGCCACCCGCTCGTTGAGCTTCACGCCGGAGGATTTCAACAGCGAAAATACCGCCGCAGCATCGGTCGAGGCCACGATAGCGCCGAGCAGCAAAGCCAGCGGCCAGCTCAGGTCCAGCAGCCACCTCGCCGCCACGCCGGTAATGCCTGCGCACACCAACACACCTATCGTGGCCAGTAGCAGCGAAGGCTTCAGCCCGGTGCGGAAGGTGGTGAAATCGGTGCGCAAGCCGCCATCCAGCAAGATCACCGCCAAGGCGACGTTACCCACCGAAAAACTCAGTCGGAAGTCGTCAAACAACAGCCCGCCCGGCCCGTCCACCCCGGCCAGCGTTCCCACCACCAGAAACACCAGCAGAAACGAAAACCCCGCCCGAGCCGAAAACACGCCGGCCAGCACGCTCACGAATACCAGCGCCGAGGCGATCAGCAGCGGCAGGGTGAGGAAGTCGAGCGAGAGGGTCATGCGTTAACGTTATCAGAAAAACGTGCCAGGATCGGCGCTGCGCAGGTGCCCGGTGTGAGGTAACGTTGTTGAGGATGAGGCCGCAGATGACACCTGCTACGCGAGCACCGTTGAGACTCCACGCTTGGTGAGTCTATTGGTACGGCGGCGGAGATTGCCCACGGCAGCTGCACCGACTGGCCGCCAGCCCGCAGGTCAACCAGAGTAGATCGACTAGAGTGCTACAAATTAAGTAGCTTTATACGTAAATTTCGTAAGGGCTGCGCGGTCTATTTTGTCCCAGTGTGGTCAAACAGGTTCCGGCGCAGGAGCTGGGGAAGGGTGTGGCCGTCATGCCGGACTGGGATATGGCAAACCAATCACAACCAGATTACCCTAAGGATCAGCGCACAGACTGGTGAGTCGTACCGCCTTTCGGTGGGGCACTTGGGCTCATGCGGATGAATCTTGTCTCCCCTTATCCACAAAATTTGCAGAGTGATGGGCAAGCGCTACCGGTAGGACATAAGACATCCGTCTCTTCGATTTAACCGAACATAAATTGCCAAAAATTCGACTTGTGCGATGTGTTCGTGGCCCTTATCTTCTCTGCCTGCGGCCACCGCTAAATGGCTGCACCCCTAACCCGAGTACCGCCCACATGACCCCCCAAGACCAAAAATCCATTTTGACCATTGCCCTATATGCCGCCTTTACCGACGGGGACAAACATGACCGGGAGCGCGAGGAGATCAGGCGCATTGCCGACACGCTGGTCACCCAAGTCCACGCGCCCGAGCTGGGTGGTTTGTACCAGGACGTGCTGCTTCAGCGCGTGACGCTGGATGCGGCTGCCACGGCGCTCAGCAGCACGAGATTGCGCCAACTGGCCTATGAAATGGCGGTTTGCGTGTGTGATGCTGATGGCCGCCAGAGCGAGCCCGAGCGCCGGTTTCTGCAAGACCTCAAGGGCTTGCTCAACCTTGAGCCCGCCAGCACCGAGGCCTTTGAGCGAGAGGCCGACACCGTGCTCACGCTGAGCAACACCCCGCCCACGTTGGCCACAGCATCCGTAATACCGCGCAGCGCGCCGCAACAAGCTTCGCTGTCAGAGGCCGATCTTGACAAATCCATCCTCAACTACGCCCTGCTCAACGGCGCGCTGGAGTTGCTGCCCCAGTCCTGGGCGTCCATGGCCATCATTCCCCTGCAAATCAAAATGGTCTACGGCTTGGGCAAGGCCCATGGTGTGGAGCTGGACCAGGGCCACATCAAGGAATTTATTGCCGCTGCAGGTGTGGGGCTGACCTCGCAATACCTGGAGCAGTTTGGCCGCAAGCTGCTGGGTGGCCTGCTAGGTCGGCTTGCCGGACGCACCGTGGGCAAAGTGGGCGGTGCCGCCACCGGCATGGCCATGTCGTTTGCCACCACCTACGCGCTTGGGCAGCTGGCCAAGGGCTATTACCGCGGGGGCCGGGTGATGAACACCGCCCTGCTGCGCCAAACCTACCAAAACTTGCTGGGCCCGGCGCAGCAGATGCAAACCCGCTACCTGCCGCAAATCCAGCAAAAAGCCGCAACGCTGGACATGAGCCAGGTCATGGCCATGGCGCGAGGCGCTTGATTTGTGGGCTGGCGCAGTACCGGTCAAAAGCTGTAGGTCACCGCCAGCAAGCCCGAAGTCGTCGACTTCTGGCGCACCAACGGGCTGTCGCTTGCGTCACCTGAGAGCATGCTGGCAGAGACTCCTGCGGTGGCTGAGACTTTTGGGGTGACTCGGTAGGTCAGCGACAGGTTGGCCCGCACGTCGCGCAGCCCGGCGCCCGGTTTGTACATGGCGTAGCCGCTGCTGGCAGCCTGCGCGGCCGTGACACCGAAGTAAGACTGCATGTAGTCGGCATTGGCCAAGGTTGCGGCAAGGCCCAGACCCAGGCGCAGGTCGCCGGACAGTTCGGTCGAATACCCCAAGCCCAGATCGACCAGCAGACCGTTGCTGTCCTGCCCGCTGCCATAACGCAGCGATGTGCTCAGAGCAATATCTCTACTGATCGAGTAGTTGAAGAAACCACCCACCTCCGCTTTGGCATCAATGTCGCCCATCCCGCGCAGCGCCTGCGAGCGGCTTTCTTCGCGACCGAAATCCGCGGTCAGGCGCATCCCATACTGCATGTCTTGGCGGCCAGAGAAGTTGTAGCCAATGCCGTTGGTGCTTCCAGCAAACCAGCCGCTTGCCCACTGGTACTCGATTACCGGCACGGCCATCGTGCGCTGTTCATCCGAGCCCCGGTACTCATGGCCGGCGATGACGGCTAAACCGGCGCGTCCGCCATCCTTGCCCGGTGCGGCACCATGAAGTCGAACGGAGTCGAAGGCTTGCGCGAATGCGCTGGGTGCAACAACGGCCAGACTTGCGGCCAGGCTGGCGAACAGGGCAATGGTGTGAACAGAGCGGCGGTGGTGGGTCATAAAGTTCTCCTTATTTCGGCATGATCACAGTGTCGATCACGTGGATCACGCCGTTGTCAGCCACGATGTCGGTTTTGACAACTTTGGCATTGTCCACTGTAACGCCACCCATGGTGATGACGGTCAGTTCTGATCCTTGAACCGTTTTGACTTTGCCGGCCTTGACATCGGCTGCCATCACTTTGCCAGACATCACGTGGTACGTCAGCACCGCAGTGAGCTTGGCCAATGTTTTAAAGCTGCCAGCTGCAACAGCGGAGTCAACAATGTCTTGCCTGGGCAGAAAAGGCAACGCCAAGAGCCAGAACGGAAGCGATAAGGGTCTTTTTCATAAAAATCTCTGAAAGGTGGCCAATCCACAGCTTCGCCAAAAATGTGGCAAAGGCGGACTTTACTACTAAGCAGTATCCGTGGATACTGCGCGGTATTAATGGATGCCAAATGGTAATTTTGGCGTGTGCGGTCACCAAACCATCCGGGCTTTTCAAGATGATCTGGCGGTGCGATACTTTCAAGCGGGCGATTGAAAGTCTTATCCATCAACCAGGGTCTGCTGCTATGAAAACCTCACAAAAATACGTCTATATGTTTGGCAAGGAGCGCACCGAAGGCGCGGCCAGCATGAAAAATTTGCTCGGCGGCAAGGGTGCCAATCTGGCTGAAATGTGCTTGCTGAAGATACCGGTGCCGTCGGGCTTTACCATCAGTACCGAGGCCTGCACAGCCTTTACCGAGCAAGGCCAGGCGCAGGTGCTGCAACTGATTGAGGCTGAGGTGCTGCAGGGGGTGGCTTTTGTAGAGCAGGAAATGGGCAAAAAATTTGGCGATGCCAGCGACCCCATGCTGCTGTCGGTGCGCTCTGGTGCGCGCGCCTCCATGCCCGGCATGATGGACACCATCCTTAACCTGGGCCTCAATGACGAGGCGGTTCTTGGCTTGGCGCGCAAGGCCGGCAACGAGCGTTTCGCCTGGGACTCTTACCGCCGTTTTGTGCAGATGTATGGTGATGTGGTGATGGGGCTCAAACCCTTGTCCAAAGAAGAGCATGACCCGTTTGAAGTCATCATCGACGTGCTCAAGGACAAGCGTGGCGTGCAGCTTGACACCGATCTCGACGCTGACGATCTCAAGGAGCTGGTGCAACGTTTCAAGGCCTTGATTCGGGCGCGCACCGGCAATGACTTCCCGACGGACCCGTGGGAGCAACTCTGGGGCGCGATCTGGGCGGTGTTTGAGAGCTGGAACAACGAACGTGCCTGTGTTTACCGCGAGTTGAACGACATTCCCCAGTCCTGGGGCACGGCGGTCAACGTGCAGGCCATGGTGTTTGGCAACCTGGGCGACAGCAGTGCCACCGGCGTGGCGTTCTCGCGCGATGCGGGCACTGGCGAAGATTTGTTCAATGGCGAATTTTTGGTCAATGCGCAAGGCGAAGACGTGGTGGCGGGCATCCGCACGCCGCAGCAGGTGTCGCTGGTGGGCTCGCGCCGCTGGGCTGAACTGGCGCTGGTGGGCGAAGAAGAACGGCGCAGCAAGTTCCCGTCGCTGGAAGAACTGATGCCGCAGATCTATCGGGAGCTGTTACATGCCGAGACCACGCTTGAAAACCATTTCAAGGACATGCAAGACCTTGAATTCACCATCCAGGAAGGCAAACTCTGGATGCTGCAAACCCGCAATGGCAAGCGCACCGGCGCGGCCATGGTGCGCATTGCCATGGAAATGCTGCAGCAGGGCATGATTGATGAAAAGACGGCGCTGCTGCGGGTCGCCCCGGACCGGCTCAATGAGTTGTTGCACCCGATTTTTGACCCCAAGGCGCTCCATGCGGCAACACCGATTGCACGTGGCTTACCTGCGTCGCCGGGGGCGGCTACCGGGCAAATTGTGTTTCATGCCGATGAGGCCGAAACCTGGGCCAAGCAGGGCAAGGCCGTGATTTTGGTACGCCAGGAGACATCGCCCGAAGACTTGCGCGGCATGAGCGTGGCCAAAGGTATTTTGACCGCGCGTGGCGGCATGACCTCGCACGCGGCGGTGGTGGCGCGCGGCATGGGCAAGTGCTGCGTGTCGGGTGCCGGGGCGGTGCATGTCGACCTGAAAGCCCGCACCATGACGGTGGGCGACGATGTTTACGGCGAGGGCGACTGGCTGTCTCTCAACGGCTCCACAGGCGAGGTCTACACCGGCCAGATCGCTACCAAAGATGCTGAACTCAGTGGCGACTTTGGCGCGCTGATGGCCTTGACCGACAAGTACAAACGCCTGGAAATCCGTGCCAACGCCGACACCCCGGATGAGGCCCGTGTGGCCCGTAACTTTGGTGCCACCGGCATTGGCCTGTGCCGCACCGAGCACATGTTTTTTGAGGGCGAGCGCATTGTGGCGGTGCGCGAGATGATTCTGGCCGATAACGAGGCCGGTCGCCGCAAGGCACTGGCCAAGCTGTTGCCGATACAGCGCAGCGATTTTGAGGGCCTGTTCAAAGAGATGAAGGGCTTGCCGGTGACCATTCGCTTGCTGGATCCGCCACTGCATGAGTTTTTACCGCACGATGAGGCCAACCAGCGGGTCATGGCGCAGGGCATGGGTGTGTCGCTGGGCAAGATCAAGATGCGCGTGGAAGACCTGCATGAGTTCAACCCGATGATGGGTCACCGGGGCTGCCGCCTGGGCATCAGCTACCCTGAAATCACCGAAATGCAGGCGCGTGCGATTGTTGAGGCGGGCCTTAATGTGCAGGCACTGGGCATCGCCGTCAAGGCCGAAATCATGGTGCCGCTGGTGGGCACCGTGCGCGAATTCAATGCCCAGGCCGAGGTTATCCGGCGTGCTGCTGGTGCCGTGTTTGCCGAGCGCGGTGAGACCCTTGAATACCTGTTGGGCACCATGATCGAAACCCCGCGTGCCGCGCTGGTGGCAGACAGCATTGGCAAGCAGGCCGAATTTTTCTCGTTTGGCACCAATGACCTGACGCAGATGACGCTGGGCTTCTCACGCGATGATGCGGGCAAGTTTTTGCCGGATTACCTCAAAAAAGGCATCTACGAGCACGACCCGTTTCGCACCCTTGACCAAAAGGGTGTCGGCTTGTTGGTGAAGATGGCGGTAGAAAAAGGCCGCGTCGTGCGCCCTGGCCTTGAAGCCGGCATTTGCGGCGAGCATGGTGGCGACCCGGCCTCGGTGGGCTTTTTCCACCGCGCCGGTCTGGACTATGTAAGCTGCTCGCCCTACCGCGTGCCCATCGCCCGGCTGGCAGCGGCGCAGGCGGCGATTGAGTGTTGAGATCATGGCACCTAAATTTAAAAGAAATAGGCCTCTAGCCCTTATAAATACTGCGTAAGCAGCTATTAATAGTGTAGCAAAAATGGTTTGATTTCTTTCGGATGGCTGGGGTGCTGAAAAAACGATTGGGTCAGCGCGGCTACAGTTTCACGCGAAAGGTCTTGGCGATCAGGCCCACAGCTTGCTGGCTGTCCCACTCTTTGGCACCGTAGTGCTTGGCCAGCACCCGCCCTTGCGCGTCAACCAGCAAGGTCAATGGCAGGTGGTCGGCGCCCAGCATGTTTTCCAGCAGCAGACGACTGTCGATAAAGTTTGGAAACGTGATGGCAAAGTGTTTCAGGAAGCCCTTGGCACGGTCGGGGTAATCATCGGTCGAAATACCAATTACATGGAATTGCTTGCCCCCGTAGCGGCGCGACAGGCGTTCAATCGAACCCATCTCGGCCTGGCACGGCCCGCACCAACTGGCCCGCACCAACTGGCCCACACGTTGATCAGCAAGGGCTTGCCGCGAAAATCTGACAACTTTTGATTTTTGGTCATCAGTCCCTGCATTTGTGCCTCGCGCAGCACCTGGCCGATTTCAACCTCGCCGGGTGTTTTGGCAAACGCGCTGGACATGGCGCAGGTCAGGCAAAAAATCAGGGCAGTGAGGGTGTTTTTCATGGATGCAACTTTACCAGCCAGTCACGCGGACACGCGCTGATGTGCTGTCGGTGGTCAGCCAATTTGAGGGACTGATTTTTACGATCAGTGGTGGTCGCCCACCCGACGGGCCGGTTTTTCTTAGAAACGCGTGCATATTTTTGTCTGACCGCGGTCGGCTACTGGCAATAAGCCGACAGCCAGATCGGCGTAGTGGATTCACATGACGCACCAAAAACGGGGTGTTGTCCCAATGACTGCTGCCCGCCTCTTTGTGGGCAATGGCGGAGCTTGCAGTTCGTGAGTACCGTAGTTCCTTTCAAAGGGGCAGATGCCACGGCCGCGTGGCATCTGAGCCAAAGTCAGACTTTGGCGCGCACGGCCAGCCTCTCACTGCCCTTTGGCATGCGCCAGCGCGTCGTCAAGGGATGTCATGAAATCGGAAACCCGGATGGGTTTGGTCACATAGCTGAAAAAACCGGCTCTCATACCGTTTGCTATGTCAATTTTCGATGCGCTGGCACTCACCGCAATCACGGGAATATGCGCGGTCAGGGGGTCTGCGCGCAGAATTTGCATCGCATCAATGCCACTCATGCCCGGCAGGTTGATGTCCATCAAGATCACCTTGGGAAGCCAGATGCGCGCCAACGCGATCCCGGCAAGGCCGTTGACCGCCGTCAGCAGCTTCAGGTCAGCACGCCTGGCAACCAGCTGGTCCACCAGATCCAGATTGGCCGGATTGTCTTCCACGTACAGCAGGGTGTGCACCAGCGGGTCGGCTGGGCCCGGCGGTTGCAACAGTGCCGCATGTGCCGCATGTGCCGTATGTGCCGCATCAGGCACCGCAGCGCTGGTCAGTTCCAATTCAAACCAGAACACACTGCCGACCCCGGCCACACTGTCAACCCCGATACAGCCGCCCATCAATTCGACCAGTCGTTTGGCAACCACCAAGCCAATGCCCGTGCCCTCTTCGCTACCACCTTCCCTGCCAAGGCGGTTGAAGGACTCAAAGAGCTGCGCCAGTTGCGTCGGTGTCAAACCGTTGCCGGTATCGCGCACACCGATGCGAATCGAATGCGGTGGGCACAGGGTGCTTTCCACGGTCACTGAACCCTCTGCCCGGTTGTATTTGATGGCATTGGACAGTAAATTGACCAGCACCTGCTTGATGCGGGTTCGGTCTGCCAAGACCAAGCAGTGCGCATCGATGTGCGGGAAAAACAGCTTGATGCCGCGCATCTGGGCCTGCGTTTCGACTATACCCTGGCACTCAAGCAACACCTCGTGCAGTGCTACAGGTTCTTGGCACAAGGCCGTCCGATCGGACTCAATCTTTGCCAGGTCAAGGATGTCGTTGATAAGTTCCAGCAGGTACCAGCCGGCTTTGAGTATTTGATCCACGCTGCGTTTCTGGCCGGGCGATGGCGTTGGCATACCGGATTCAATCAGTTGGGCAAAACCCAGAATCGCATTGAGCGGGGTGCGCAATTCGTGGCTCATGCTCGACAGAAAATCTGATTTGGCGCGGCTGGCTTTGTCTGCCACCGCGATCGCCGCCTCAAGCTCGGTGTTTTTTTGTTGCAGGAGTTTCCCGATTTCCATGCGCTCGTCTTCAACCCGCTTGCGCGCGGTGTTGTCGGTGCCGATCAGCAGGTAGCCGATGATGGCGTCCTCTGCATCACGCAGCGCCGTGACCGACACCACGGCGGGTAAGCGGCTGCCGTCTTTGCGGACATAGGTCAGCTCATAAATGTCTTCCATACCGCGTGAGGCCTTGAACACCAGCGCCTCAAAACCAGGGGTAATGGGCGTATCCAGCTCCAGGCTCAGCACCCGGGCGCGCTCCACCACTTCTTGCGGATCAGAAATATCGGCGGGTGTGATCTTGTCCATCACCTCAATGGCCGTGTAGCCCAACATGCGCTCGGCCCCCACATTGAAAATCTGGATGACGCCCTTGGCGTCGGTGGCGATGCTGGAGAAGTTGGCGCTGTTGAAAATGGCGTTTTGCAAAGCCGATACACGCGAAAGTGTCTTCTTCTGCCGAAACAACTCAATAAATACGGCAACCTTGCTGATCAGGACATGCGGCTCAACGGGTTTGTAGAGGAAATCAACCGCACCGGAATTGAAGCCTTTAATTTGCCGCCGGCGGTCATGGGCACCCGCGGTGATGAAGACGATCGGCACATGCTTGGTGCGCTCGCTGCCCCGCATCAGCTCAGCCAGTTCATAGCCATCCATGTCGGGCATCTGCACGTCCACCAGTGCGAGTGCGACCTCGTTCACCAGAACAATTTCAAGTGCCTCGGCACCGGAGCGCGCCATCAATACGCGAACCTCGGGAGCCCGCAACAGGGCCGACATCGCGAGAAGATTTTCTTCAAGGTCGTCAACAAGGAGGATGGTGGCGGTGGTGGTGTTCATGCAGTGCAATCGTAGGGTGCTATTGTTTGCGGTAAATGCGTTCGTGCCGGTCGAAGGTCTCGAAAACGGACGCGCGCGACGGCACGCCCAGGCTCTCTTTGGAGCCCAGTGCGAGGAAGCCGCGTGGCACCAGCGATTGCGCGAACAGGCCAATGGCGCGGTCTTGCAGCGGGCGGTCAAAGTAGATCAACACGTTGCGGCACAGCACCAAGTGGGTCTCGGTGAAGTCGCCGTCGGTTGCCAGCGAGTGATCGGCAAAGACAACGTTTCGGCGCAGGCGCTGATCGAAAATGACACCGTTGTAGGCGGCGGTGTACCAGTCCGATAGCGAGCCCTTGCCGCCAGCTTGGGCATAGTTGTGCGAGAAGCCTGCCACGCGGTCCACTGCGTAGACACCGGCTGAAGCTTTGCGCAGCGCCTCATCATTGATGTCGGTGGCGTAAATCATGGCGCGGTCCAACAGGCCCTCTTCCTCCAGCAGGATGGCCATGGAGTAGAACTCTTCGCCAGAGCTGCAGCCAGCAATCCATACCTTGAACGACGGATAGGTCGCAAGCATCGGCAACACATCGCGGCGCAAGGCCAAAAAGTGCGCCGGGTCGCGAAACATGTCGCTCACCTGTACCGTCAGGTAGCCCAGCAGCACCGACATCGCCTGCGCATCGTGCAGCACCCGCCCTTGCAACTCCGAGAGCGATGCAGCCCCAAAGCGCTGCATGGCCTGCTGCATCCGCCGGCGCAGGGACGACAGAGCATAGCCGCGAAAATCGCAGTGGTACTGTTGGAAAATGGCCTCCAGAATCAGTGTGAGCTCAATGTCAAACGGTGCGCCGCCGTGGTGGTGGTGGGCTGGCGGTGTTGGGAAGTCAGAATTTTTCAAATGTACCTTTTTCGTCATTGCGACTGCTCCGCATTCGTCATTGCGAGCGCGCCGCATTCGTCATTGCGACTGCTCCGCATTCGTCATTGCGAGCGTAGCGTGGCAATCCATGCACCCCGGAATCCATGGATTGCCGCGTCGCTGACGCTCCTCGCAATGACGGAGTTTTCGCTGGCGCTTGTCGCAATGACAGAGTTTTCGCTGACGCTCCTTTGCATGAACCGTTACGGTCGCACCTCGGAAATCCGTCATTGCGACTGCCCCGCATTCGTCATTGCGAGCGTAGCGTGGCAATCCATGCACCCCGGAATCCATGGATTGCCGCGTCGCTGGCGCTCCTCGCAATGACGGGGTTTTTGATCATGGTCTGTGTGCGGTTTGGAAGTCGAAACTGGAGGCTCGCAATGACGGAGTTTTCGCTGGCGCTCCTCGCAATGACGGGGTTTTTGATCATGGTCTGTGTGCGGTTTTGATTCCGAAACTGGAGGCTCGCAATGACAGAGTTTTCGCTGGCGCTCCTTTGCATGAACCGTTACGGTCGCACCTCGGAAATCCGTTATTGCGACTGCCCCGCATTCGTCATTGCGACTGCCCCGCATTCGTCATTGCGAGCGTAGCGTGGCAATCCATGCACCCCCGGAATCCATGGATTGCCGCGTCGCTGACGCTCCTCGCAATGACGGGGTTTTCGCTGGAGCTAGTCGCGCTGTCAGTGTTGTCGCTGTCGCGCCTATGCATGAACCCTTACTGTCTGGCCGAGCAATTCAGTCATA
>JBBQLQ010000041.1:0-22614 GCA_038328055.1 Burkholderiales bacterium
AAAAAATTATAGGACAGTTCTAAAAGCCCACGCAGATGATGCGAAATAGTTACAAAAGGCATTTGAGTTCGTTTGGTAAAAACGCCGACTGCAACGCATTTGTCATTGCGAGCGGGGCGCGGCAATTGTGCGCCCGTGAAGGCGTACAAACAGCACAGTGAAAGTTGCCAATGACCCGTCGTATCAGAGATTTTTTGCAGAAATCGACACAACGCGCGCAGTGAACATTTGGGTTTACGGGGTTGACGCTTAGGCCTTGCCGGGCCGGTGTGCCTTGTGCGCCTCGTATGTTTCCACTGGTGCGCTCTGTTTGGCCCAGGCGGTGAAACCACCGTCGATGTGCGCCACATTGGTCATGCCCATCTCCTGCAAGGCCTTGGCAGCCAGCGCGCTGCGCCAGCCGGCACCACAAAACAACACATACTCTTTGCCCTCGTCACCAAACATCGGCTTGTAATAAGGCGAGGCCGGGTCCACCCAAAATTCGAGCATGCCACGCGGCGCATTGAAGCAGCCGGGCACCGTGCCCTCGCGCTCCAGCTCGCGCACGTCTCGGATGTCCACAATTTGCAGGGCTGGGTCCGCCATGCGCGCCCTCACCTCGTCGACCGAATAGGTTTTGACCTGGGCCATGGCCTCGGCCACCAGCACGTTGATTCCTTTGGTGATTGCCATCTGTTGTCTCCTGTGAATGATTTGAATGCGACTTTACTTGCGCCAGAACTGGGGCACAAACAGTACCATCACCGCCAGCAGTTCCAGGCGGCCCAGCAACATGCCCACGGTGCACACCCAGGTCTGAAAATCATTGAGCACGCCGAAATTGGAAGCCGGGCCCACATGCCCCAAACCGGGTCCGATGTTATTCACCGTTGCCACCACGGCAGAAAACGCCGTGATGATATCCAGACCCGATAGCAGCATCAACATGGTCAACCCCAAGGTGATGGCTCCGTAAATCAACATGTAGGCCATGACAGCTGCGATCACAGTGGCCGGTATGTTGGCACGCCCCATGGTGACAGGGTTCACCACGCGCGGATGAATGGTACGAACCAGCTCGCGCTGGGCTTGTTTGATGAGCAGCACCATGCGCACCATCTTGATGCCACCGCCAGTGGAGCCGGCACACGTCACAAACGTGCCCAGAAACATCAACCACACTGGCGCAAACACCGGCCACAGGCTGTAGTCTGTTGACGCATAGCCGGTGGTGGTAGCGAGTGACACCACGTGAAATGCGGCAATGCGCACGGCTTCCAGGGGCTGGTCATAGACCTCATGAGACACCAGCCAGACCCCCAAGAAGAGCGACGACAGCGTCAG
Source organism: Burkholderiales bacterium (assembly GCA_038328055.1). Classification (GTDB taxonomy): domain Bacteria; phylum Pseudomonadota; class Gammaproteobacteria; order Burkholderiales; family Burkholderiaceae_C; genus Rhodoferax. Next base: position 1,327 of record JBBQLQ010000041.1, read on the forward strand.
GGTCAATACATAGGCCTGCACCTCCACATCATGCATCAACGATCGCAACGAACGTGAGCGCCACAGGATGAAATAGCGGGCAAAACTGATCCCTGCCAGCGCCATGAACACCATGGACACCGACTCCAAGTTACGCGAGTTCCAGTAACCAAAGCTGGCATCGTGCGAAGAAAAACCACCCAACCCCATCGTGCTGCACATGTGCATGAAGGCATCAGCCCAGCTCATGCCGGCAAAGTAATAGGCCAGCATGCAGGCCGCAGAAAACACGAAGTACACCCCCCACAAACCCCGCGCGGTCTCCGCAATGCGCGGGGTCAAACGGGCATCTTTCATCGGACCGGGTGTCTCTGCCTTGTACAGCTGCACACCACCCAAGCCCAGCAGTGGCAGCACAGCCACCACCAGCAGCATCACCCCCAGGCCGCCGATCAGTTGCAAAAAACAACGCCAGACGTTCACCGACACGGGCAACGCGTCCAGGCCAGCGAGCGCCGTCGCACCAGTGGCGGTCAGGCCACTCATGGCTTCAAAATAAGCATCGGTCCAACTCAGACCTGGAATCGCCAGCATGAGGGGAATGGCAGAAAACGCCGGCAGCACCGTCCACACCAGATTGACCAACAGAAAACCATCGCGCGGCATCAACTCACGGCGGTAATCCATGGTGACGTACCACAACAAGAAACCCGCCCCCGCAGTCGCGGCAATGGCGACCCACCATACGTTTAGAACCTCGGCGGGGTCAAGCCACCAGCCCCAGGCCAGAGGCACCAGAAACATCGCCGCGTAACCCACCAGGATGCGAGCCAACACGTTGATAACAGGCGCAATAAAAGCCATGACGGGTCAGAAAAAAGTGGCGCTGACTTGAAACAGCTTTTCCACAGCCCGCAGCATGCGTTTATCAGGAATGAAGACGATTACATGGTCATCCGCCTGGATCATCAGGTCATGGTAGGGCATCAGCACTTCACAATTGCCATTTGTGCCACGCACCACACAACCAATGCGGGCACCTTTGGGCAATTCAACCTGCTCAATGCGCCGCCCCACCAGACGGGAGGTGCGAGCATCGCCACGAGCCACACCTTCAAGGGCTTCGGCAGCCCCCCGGCGCAGGCTGTGCACCACGGCTACATCTCCACGCCTGATGTGGGTCAACAGCTCACCAATGATGGTTTGTGACGGCGACAGGGCAATGTCAATGGTGCTGCCTTGCATCATCTCTGCATAGATGCGCCGGTTAATGAGCGAAATCACGCGCCGCACACCCAGCCGCTTGGCCAGCATGCTTGACAGAATGTTGTCCTCATCGTCACCGGTCAGGGCAATGAAAAGGTCCATATCGCCAACGCCTTCTTCAGTCAGCAGGTCTTCATCGGAGGCGTCCCCCTCAAGCACCAGCACCTCGCTGGGCAATTCGCTGGCCAAGTATTCGCAGCGCTTGCGGTTTTGATCGATGATCTTGACTTGGCATTGCCCGGCCAGGCTACGCGCCAGCCGCAAGCCCACTTTGCCACCCCCGGCAATCATGACGCGGCGCACCGGTTGATCAAAGGCGTGAATGGCACCCAGCACGTGGCGGATCTTGTCCTTGTCGGCCAGCACAAAGACTTCGTCGCCGGGCAACACCCGCGTGCCGGGCTCCACATGCAGTTCGGCATCTTCCCGGTAAATGGCCACCACGCGCATGGTGGCCGCAGGGAACAACGCCTTGAATTCACTGATGGTGTGGTTCACCAGCTGGCCCTGCGCCGAGGCCCGCACTGCAATCAAATGCGCCCGCCCTTGTGAGAACTCCAGCACCTGCAGCGCCTCCGGGTAGTCAATCAGCAGATGGATGTAGTGCATCACCGACTCTTCCGGACAGATCACATGGTCTACCGCAAAGCCGGTCTTGCCGAGCAACGCATCACCTTCCAGAAACTCGGGCGAGCGCACCCGCGCGATGGTGGTGGAGATGTTGAACACGTCATGCGCCACCTTGCAGGCGGTCAGATTGGTCTCATCCAGCGCCGCACAGGCGATGAACATGTCTGCATCCTCGGCACCGGCGCGACGCAACACGGAAGGCTGAATGCCGTTGCCCGGCACACCACGCAGATCCAGCCGATCTTCCAGGATGCGCAAACGTTCCGGGTCTGGGTCAATGACCGTGATGTCGTTTTGCTCAGAGACCAGGCTCTCAGCCACACTCTCACCTACGCGGCCGGCGCCCAAAATGATGATTCTCATGGGAAAACTTTGTTAAAAACCAATCATACCGGGGCTGGCCACCGGGGTCTGAGCAACGGGCGTGCATCTGCTTTGCAGCATCACGCATTGTGCAGTTCGGTGCCCTGCTCGATAGCAGCGCCGCTGCGAACCAGGTCTTGCACCAGCGCATCGAGCCCTTGCACAAAGGGCATGCCGCCAGACTGCCGGGCAAACAGGCGCACCAGATAATCGGTGCCTTGCGCCCAGGCCAGCAGTTGCGCACGCGTCATGGTCTGGGACTCCAGCAATTTGAACTTGAGCATGACCTTGGCCGCGTACTGAATGTGCCGCTCGGGATTCTTCAAAAAACCATCGAGCCGCCGGCGCGCCACCGCCAAAGCCTGCGCGACATCGGCAAAGGGCTGGCCATGACCCGGAATGACGGTGGCGGGCTGCAAGGTCTCGATCAGATCAAGGGTGTCCGACACCTCGTCAAAAGCGCTGTCACCATCAAGCTCAGGAAACACCACGCCAAAGCCCCGCTCCCACAGCGCGTCCGCCGACACCAGTGTGCGACTGGTCGGCTCAAACAAAATCACCGAGTGCGGGTCGTGCCCTGGCGCAGCGTGCACCTGCCATTGCCAATGACCCAGGCGCAATTCTGTGCCCGGTTGCAGCACACCATCAAAACCAAACCTCGGGCAGTTTTGCCCTGTGGGGGTGTAGCTCAGCGCATCCGCATTCCAGTGGCGGACATGCTCGGCTTGCCCCGGTGGTATCCATGTGACAAGACCCGCATAGGCACTCTGCAAGGCCGCGTTACCGCCACAGTGGTCGCTGTGCAGATGGGTGTTGATCAGCAGCTCCAGCGGCTGGCCCTGCAAACGCCCGCGAACCAACGCCAGGGTTTGCGGCGCATGCGTGCAGTAACCACTGTCAATCAACGCCGCACCCTGTGCGCCCTGAATCAGGATGTTGTTGCTGGAGAGCCAGCCGCGCTCCAATACGGTAATGCCGCAGGGCAAGACAGGCGAGCTTGAGACTGATTCAGTCAAAAAGATTTTGTTCGGCATCAATCAGCAAGCCAGTTCAGCATGCGCGAAGCCGCGACCGCGGTCTTTAAAAAATGGAACAATTTGCATGATCCTGGCCCCAGATGTACAGGTGAAATATGCATTGTGAATTGAAAACGGCCAAGAGTGCTGCGGGTAGCCAAGTCCCCCCTTGTCAACCGTGCAAATCAATTGAATCGCTAAAAAAATGAACTTGGCGTAACATACGGGCCGTATTGTTGAGTTTTTGGACAATACGTGGTCTACGGTGTATGTCAGTCTCGCGTCTGCTATAAGTCTTTATTGGTTTGTTGTTTTCCGTTTTGGACTCCATCGTGTTTTTGAGCTATTTTCAAGGAGTCCTTTCATGGGCAACAAACTTTACGTGGGCAACCTGCCCTATTCTTTCCGTGACGAAGATCTGCAACAGCAATTCGGCGCTCACGGTACCGTCACCAGTGCCAAGGTCATGATGGACCGTGACACCGGTCGCTCCAAGGGTTTCGGTTTCGTTGAAATGGGCGATGATGCCCAGGCACAAACCGCCATCAATGCGATGAACGGTCAACAATTCGACGGCCGTGCGCTCACTGTCAACGAAGCCAAGCCAATGGAAGCTCGTCCTCCCCGCACTGGCGGTGGTGGCGGTTACGGCGGCGGTGGCGGTGGCCGTTCTGGCGGCGGCGGCTACGGCGGCGGCGGCGGTGGTGGTTACGGCGGTGGCGGTGGCCGTAGCAGCTACTAAGCAGCTGGCGGGTTCATCCCGCAACAAAAAAAAGGCCTTTGAGGCCTTTTTTTTGGTCATCACGCAAGCCTAATCTTCAACCAGGCTTTTACCCCAGCGCCCGCTGAATGATGATCTTCTGTACGTCGCTCGTACCCTCGTAAATCTGGCAAACGCGCACGTCACGGTAAATGCGCTCGACCGGAAAGTCACTCACGTAACCGTAGCCGCCCAGCGTCTGGATAGCAACACTGCAGACCTGCTCAGCCATCTCACTGGCAAACAGCTTGGCCATGGCTGCTTCTTTCAGGCACGGGCGACCTGCATCACGCAATGCGGCTGCGTGCCAGATCAGTTGCCGGGCCGCTTCAATTTGGGTAGCGCACTCGGCCAGCCTGAAGCCAACCGCTTGGTGGTTGAAGATGGCGGTGCCAAAGCTTTGGCGATCTTTGGCGTAAGCCACAGCCACCTCAAACGCGCTGCGCGCCATGCCCACGCTTTGCGCGGCAATGCCGATGCGCCCGCCTTCGAGTCCGCCCAGGGCGATGCCGTAGCCTTCGCCCTCTTTGCCAATCAGGTTGTCGGCTGGAATTCGGCAATCGTCAAAGTTGATTTGCGCGGTGTCACTGCTGTGTTGGCCGAGCTTGTCTTCGAGCCGCGCCACCACATAGCCGGGGGCGTTGGTGGGCACCAGAAAAGCGCTCATGCCTTTCTTGCCCGCACCCTTGTCAGTGACGGCAATGACAATGGCCACGTCGCCGTTTTTGCCACTGGTGATGAATTGTTTGACGCCGTTGATGACGTATTCGTCGCCGGCTTTGACCGCCGTGGTTTTGAGCGACGAGGCATCTGAGCCCACATGCGGCTCGGTCAGGCAGAAGGCACCCAGCATGTGGCCCTGCGCCAGCGGCGTAAGCCATTGCTTTTTTTGCGCAGCATTGCCATAGCGCATCAAAATCGCGTTGACCGGGCAGTTGGTGACGCTGATCACCGTGCTGGTGCCGCCATCGCCAGCCGCAATTTCTTCCAACACCAGCGCCAGCGTCAGGTAGTCCATATTGGCCCCGCCAAACTCTTCGGGCACGCAAATGCCGTAAGCGCCCAGCGCGGCTAAACCCAGGTGCACGTCTTTGGGAAAGGTGTGCTCCTTGTCCCATTTGGCGGCGTTGGGCCACAGCTCGGCTTGTGCAAAAGCGCGTACCGCGTCGCGCACCATTTCCTGGTCTTGGGTTAACAACATGGCAATCTTTCAAAAAGGAGTTCATTCGTTGACATTGACATTGACATTGACATTGACATTGACATTGACATTGACATTGACATTGACATTGACATTGACATTGACATTGACATTGACATTGACATTGACATTGACATTGACATTGACATTGACGTTGACGTTGACGTTGACGTTGACGTTAACGTCAACTGGCCTGATTATGGGCCACGCTTGTCGGTGTGGGCTCGCCCTGCAAGGTGTTCTCAGGCGATGTGAAGGTGGCCGTGAATGTCTCAGAACACTGGTTTTACCCCGATGTGCTGTCGCCCACCGCCGCCGCCTATGACCGGGGCCAGAAATTTATCAGCTTGCAAAAGCTGAGCGCGCTGAAAGAATACACCCTGCTCGACACCGAAGCCGAACTGACCAACATCGGCTGGCGCAGTCCGGTGGCCAGCTTGCTGGACGAATTTCAGACCTCCTGATCAACACGGTATCCATTGGGCATGGTGAAAGCCTGGTTGTGTCTTTGTGGGAGGGCTGGCAAGCCCGAATTCGCGGCTGCCGCCGCTCCTACATGTGCCAGTCCTATTCCTAAAAAAAGCAAAACAAGTGCCAGTCCTATTCCTAAAAAGAGCAAAACAAGTGCCAGTCCCATTCCTGAAAAAAGCAAAATGTGCCTATGCACATCAGGAAGTCTGAAGTTCGCATGAACATTCGCTTTTTCAGCGTTGATCAACTTCACCTTTTGGCTGACAGCGCTACGCATCCGATTGAGCCGCCAGGACCGGGCCTGGGGGCGTTGATCCTCCTCGAAGGCAGTAGCCTTCAGCGTCGTCCTCGCCTACCCAGACACGGTTCTGACAGCCCACTCGGGCGCGTCCAACTGAGGAATCTAGGATGATGATTGCTAATGCCCAATTATCAAAAGTGATTTAGATGACTGACTTGGTAGAAACCAACCCCAAGCCAGTGATTTGACCGCCGTAGAATCAACGTTCAATTTTTTGTTAACCCGCCGGGGGGACACCCTGGCATTTTTGAGAAAGCTGCTTATGAAAAAAATCCTGCTTTGCTGCGCCATCAGCGCCCTGTGCGCCAGCGCCTTTGCCCAGGGCAAAGACCTCAAGGTTGCCATTGATCCCACTTACGAGCCCTTTACCTTCAAAACCGCGGACGGCAAGCCCACCGGCTTTGACGTGGACATTGCCAGCGCCCTGTGCGAGCAAGTCAAGCGCAAGTGCGTGTTTGTCGAACAAGCCTGGGACGGCATGATTCCAGGCCTGCTGGCCAAAAAATACGACGTGATCATCAGCTCGATGTCCATCACTGCAGAGCGCTTGAAACAAGTTGACTTCACCGACAAGTACTACAACACGCCCAGCAAGATCGTCCTGAAAAAAGACATCAAATTTGCCGGCATTGACTCCATCAAGGGCAAAAAAATCGGTGTCCTGAAGGCCAGTACCCAAGAGAAATACGCACTCGGCGAGTTGAAGACCAAGGGTGTCGAAGTGGTGTCTTATGACGCTCAAGACCAGGTTTACCTCGACATAAAGGCCGGTCGTCTGGACGGCACTGTCGCTGACACGCAAGAAGTATTGGGCGGTTTCCTGAGCAAGCCAGGTGGCGATGCCTATCAGTTCGTTGGTGATGAACTGTACATTCCCAAGTACTTTGGCACCGGTGCTGGCGTTGCGCTGCGCAAAGGCCAGGCAGACCTGAAGAAGGAACTCAGCGCCGCCATCAAAGCCATTCGCGCCAACGGCAAATACAAGGCCATCAACGACAAGTACTTCACCTTTGACGTGTACGGCAAGTAATTAGCCATCGTGATGATTGAGAGGCACTCCTGCCCGTCACTGCGACTGTCACGCGACCCGTCACTGCGACTGTCACGCGACCCGTCACTGCGACTGTCACGCGACCCGTCACTGCGACTGTCACGCGTCCCGTCATTGCGAGCGCAGCGCGGCAATCCATGTCCCCGGACTTCCTGGATTGCTGCGTCGCTTCGCTCCTCGCAATGAGATCGCGCTGTTAACCAGTATGCAAGCCTACTTTTTAGTCATTTTGCACGGCTCCTTGCTGACGGTGGGGGTGTCGCTGATGGCGTTGCTGGTGTCCATTGTGTTTGGCCTGGCAGGTGCCGCGGCCAAACTCTCAGGCCGCCCCATTTTGGTGGGGCTCGCCACGTTTTACACCACCATCATCCGGGGCATCCCTGATTTGGTGCTGATGCTGCTGGTGTTTTATGGCGGCACGATTGGTATCAACACGCTGCTTGAAAAAATGGGCAGCGAGGCCACGATTGACATTGAGCCCTTTATGGCCGGTGTGCTGACCATCGGTTTTATCTACGGGGCCTACATGGTGGAAACATTCCGGGGTGCCATTTTGAGCATCCCCAAAGGCCAGATGGAAGCCGCCTGGGCTTTTGGCATGAGCCGGCACCAAACTTTTCTGCGCATCACCCTGCCGCAGATGGTGCGCTACGCCCTGCCCGGCTTTACCAACAACTGGCTGGTGCTGATCAAGGCCACCGCGCTGGTCAGCCTGATTGGCCTGCAGGAAATGACCTACCTGGCCAAGCAGGCGAGCGCCGCGACCCGCTCACCGTTCATGTTCTTTTTGTTCACCGGGGCGCTGTTCTTGATTTACACCTCGGTATCGCTGTTTGTCCTGAAAAAAATCAATGCCCGCTACAGCCTGGGCACCAAGCGGGTGACTTTGTAATGGAATGGGCCGTCATATTTGAACCCGTCAACCTGGCCTTGTTCGGCAATGGCATTGTCATCACGCTGTGGCTGCTGTTTTCGTCCTTGGCCGTGGGGGCCGTGCTGGCCCTGATATTTGCACTGATTCTCACTGGCCCGTGGGCACCGCTGCGCTGGATCGTCAGCAGCTACACCTTTGTGATTCGCGGCACACCGCTGCTGATCCAGATTTACCTGATTTACTACGGCCTGGGCCAACTTGAATGGATTCAGTCCCGCTGGGATTCGGTCTGGCCGTGGACGCATTTCAAAGAACCGTTTTTTTGCGCGCTGCTGGCCTTCAGCCTGAACACCGCAGCCTATACCGCCGAAATGCTGGCTGGCGCCATCCGCGAAACCAGCGCCGGCGAGATTGAAGCCGCCCACGCTTTTGGCATGAGCCGCTTTGAGACCATGCTGCGCATCGTCTTGCCCAGCGCCATGCGCCGCACCTTGCCCGCCTACAGCAATGAAGTGGTGATGATGCTGCACAGCACCAGCCTGGCCAGCGCCGTGCCCAACATGCTCGACATTACGTCAGCGGCCAGTCGCATTTACGCCACCTATTACCTGCCATTCGAGGCCTATCTGGCCGCAGCGGCTATTTACCTGACGGCCTCGTTTTGCCTGATCGGCTTTTTCCGCTTCAGCGAAAGCCGCTTATTGGCCTATCTGGCACCGCAAAAGAATTAACAGCCCACCACCATGCAACGCACTGACCACCCGTTACTCAGCAACAGCCTGGGTTGCTACAAAAATCTGAGCAGCTTTCACTTTGGCAGCAAGGGCTCGGGGCTAAAAATCTATATACAAGCGAGCCTGCACGCCGAAGAATTGCCCGGCATGCTGGTGGCGCACCATTTGCGTGCCCTGCTGGAAGCAGCTGAAGCTGCTGGACAAATTCAGGGCGAAATTGTGCTGGTGCCGGTGGCCAACCCGATTGGCTTGGCACAGCGGCTTGACCACAAGCCGATGGGCCGTTTTGAGCTGGACACCTCGGAAAACTTCAACCGCCATTACCCCGACTTGGCGGCAGCGGTCGCCCCGGCGGTCATGCAGGCGCTGGGCGAAGATGCCGCTGCCAATGTGCAGTTGGCGCGCCATGCCATGACCGACTACCTGCAAGCCTGGGTGCCCGACACCGAGTTGCAAAGCCTGCGCCGCACGCTGCTGCTGCTGGCGCACGATGCCGACTACATGCTCGATCTGCATTGCGACTGTGAAGGCGTGCTGCACTTCTACACCGAAGAACCCTGCTGGCCACAGTTCGCACCGCTGGCGCATTTTCTGCAAAGTCGGGCGATTTTGTTGGCGCGTAATTCAGGCAACCGTCCGATTGACGAATGCCTGTCAAGCGTCTGGTGGCAACTGGCTGAGCGGCTCAAGGCGGGCGGTAAAACCGGGCCGCTGCCACAAGCCTGCTGCACGACCACCATTGAACTGCGTGGCGAGTTGGACGTTAGCCACGCCTTGGCCCAGAAAGATGCGCAGGCCATCGTCAACTGGCTGCAATACATCGATGTATTAGCTTGCGACGCAGTGCCCGCCATACCCGCGGCCCTGTGCCAAGCGACACCACTGGCCGGCTCGGAAAGCCTGCACGCGCGCACCCCCGGCATCGTGGTGTTTGCCGCCGAACCAGGCCAGTCGCTGCATAAAGGTGATCTGGTTTGCGAAGTGATTGATCCCATTGCCAACACCACCGAGCGCGTGCTGGCCGGCGTTGACGGCGTGTTTTACGCCCGCATCCGCGACCGCTACATCACCGCCGGTGGCGAACTCGGCAAGATTGCCGGCGCCCAAGCCTTCAGAACCGGCGCGCTGCTGGGAGCTTAAGAACATGACCACCACCACCCTCAAACTCCAGGTTGAAAACATCCACAAGCGCTTTGGCTCAAACGAGGTGCTCAAGGGTGTGTCGCTCACCGCCCATGCGGGCGATGTCATCAGCATCATCGGCAGCTCGGGCTCGGGCAAAAGCACCTTTTTACGCTGCATCAACCTGCTGGAAAAACCCAACCAGGGCCGCATCAATGTGGCGGGTGAAGAACTGCACTTGAGTCCCGGCTCTAACGGCGAGCTGCATGCTGCCAACCCCAAGCAATTAGCGCATCTGCGCACCAAGCTGGCCATGGTGTTCCAGCATTTCAACCTGTGGGCGCACATGACGGTGCTGCAAAACATCATTGAAGCCCCTGTGCATGTCATGAAAGTACCCCACGACCAGGCGGTGGCAACCGCCCGTAAATACCTGGCCAAGGTGGGGCTCGAAGGCAAAGAGGACGCGTACCCCGCGCACCTGAGCGGTGGCCAGCAGCAGCGCGTGGCGATTGCCCGTGCGCTGGCGATGGAGCCCGAGGTGATGCTGTTTGACGAGCCCACCAGCGCGCTCGACCCCGAACTGGTGTCCGAAGTGCTCAAGGTCATGAAAAATCTGGCGCTGGAAGGCCGCACCATGGTGGTGGTCACGCACGAAATGGGCTTTGCCCGCGAGGTGGCCAACCACCTGATTTTTCTGCACAAAGGACAAATCGAAGAACAGGGCAACCCGGCCCAGGTGTTGGCCAGCCCCAAAAGCGTGCGTCTGGCGCAGTTTTTGTCAGGTAGCCTGAAGTAGCAATGCGCTGGCTGCACACCGCCATTGCCCACATTGAGGCCGACTACCAGCGCAGCGCCGACACCCACCTGATCGCTTTGCCGCTGCCCGGCTTTGCCCAGCACGGCATTGATCTGTACCTGAAAGACGAGTCGACCCACCCAACCGGCAGTCTCAAGCACCGCTTGGCGCGCTCGCTGTTTTTGTATGGTCTGTGCAACGGGTGGATTCACGAAAGCTCCACCATTGTGGAGTCCAGCAGCGGCTCCACAGCGGTCAGCGAGGCCTACTTTGCCCGACTGATTGGCTTGCCGTTTATTGCCGTGATGCCACGCGAAACATCTTGCGAAAAAATCGCCAAGATCGAGTTTTACGGTGGCAAGTGCCATTTGGTCGACAGTGCCCGTGCCGTTTATGACGAGGCACGCGCGCTGGCCCAGCAGACGGGCGGCCACTACATGGACCAGTTCACCTATGCCGAGCGTGCCACCGACTGGCGCGGCAACAACAACATTGCCCAAAGCATGTTCAGCCAGATGGCGCGTGAGCGTTTCCCGATACCCAGCTGGGTTGTGGTGGGCGCGGGCACCGGTGGCACCAGCGCCACCATTGGCCGCTTTGTGCGCTACCAGCGCCACGCCACCCAACTCTGCGTCGCCGACCCGGTGGGCTCGGTGTTTGGCGAGTACCACCGCACGGGCGATGCAACAGTCACCGGACCGGGTTCGCGCATTGAAGGCATTGGCCGCCCACGGGTCGAAGCCAGCTTTATCCGCACCCTGGTGGATCGCATGTTCGATGTGGCGGACGTTGATTCGGTGGCCGCCATGCAACTGCTCAGCGAATTGCTCGGGCGCAAAGTGGGGCCATCGACCGGCACCAATCTGGTCGGCATGCTGGCGCTGGCCACCGAGATGCGTCACAAAGGTGAGCACGGTTCGATCTTGTCGCTGCTGTGCGATGCCGGTGAGCGCTACCTGGGTTCCTACTTCGATGCGACCTGGGTGGCAGAGCACATGGGCGACTGCGCGCCGGCACAAGCCAGACTGCGCGCACAACTGGCGTGACGCATTGCCTGTTTTTTATAGGCAAAATCGGCGTGTGGCCCGTGCCAGGTTCGGCCTGCTCTGCAGGGGTGCGATTCAAACTGGTGTGCTGTATCGGCTTTGGGGTCGGATCACGATTTTGGCTGCTGGCCGGTGAGCTTGCCACCAGTCGCCCCCCCCCAAAACTCGTGCTCTGACCCCAATGCTTTGACTCTGCTGCACATTACTCTGAATCGCACCCGCTCTGCAGGGTCAGCGAGAAGTTTGCCCACATCCACCTGCACTCCAACAAAATCAGCAAGGCCGGCACCTGATCAAGGGCGACTACTTTGACGCCTTACTGAAACACCATCAATCGCACTGTTCACAGTATGATTGATCGTATTTAAAAACTATTTGTTTGGAGTGCCCTATGGCTTACATCAGCGCCAATGATCTCAAAACCAAAGGCGTATCCGCGATTGAACTGGCTCTGGGCAGCGCCCCAGAAGCCACTATCTCGGTGCGCGGCAAAGACAAGTTTGTGGTGATGGACATGTCCCACTACCACTACCTGCGCGAATGCGAGCTGGATGCCGCGCTGGCGCAGACCCGTGCCGACCTGGCCGCCGGGCGCACGGTGCAGGAGTCGCCCGAGGCGCACTTGGCCCGGCTGGACGCGGCGAATCTGGCCGCATGACCCTGCAACCCATGACTGGCTATGCGCTGGTTTTTACCGAGCAATACACCTGCCGGGCGGCGCAGTTTCTCAAGCGCCACCCCGGGCTGCGGCAGCACTATCTGAAAACCTTGCAACTGCTGGAAGCCAACCCCACGCACCCTTCGCTGCGCTTGCACCCGCTGCGCGGCAAGTTTGATGGGTTGCATTCGGTGTCGATCAATTTGTCATACCGCATCACGCTAGAGCTGTTGATTCAGAACCGCCAGATCATTCCGGTGAATGTGGGTGACCATGATGCAGTTTACTGATTGGCTATACAAATGATAGCTTTTTATGCAATCAATTCAAGGGCTGCAGCCCTGGTCGCGAGCAGCACCAAAATTAGTGAGGAACAAGGCCCCATGCATATCTCTGCCCACCGCCGCCAACTGCTGACCGCCGCCCTGACGGCACCGCTATGGCCCTATGCCGGCCAAGCGCGGGCTACGGCGGATCAGGCCCCGGCGCTGATAGAGCGCCCCCTGCAGTTCCCGCGTGATCTGGGCAGCCACCCCGACACCGCCATTGAATGGTGGTACGTCACCGGAGAACTGCGGGCGCGAAGCAAGCTGTATGGCTTTCAGTTGACCTTTTTCCGCTCGCGCGTACCGTCCACCCAAGCCATGAGCTCGGCTTTTGCGGCAAAGCAATTAATTTTTGCGCATGCGGCCGTCACCGATGTGGCAGGCCAGCGTCTGCTGCACGACCAGCGCATTGCTCGTAGCTCTGGCAACGAGTCGGTTGACCTGGCATCCAGTAGCGCGTCAGGCACCGATGTAGGTCTGCGCGACTGGTCGCTGCGGCACCAGAATGGGCTCTACCTGGCGCGGGTCAGCGCGCGCGACTTTGCCTTTGCGTTGACGCTGAACGAAACCCAGCCGCTGCTGCTGCAAGGCGACCAAGGCTTGTCACGCAAAGGCCCCCAAGCCGCCCAGGCCAGCTACTACTACAGCGTGCCGCAGCTCAGCGTAAGCGGCGAATTGACGCTGGCGGGCAAGCCCATGGCGGTGACGGGGCGCGCCTGGCTCGATCACGAGTGGAGCCAGTCGTTGCTGCACCCGGATGCCGTAGGCTGGGACTGGATTGGCATGAACCTGCAAAATGGCAGCGCGCTGACGGCATTCCGGCTGCGGCGCAAGGACGGCAGTGCCTTGTGGGCGGGGGGTTCATGGCGCGAAGCCGGGGCGGTCAAACCAGTCATTTTTTCACCCGAAGATGTGACCTTCAAACCTGTTCGCCTTTGGAAGAGCCAGGCCAGCGGCGCTACATACCCGGTCGAGTGGGCAATTGAAATCCGCAATGCGGCCATTGGCGCGGGGACAGGCGTGGCCGCTGCGGGTGCAAGAGCCTTTGTCGTGCGGGCGCTGGTGGACAATCAGGAGCTCGACAGCCGCAACTCCACCGGGGCGATTTACTGGGAAGGCCTGAGCGATCTGCAAGATGCCCAAGGCAAAACGGTTGGCCGGGGTTACCTGGAAATGACCGGCTACGCCAGCGCATTGCGGCTTTGACCACGATGCTATAAATTACGTAGCTACTCACGCAATAAGCGTCTGGGCTAGAGGTCATTTTTATATAAATATACTGGCAGCAAGCGCACCACAGCGCGCCCAACCCAACTCCTTTCATGCCCAACACCCCAAACCCGTCGCGCAACCCCAAGTCCTTGTCGGGCTTGCTGCCCTTTTTGCGTCCTTACCGGCTGCGCATCGGCTTGGCGCTGGTGTTTCTGGTGCTGGCCGCAGTGGCCACGCTGGCGTTTCCGCTGGCGCTGCGCAGCCTGATTGACGGTGGCCTGGTGCAGGCCGACAAGGGAGCGCAGGTGATGGCACTGCGTGAGCATTTTGTGGTGCTGTTTGCCGTGGCAGTGGCGCTGGGTCTGACTTCGGCAGCGCGTTTTTACATGGTGAGCTGGCTGGGTGAGCGCGTCAGCGCCGACCTGCGCAATGCGGTCTATGCCCATGTGTTGCAGCAAAGCCCCGAGTTTTTCGAGACCACGCAAACCGGCGAGGTGCTGTCGCGGCTGTCTGCCGACACCACACTGGTGCAGACGGTGGTGGGATCGTCTTTGAGCATGGGGCTGCGCAATCTGGTGATGGGCATCGGCGCGCTGGGTATTTTGGTGTGGACCAACCCGGTGGTGATGCTGCAAGTGCTGATGATTCTGGTGCTGATCGTGCTGCCGGCGCTGTGGTTTGGACGACGCGTGCGCAAGCTCTCACGGGCCAGCCAGGACCGCGCAGCGGACTCCAGCGCGATTGCCGCCGAAGTGCTCAACGCCATACCGGTGGTGCAAAGCTACACCGCCGAGGCGCGTGAGACGGCCCGGTTTGTCTTGGCCACCGCCAAGGCATTTGAAGTGGCCGTGCGGCGCTCCAAGGCCCGCTCTGGTCTGGTGGCGTTTATCATCATCGCCACCTCGGCTGCGTTGCTGTGGGGCTTGTACCAGGGCACGCAAGCGGTGATGGCCGGGCGCATCAGTGCCGGGCATCTGGGGCAAACGGTGGTCTATGTGATTATTCTGGCCAGCGCGTTTGCCATTTTGGGCGAGGTCTATGGCGACTTGTTGCGCGCCGCCGGGGCCACCGAACGGCTGATGGAATTGCTGGCCAGCCAGTCGCCCATTGTTTCACCATCAAATCCGGCTCTAGCCCTTATCAATAAAGCGGGGAGTGCTATTGAATTTGAATCAATCTCGTTTCATTACCCGTCGCGCCCGAAGCAGGCAGCCTTGCAGGATTTTTCACTGCGCATAAAGGCCGGCCAGACGGTGGCGCTGGTCGGGCCCAGCGGCGCGGGCAAAAGTACCGTCTTTCAGCTGTTGCTGCGTTTTTATGACGCGCAACAGGGGCGCATCACGCTGGACGGCGTGTCCACGCGCGAGCTGGCGCTGGGCGATTTGCGCCAGCGCATTGGTATCGTGCCGCAAGATGCGGTGATTTTTTCCAGCAGCGCGCTGGAGAACATCCGCTATGGCCGACCGGATGCCACTGATGCCGAGGTCAAAACTGCGGCGCAATCAGCCTTTGCCGATGAGTTCATCAGCGCCCTGCCCCAGAGTTACAACACCTTTCTGGGCGAACGCGGTGTGCGCCTGAGCGGCGGCCAACGCCAGCGCGTGGCCATTGCCCGCGCCATCCTGAAAAACCCGCCGCTGTTGCTGCTGGACGAAGCCACCAGCGCGCTGGATGCCGAAAGCGAACGCATGGTGCAAGCGGCGCTGGAGTCGGCCATGCACGGGCGCACCACGCTGGTAATTGCCCACCGGCTGGCCACGGTGCAAAAAGCCGACAGCATTGTGGTGATCGATCAGGGTCAGCTGGTGGAGCAAGGCACGCACGCCGAACTGGTTGCCCTGGGCGGTGTCTATGCGGGGCTGGCGGCCTTGCAGTTTCATGCGTAAGGGCTTGAAATCAGCTATTGAACACAAACGACAAGACTCGTAAACTCCGAACTAACTTCAAAAGGAGTCTCTTATGGACGTTTCAAGCTACAAGGCCTCGTCGGTGCAGTCCACCCAGAAGCCGACCCAGATGCAAAAAACTGAACAGGCCCGAACTCAGGAGCCACCCAGGGAGCCTGAGGTCAAGAAAACCCAGGCACCGCCACCACCACCCGCGCCGGTGGTCAACACGCAAGGCCAGACCACCGGGCGTGTTTTGAATGTGACGGCCTGAGCACGCTTATCCGCAAGCAAACACCATGGCTGCCCTTGCCGCCACCAGCAGTGCCACGCCGTCGCTGCAGTCTGCGCTGATTCGCAACCGGCTTGATGCAGCCCGCCGCGAAGCAGCACAAGCCGAATCAACCGTGCATGAATTGCGCTCACAAGCCGATGCAGCAGAGGCCGATTTGCAAACTCGCCGGGACAAGGTACTTAGCCTTACAAACCAGTCCAGTCAGACTGACCCTACTTACCGACCCCAGGCCAAAGCATTGGGCCGCATCGTTAACCTCAGTGCCTGATGGCTTGGGGGTCTGTAGGCCCGCATCACGCCAAGTGGCGCAGCTCACGCAGGGCCACCGAGATCGGCGCTAGGTCAGCGGTCTGCACACTGATGGTCTGCAACAAGCGGCACAGGCGCCCAATGGGCGCAGCGTGCTCGACCGACCAGGCATTCACATCGGGATAACGCGCCAATACTGTCTGCGTGATCTGCCCGGCAATGGCATACACATCGTCACGGGCGCTGCCACGCGCCTGCGTCTGCCACAAGGTGTCCACTGGCAAGTGGTTGATCTGCACCCGCCAGGCACTCAAGCCCAGTTGATTGTCCACAGCGAAATAGGTGCGCGCCGCCTGCTCCAGCGTGGCGCCGGCGCTTTGCGTCAGGTCGACCAGATCCAGTGCCGGAAAAATGAACTCCAGCGCGGTCAGCTGCTGCGCCAGCTCGGCTGCCACGCCGGCCTGTACCAGCTTTTGCGCGGATTGGTCCCAGTTCTGCACGGAATGATCGGGCAGCCACTCGCCTAAATGCGCACGCAACTCGCGGGCACCGGGCTGGTAGCGTGCGATCAGCGTGGGTAAATCGGTATTTTTGGCCCGCAGACGCAGCATCCAGCGCGAGGCACGCTGGGCAATCGCAATCAGCTTGCTCAAGAGAGCAAGCTGCAGGGTGCTGGCGACGCTGTCATCCAGCGCGTCAATTTGATCCCACAGCGGCTCCAGGTCAAAAATCTCACGCGCCAGGGTGTAGGCGCGCACCACATCAGCGGTGCTGGCGGCTGCCTCAGCGGCCAGAAAGTTGACAAAAGTGGCACCCGTGCGGTTGACCACCGTGTTGGCCACAAAGGTGGCAATGATTTCGCGTTTAAGCGGATGCGTGGCAATCGCATCGGCAAACTTTTCTGACAGAATTTTAGGGAAATAGCACTTGAGTGCTCGGTTAAAAAACGGGTCATCCGGCAGGTTGCTGGCCACCAGGTCGTCAAAGACAGAAATTTTGGCATAGGCCATCAGTACGGCATTTTCAGGCGCTGTCAGGCCCACCTTGCGGGCTCGGCGCAGGGCAATTTCTTCGTCATTGGGTAAAAATTCGATAGCACGATCAAGTCGGCCTGCGCCTGCAAGCCACTGCATCAGGCGCTGCTGGCCATCCAGCAGGTAAAGGGGACGATGACAGGCTACGTCAAGCGCCTGGGTCTGGTAGTAGTTGTCGGCCAGTACCAAATGGCCAACTTCTTCGGTCATGGAGGCCAGCACATCGTTGCGCTGCTTGATGGTCAGGTCGCCCGATTCCACCACGCGGTCAAGCAAAATCTTGATGTTGACTTCATGATCGGAGCAGTCGACACCGGCCGAATTGTCAATGGCATCGGTATAGATCAGGCCACCTTGTTGGGCAAATTCAATCCGCCCAAGCTGGGTGCAACCGAGATTGCCGCCTTCGACCAGCACCTTGCAGCGCAGTTCCGCGCCATTCACCCGAAACGCATCGCCCGCCTTGTCGCCTGCCTGCGCATGGGTTTCCTGCGATGACTTGACATAGGTGCCAATGCCGCCGTTGTAGATCAGGTCGACCGGGGCTTTGAGAATTGCGTTGAGCAGCTCGGCGGGTGTCAACTCGTGCGCCTCAGTGCCCAGCACGGCTCGTGCTGCGTCAGAGAGCTTGATAGATTTCGCGCTACGCGGGTAAATGCCACCCCCCTCAGAGATGAGCGCTTTGTCAAAGTCGTCCCAGCTTGATCTGGGCAGGCCAAACAGACGTTTGCGCTCGGCAAAGCTGCTCGCTACATCGGGTGTCGGATCGATGAAGATATGCCGATGGTCAAAAGCGACAAGCAGCCGGATGTGCTCGGACAACAGCATGCCATTGCCAAACACGTCGCCCGACATGTCGCCAATGCCGGCAACCGAGAACGGCATCGTCTGGGTATTGACGGACAGGCTGCGGAAATGCCGCTTGGTCGATTCCCAGGCACCGCGCGCGGTGATGCCCATCTTTTTGTGGTCATAGCCGACCGAGCCGCCCGAGGCAAAAGCATCACCCAGCCAGTAGCCGTAGTCCTTGGAGATACTGTTGGCAATGTCCGAGAAGCTGGCGGTTCCCTTGTCAGCCGCCACCACCAGGTAGGGGTCGTCGCCGTCATGGCGAACCACCTGATTGGGAGCCACGACCTGACCTTGCACCAGGTTGTCAGTCAAGTCCAGCAAGCCGGACAGGAACAACCTGTAGCAGGCAATGCCCTCGGCCATCAAAGCTTCACGGTCGGCCGGGTTGGGTGCATTTTTCAGGACAAAACCGCCTTTGGACCCCACCGGAACGATCACCGTATTTTTCACATGCTGCGCCTTCACCAGGCCCAAAATTTCGGTGCGGAAATCTTCACGGCGATCTGACCAGCGAATGCCACCACGCGCGACTTTGCCGTTTCGCAAATGCACACCTTCCACCCGGGGTGAATACACCCAGATTTCAAAAAGAGGCTTGGGCTCTGGCATACCCGGCACCGCACGCGGGTTGAACTTGAAGCTGAAATAGGGTTTGCACCCACCGCTGGCAGCGGCCTGCCACGCATTGGTTCGCAGGGTTGCCAAAATGGTGCTGTAGAACTGGCGCAGGATGCGGTCTTCTTCCAGGCTGGCAACCGCACTCAGCAGTGCGTCAATCTGGCCACACAAGCCTTGCGTGGCAACATCGCGATCTTCTGAAAAATCCGGATTGAAACGGACATTGAACAATTCATAGAGCAGTTGGGCAATGGCTGCGTTCTTGTACAAAGTGGCTTCCATATAGCTTTGGCTGAAGGCAAAACCAAGCTGTTTGAAATAGCGGGTGTAGGCCCGCAAAATGGCGATGCTGCGGGCATCCAACGTGCTTGCCAGAACCAACTTGTTCAGGTCATCGCTGTCCACTTCATTGCGCCAGGCTTGCAAAAATAGTGACTCGAAGCGCTCTTTGATGACCGAGAACCGGATGTCTGCCGGCAACTGCAAGCCCAGGTCGTGGATCCAGAAGTCACCGGTACCGAAGGCATCATTGACCTTGTAGGGTTGCTCATCGAGCACGCGCGCGCCCATTCGCTCCAGCACCGGCAGCGAATCAGACAGGGCAACTTTGGCGGTGTGGTAAATTTTCAGACCGACCACGCCAGCACCCGCATCAAGCGGCCGGTACAGCTTGACCGCCATGCTGCCGGTAAGCGACAGCGTTGACAGGAGCAACGCATCGTCGGCGGCGATGGCACCCGAAAAATCATCCCTGTAGGCCGATGGAAACGCGTTGGCAAAGCGGTTGGCCAGCGCCAAGCCCTGGCTTTCGCCGTGACTGTGCAGCAGGGCTTGTTTGCAGTCATCCTCCCAGCGCTGGGCCAGACGCGCGATGCGCGCTTCGAGCGCCACGACATCAGGATTTCTGGGCGCGTGTTGACGTGCCCTGACCAGGTAATGGATCCGGGCCAGCGGGCTGTCGGTCAACATGGGGGTGAATTCGATCGACTCACCATCAAGCTCGCGAAGAAGCTCTTGCCCGATGCGGGTGCGCAATTCGGTGTTGTAGCGATCCCGTGGCACAAACACCTGCGCCGAGGTGAAACGGCCAAATGGATCGCGTCGCAAAAATACGCGGGTTCGCTGGCGTTCCTGCAAACGCAAAATACCGATGGCATGCTCGGTCAATGTGGCAGCATCAATCTGAAGCAACTCATCTCGCGGGTAGGCATCAAGAATGGCCTGCAAGGATTTGGCCGCGTGACTGTCTGGCACCACACCAGCAGCCACCATGACATCTGCAGCCCGGCGCCTTATCTGGGGTATTTCATTCACGGGTACGGCGTAGGCTCTGGAGGTGTAAAGCCCCAGAAAACGTGATTCGCCCACCACGTTTCCCAGATCGTCAAAACGTTTGACACCGATGTAGTCCAACCAGGCGGGCCGGTGCACGGTCGCGCGCGTCATGGCCTTGGTCACCAGAATCAGCGAGTCAGAGTCCAAAAAGGACAACGCATCCTTCGGCAGGCGACTGGCTGGCGTTTGTGGCTCGCCACGCAAAATACCAAGGCCGCTGTGTGGTGTTGCCACCAGACTGACGGCATCACCGTCACGCGACAACGCATAGTCACGGGCACCCAAAAAGGTGAAATGCTGGGCATTGAGCCAGCGCAGAAATTCAATTCCCTCATGTTGCCCGGCACTGGACAAAGGGGAGCGTGATGATTCATCGCAGATCGCTTCCAGGCGGGCCAACATGGCGGACCAATCTATGACAGTGGCGCGCACATCACCGAGAACACGCGCAAGCTCAAGCGCCATCAAGTCCCGATCAACATCGCGCACGATTCGATCACATTCCACCATGATGAAAGACTGAACAAGTTCGCCTGGCTGGCCATGCGAGCCGGCCGCCGAGGTCTTGCCCAAGCCACCTTGTGCATCACGCTGAATAACGAGCAAGGGATGGACGATCCAATGGGCAATACGGCCACTGCGGTTGACAGCCATGGTGACCGAGTCGACCAAAAACGACATGTCATCATGAACGATCTGAATGACCGTGTGCTCGCTTACAAACCCGTCTTCTGCCAACGTGGGGTTGAACACTCGAATCCTGGAGCCGGTTGCATTGCTTGGGGAATTGTGCAGGGCTAAATGCGCGCTGGCCATGGCCATGAGTGTTACCGGTTCGCGTGACTGAAGCTCAGCCGGGTCTGCGCTTTCAAAGTACGCACAAACAAATTCCGCCAGCTCTGCAGATGTCGCAGCCGCGTTTTGCTGGGTGTACGTACGAAGGCTTGCTAGTGAGGCACTGGACATGCATAACTCCTTGAAGTCTCTGGAATGCCACGTATTCTAGGGAGCAGACCTACCCTGAAAACAGGCTTTAGCCGGCATTCATTGCCTCATGCAAAAATCACATAACGCAGGCAACGAGTTGGCTGCTTATAACTCGCTTGCCCAGTCCAATGTCCATGCGCCGGACAACACGTTTTGTATCCAAAGTACAGCAGCAAGCGTCTTGCCATCGGTCACTTGGCCAGAGCGGCACCAACTGAGGAGT
>JBBQLQ010000042.1:0-22216 GCA_038328055.1 Burkholderiales bacterium
AAAGTGATGTGCAGCAGAGTCAAAGCATTGGGGTCAGAGCACGAGTTTTGGGGGGCGACTGTTGGCAAGCTCACCGGCCAGCAGCCAAAATCGTGATCCGACCCCAAAGCCGTTGCAGCACACCAGTTTGAATCGCACCCCTCTCGCCCCGCCGATTGATGCGGGAGCTAAACAGCCGTATTTGGCCAACGTGATGAACTCGTTCCCTTAAACCCATGGCCAGATTCGGCTGTTGGCTCCCCTCTTTCGCCCGGCGGGGCGAAAGAGGGGTTGGGGGAGTGAGTGGGGGAAGGATGCTAAGTCACCGAGAAAAAATAACTTGAACATTCTCCCTCTTGCATGCGAGCGCCATGCTGCGTTGCAAAACACTTGTGTGGCCAGCCACACGGCGCGCTCTGCGCCTTGCCTAGCATCTCGCCTGCAATCGGATAATTGTTCAATTTCAGACTTCCTGATCCGCACGGAATCCATTTGGCATGGTGAAAGCCTGGTTGTGACTTTGTGGGAGGGCTGGCAAGCCCGAATTCGCGGCTACCGCAGCTCCTACAAGTGCCAGTCCTATTCCTGAAAAAAGGCAAACTGAGCCTATACGCATCAGGAAGTCTGAATTTATTATTTCTCGGTTCCTAACCGGCGGGGTGAGTGATGAGAGTCAAACAGGTAACGTAAACTCAGCGGCTACGCCCGCGCCAGGTTTTGGGCCATTTCCCAGCTAATTCAATGGAACCAGGAAAATCGACATGCTCGGCATCACCGACTACGGCACATTTGTCGTCACCATCATCGTGTTTTTATTGGTTCCGGGGCCGGGAAATTTGGCGTTGATCACGTCCACCAGCAAGGGCGGTATACGCGGTGGCATTGCGGCCACGCTGGGCGTGATCGCGGGTGATCAGGTGCTGATGTGGTCGGCCGTGGCCGGGGTGGCGGCTTTGCTCAACGCTTACCCGGATACTTTCCACGCAGTGCAATGGCTGGGTGCGATTTACCTGGCATGGCTGGGTGCCAAGATGTTGCTGGCCAAGCCCGGTGCAGCCCCGGTGCTCCACATCAAGCCGCATCACTACTTCCGGCAGGCGCTGATGATCACCTTGCTCAACCCCAAGGCGATTCTGTTTTACATGGCATTTTTTCCCTTGTTTGTGGATCCAGTACGCCAACAGGGCTTGACCACCTACGCGTTCATGGCGGCGACCATTGCTGTGTTGACATTTCTGTACGGTTTGACATCAACATTGCTGACCCATTTTCTGGCTGAGCGTGTGCGCGCCAACCCGATGATTTCACGCGTGCTTGAAAAAGTTGCTGGTTTGTTTTTGATTGGCTTTGGCATCA
This sequence comes from Burkholderiales bacterium, assembly GCA_038328055.1. Lineage (GTDB taxonomy): Bacteria > Pseudomonadota > Gammaproteobacteria > Burkholderiales > Burkholderiaceae_C > Rhodoferax. Next base: position 1,336 of record JBBQLQ010000042.1, read on the forward strand.
AACTGGCGGTGTCGCGTTAAGCGGCGGCTTGTTCCACGTGAAACACTGACTCTTTTCATTTTTATACTTTTCAGACCATGGCCAAAATTTTCTGCATTGCCAATCAAAAAGGTGGCGTTGGCAAAACCACCACCACGGTGAATCTGGCGGCCGGGCTGGCCAAAGTGGGACAGCGGGTATTGATGGTAGACCTGGACCCGCAGGGCAATGCCACTATGGGCTCCGGCATTGACAAGCGCAAGCTGGAGCTCAGCGTGTACGACGTGTTGCTCGAATCTGCCTCAGTGCGGGAGGCATGCGTGCAAAGCCAGAAGCTGCTTGACGCCGGCTGCAACTACGACATCCTGGCAGCCAATCGCGAACTCGCCGGTGCCGAGGTCGAAATGGTCAGCCTTGAGCGACGCGAAAAGCGCCTGAAAACGGCATTGGCTGAGGTGGCTGCCGACTACGACTTCATTCTGATTGACTGCCCGCCGAGCTTGTCGATGTTGACCCTCAATGGCTTGTGTTGCGCGCATGGTGTCATTGTGCCGATGCAGTGTGAGTACTTTGCCCTGGAAGGCTTGGCTGACTTGGTCAACACCATCAAGCAAGTGCATGCCAACCTGAACAAAGACCTGGCCATCATTGGCCTGTTGCGGGTGATGTTTGACCCGCGCATCACGCTGCAGCAGCAGGTCAGTGAGCAGCTAAAAACACGCTTTGGCGACAAGGTGTTCAACACCGTGATCCCGCGCAATGTGCGCCTGGCGGAAGCCCCGAGCTACGGTGTGCCGGGTGTCGTGTTTGACCCCAGCAGCAAGGGCGCGCAGGCCTTTGTGGCATTTGCGCAAGAGATGGTTGAGCGCATTGAAAAATGGTAACTACTCAGCTCCTTCGAGGACCGTCACAAGCGAGCGTAGCGTGGCAATCCATGAATTCAGACCTCCTGACTACCTGGATTGCCGCGTCGCTGTGCTCCTCGCAATGACGATCCCGGAAACAGCTGAGTCGTTACAAAAAATGTAAGGAAATTGGCCCCTGGCCCTTATAAAACATGCGCTTGCAGCTATCAAAATAATAGTATGAATCCAACCAACGTCCTTATCCTGCCGGGCTGGCAAGATTCTGGCCCGCAGCACTGGCAAAGCCTGTGGCAGGCGCGGTTTGGCTACCAGCGTGTTGAGCAGCACGATTGGCTGCGGCCGCTGCGCGGTGACTGGATTGCCCGGCTCGAAGACGTGTTGCTGTCCACCGACGCTCCCGTCGTGCTGGTGGCGCACAGCCTGGGTTGTCAATTGGTGGCAGCCTGGGCGGCCCACTCCAAAAATACCCACCGCGTGCACGCGGCGCTGCTGGTGGCACCTGGTGATGCTGAGCGCGCCGAATTGCGCCCGCTACTGGCCAGTTGGGCCCCGCTTGCTCTGCACCCGCTGCCTTTTGCCAGCACGCTGGTGGCCAGCACCAATGATCCGTATTGCAGCATTGCGCGCGCTTGCCTTTTCGCCAAGGCGTGGGGCGCGCAGCGGATTGACCTGGGTGATGCCGGACACATCAACGCTGATTCAGGTTTGGGCGACTGGCCGCAGGGGCAGGCGTTGCTCGGCCAACTGATTGCAAATTAACGAAAGACCAACATGGTGACAAAGAAACTCAAAGGCTTGGGCCGTGGGCTTGAAGCGCTGCTCGGCCCCACGGTAGATGCCGCGCTGGATGCGGATGGCAGCAGCGCCAGTGCCGCCAACAGCGGCCTGCCGTCCACCCTGATGCTGTCTGACATGGTGCCCGGCCAGTACCAGCCGCGCACCCGCATGGACGAGGGCGCGCTCTACGAGCTGGCCGAATCCATCAAGATGCAAGGCATCATGCAGCCGATTCTGGTGCGTCGCCTGAGCGATGCCGACTCTGAGCGCAAGCGCAGCCAGCAGTCCCCCGATGCCAGCGGTGCCGGGCACCCGTTGTACGAAATTATTGCGGGTGAGCGACGCTTTCGGGCTGCCAAACTGGCTGGCCTGGACAGCGTGCCCGTGCTGGTGCGCGATGTGCCCGACGAGGCCGCCGCCGCCATGGCGCTGATCGAAAACATGCAGCGTGAAGACTTGAATCCGCTCGAAGAAGCCCAAGGCCTGCAGCGTTTGATCAAGGAATTTGGCATGACGCATGAGACCGCCGCCCAAGCAGTTGGCCGCTCGCGCAGTGCGGCCAGCAACCTGCTGCGCCTGCTCAATCTGGCTGAGCCGGTGCAAACCATGCTGATGGCCGGCGACATGGACATGGGCCATGCGCGCGCGCTGTTGGCCCTGGACCGGGCCACGCAAATCACCGCCGCCAATCAGATTGCGGCCAAAAAAATGTCGGTGCGTGAAGCCGAAAGCCTGGTCAAAAAGCTCAGTGCCGAGTTTTCCCTGGTGGCCAGCACCCCCAAGAAGGAAAAGTCACGCGACATGAAGCGGGTCGAGGAAGAGTTGTCGGACCTGCTCATGGCCGCCGTCGAGGTGCGTGTCAAAAAGCGTGTCAAGCGCGGTGGCCGGATGGAAGAAATGGGCGAACTCAGCATCGGCTTTGGCTCCATGGATGAGCTCAATGGACTGATCGAGAAGCTCCAGCGGACGGCCGGTCGTTAAGCATGTTTTAAGGCCCTAGCCCTTATAAAACATATGTGAATAGCTATTAAATTTATAGTGAACAGTATCTTCCCCTTCGTTAATTCCAATGGTTCAAATTTTGGATTTGTTGATGTTTGATCAATTTATCGTTGATCCCCCCCGCCGGGGCGCAAAGGGGAGCCCAACAGCCCTATTTGGCCATGTGTTTTAACCTAGATTCCTCAGTTGGACGCGCCCGAGTGGGCTGTCAGAACCGTGTCTGGGTAGGCGAGACGACGCTGAAGGCTCCTGCCTTCGAGGAGGATCAACGCCCCCAGGCACGGTCCTGGCGGCTCAATCGGATACGTAGCGCTGCCACCCAAAAGGTGACGTCGATCAACGCTGAAAAACCGAATGTTCATGCGAACTTACTGAAAGAAATGCGCGGTCAACTGAGGAATCTAGGTTTAAGACAGCGAGTTCAAGGCGGTTGTGTAACTGAGTTTTTTGGGGGCTCTAGGCAAAACGGACGTAACAGCTTACGAAAGCTTGGTCGACGCGCAGTCGCCCGGTTGGCCGACGCTTTGTACGGCATCACTCAACTGCGTTGGCCACATACGGCTGTTAGCGCCCTCTCTCGCCCGGCGGGGCGAGAGAGGGCGGGGGGTGAGAGTGGGGGAAAGCCGATACAGCACACCAGTTTGAATCGCACCCGGGGAAAGCTGCCACCGGGGGAGATAGGGGGGGAAAAGGCCAGCGTAAGCAACTGCCCTCGCGTAGCGGGAAGTCAAAATTCAGCAGTGAGTTGGAGGGCGTTAAAGATCAGCGGAGCAAATGAGGCGGCCAAATGGGGTCTGCCGCCATGACCCAGCGCCTCTGGCCCCTACCCGCCGTTCTGGTCTGGGCTGCCGCCTGGGTGCTGTTCATCTTGTTGCTGCAAACCGGTCTGTCGGCGCTGCTGTCTGTGGGTGCGGCCTGCGCTTTGGGCGTGGCGGCCAGCCTGTTGGGCAACAGTTGGTGGCGGCGCTTGATGATTGGCCTGGGCTTTCCGCTCTCGCTGGCGGCATCCGGCCTGGTCGCGCTGCCGGCCTGGGCCTGGCTGTTGCCGCTGCTGCTGCTGTTGCTGATTTACCCGCTCAATGCCTGGCGTGATGCGCCACTGTTTCCTACCCCGCGTGGTGCCTTAAAAGACCTCGCAGCCCAAGCCCCACAAGCGCCTGGCGCTCTCATTTTGGATGCCGGGTGTGGTTTGGGTGACGGCTTGAAAGCCTTGCGTGCAGCCTATCCATCGGTGCAACTACACGGTCTGGAATGGAGCTGGCCACTGCGCGCCCTATGCGCCTTGCGCTGCCCCTGGGCGCGGGTGCGCCAGGGCGACATCTGGCAGGCCGACTGGTCAGGCTATGACATGGTGTACCTGTTTCAGCGCCCCGAGAGCATGCCGCGCGCTGCTGCCAAGGCACGCGCCGAGCTCAAGCCGGGTGCCTGGCTGGTGAGCCTCGAATTTGAGGCGACCGAACTGCAAGCCCAAGCCACTCTGCGTGCGCCCGGGGGTCGGCCGGTGTGGCTGTATCAAGCCCCCTTGCGCCCGGTTTATCGCCAGTAGCCCGGCTGGGCGTAGATGGCCTTGAGGTGCTGCACGAAAAACCGCACCTTGGCGGGCACATGCCGTTGTTGCGGGTAGACCGCCAGAATGTCATAGGCGGGCAAGGCAAATTCGTCCAGCACCGTGACCAGTTCGCCGCGCTTGAGCTGGCTCTGAATTTCCCAGGTCGAACGCCAGCCCAGGCCCAGCCCCTCGCTGACCCAGCGGTGCAGCAGTTCACCGTCGTTGCAATCGAGCCGGCCCTGCACCTTTACCGTGATGGCCTTGCCGTGCTGCTGAAAATACCAGCCGCGCTGCTGGCCGCCTTGCAGGTTAAAGGCCAGACAGTTGTGCTGGCTCAGGTCGGCCAGTGTGGCGGGGTGGCCGTATCGGGCAAAGTAGGCCGGCGTGGCACACACCACCCGCTTGTTGGTGGCCAGCTTGATGGCCACCATGTTGGGGTCGATCTCGCCGCCGATGCGCACCGCCAGGTCGTAACCCTCGCGCACGGTGTCCACCACGCGGTCCGACAGGTTGAAAGACAGACGCACATCCGGGTTGGCGGCTAAAAAACTGGCCGCGTGGGGTGCCACATGCAGCCGCCCGAAAGCCGCTGGTGCGGAGACGATCAGGTGCCCCGTGGCCTGGTGCCGCTGCGCCGAGACACTCGCCTCGGCGGCCTGCCACTGCGCGATCAGGCGGCGGCACTCGTCCAGAAAGCTTGCGCCCTCTTCGGTCAGCGCCAGTCGGCGGGTCGAGCGGTGAATCAGCTTGGTGCCCAGACGGCGCTCCAGCGCGTCCATGCGCCGGCCCATCATGACAGGCGTGATGCCCTCGTGCAGCGCTGCAGCGGCCAGGCTGCCGTGCTCCATCACTTGCACAAAAGCCTCAATTTCCTTGAACCGGTCCATGGCGATCTCCTGGTGCGAACCTGGGTTGATTCGGTATCAAATGTATCGAATAAAGCTATATCCAGTTGTATTCCAAATTTCAGGTTTGTATTTTAAAGTTCCCTTACTGTTTTTTAAACCTGAAGGAGACCCGTCATGACCCGTATGACCGCCATTGAAGCCGCTGTGTGTGTTCTTGAAAAAGAAGGGGCCACCCAGGCCTTTGGTGTGCCAGGTGCGGCCATCAACCCGCTGTATGCCGCCATGAAAAAACGCGGCAGCATCAGCCATGTGCTGGCGCGCCATGTGGAAGCCGCCAGCCACATGGCCGAAGGCTACACCCGCGCCCGGGCCGGCAATATTGGCGTGTGCATCGGCACCAGCGGCCCGGCGGGCACCGACATGATCACCGGCCTGTATTCTGCGCAGGCCGACAGCATTCCTATTTTGTGCATCACCGGCCAGGCACCGCGTGCCCGCCTTTACAAAGAAGATTTTCAGGCGGTCGATATTGAAAGCATTGCCAAGCCGGTGACCAAGCTGGCGGTGACGGTGCGCGAGCCGGCGCTGGTGCCGCGGGTGTTCCAGCAGGCTTTTCACCTGATGCGTTCGGGTCGCCCGGGCCCGGTGCTGATCGACCTGCCGTTTGACGTGCAAATGGCCGAGATTGACTTTGACATTGACACCTACGAGCCCTTGCCGGTGTACAAACCCGGCGCTTCCAAAAAGCAGACGGACCGGGCACTGGACATGCTGGCCATGGCCGAAAAGCCGCTGCTGGTGGCCGGTGGCGGCATTTACAACGCCGACGCGGCCGCGCTGTTCCAGGTGTTTGCCGAAGAAGCCGGGGTGCCGGTGGTGCCCACGCTCATGGGCTGGGGTGTCATCGCTGATGACCACCCGCTGATGGCCGGTATGGTGGGCCTGCAAACCAGCCACCGTTATGGCAACGCCAGCATGCTGGCCAGTGATTTTGTGTTTGGCATTGGCAACCGCTGGGCCAACCGCCACACCGGCTCGGTCGAAACCTACACTAAGGGCAAGAGAATCGTCCACATTGACATTGAGCCGACGCAGATTGGCCGCGTGTTTGAGCCTACCTACGGCATTGTGTCGGATGCCCGGGCCGCGCTGGCGCTGTTGCTGGCTGGCGTGCGCGAGCGCAAGGCAGCAGGAACCTGGCCCAGCTTTGCCGATTGGGCCGAGCGCTGCGCCGAGCGCAAGCGCTGCATGCTGCGTGAGAGCCACTTCACCCAGGTGCCGATGAAGCCGATGCGCGTCTATGAAGAAATGAACACCGTGTTTGGCCGCAACACCACCTATGTCAGCACCATTGGCTTGAGCCAGATTGCTGCCGCGCAGTTCTTGCACGTCTACGGTGCCCGCCAGTGGATCAACTGTGGTCAGGCCGGTCCGCTGGGCTGGACCATACCCGCCGCGTTGGGGGTAGCAGTGGCCAAGCCCAATGAACTGGTGGTGGGCATCTCGGGCGACTACGACTTCCAGTTTCTGATTGAAGAACTCGCCGTGGGGGCGCAGTTCCGCATTCCCTATGTGCATGTGCTGGTCAATAATTCTTACCTGGGCCTGATCCGCCAGTCCCAGCGTGGTTTTGACATGGACTTCTGCGTGCAACTGGCCTTTGACAACCAGAACATGACCGAGGAGGACGGCGACGTGCGCGGCTATGGGGTGGACCATGTCACCGTGGTACACGGTCTGGGCTGCAAGGCCTTGCGCGTGACCGACCCCGAAAAAGTTCAGGGAGCATTGCGTCAGGCGCAGCAAATGGCCCTGGAGTTTAGGGTGCCGGTGGTGGTCGAATGCATTCTGGAGCGGGTCACCAACATCGCCATGGGCACCGAGATCGACAAGGTCAACGAGTTCGAGCCGATTGACTGCCGCGCCTTACAGGGCTTGCAGACGGCCGGCCTGCTTGAACCTAGATTCCTCAGTTGACCGCGCATTTCTTTCAGTAAGTTCAGACTTCCTGATGCGCACGGAATCCATTTGGCATGGTGAAAGCCTGGTTGTTACTTTGTGGGAGGGCTGGCAAGCCCGAATTTTTTTGTAGGAGGGCTGGCAAGCCCGAATTCATTGTGGGAGGGCTGGCAAGCCCGAATTCTTTGTGGGAGGGCTGGCAAGCCCGAATTCGCGGCTGCCGCCGCTCCTACAAGTGCCAGTCCTATTCCTAAAAAGAGCAAAACAAGTGCCAGTCCCATTCCTGAAAAAAGCAAACTGTGCCTATGCACATCAGGAAGTCTGAAGTTCGCATGAACATTCGCTTTTTCAGCGTTGATTCTCCTCGAAGGTAGTAGCCTTCAGCGTCGTCTCGCCTACCCAGACACGGTTCTGACAGCCCACTCGGGCGCGTCCAACTGAGGAATCTAGGTTGGATAACATCGTAACTAACAGATTGAAAACCATGACGCAATTTGCAGCCAACCTCACCATGCTATTTAACGAGCATGCTTTTCTTGACCGGTTTGATGCCGCTGCCCAGGCCGGCTTCAAGGCGGTGGAGTTTTTGTTTCCCTATGATTTTTCAGCGTCTGACATCAAGGCCCGGCTCGATGCCAATGGCTTGAAACTGGTGTTGCACAACCTGCCCGCTGGCAACTGGGCGGCCGGCGAGCGCGGCATGGCCTGCCACCCTGGGCGCACGGCCGAATTCCGCCAGGGCGTGCAACAGGCGCTGGACTACGCCGCCGTGCTGGGCACGCCGCAAATGAACGCCCTGGCGGGCATTCAGCCAGCAGGGGTCAGTGACGCGCAAGCCCGCTGCACCCTGGTGGACAACCTGAAATATGCCGCCGACCAGTTGGGCGAGCACGGCATCAAGCTGCTGATGGAGCCCATCAACACCTTTGACATCCCCGGCTTTTTCGTCAACCGCACCGCGCAGGCGCTGGCCATTCTGGACGAAGTGGGCTCGGCCAACGTGTATTTGCAATACGACATTTACCACGCCCAGCGCATGGAAGGCGAACTCGGGGCCACCATCCGGGCCGCTTTGCCGCGCATCGCCCACATTCAGCTGGCGGACACCCCCGCACGCAACGAGCCAGGCACCGGAGAGATCAACTACCGCTACCTGTTTGGCTTGCTTGATCAACTCGGCTACAGCGGCCACATTGGCTGCGAATACAAGCCCAAAGACAGCACGCCCGGCGGCACCGTGGCGGGCTTGGGCTGGGTCACCGCACACGGCTGCGCACTGTGACAGTCACCATCAAGGAGAACACCATGAGTACCCATCAATTGAAAATTGGATTCATCGGCCTGGGCATCATGGGTGCACCCATGGCTGCGCATCTGCAAGCCGGTGGGCACGCCCTGTTTTTGTGGGGGCGCAACGCGCTGCCTCAGTCCTTGCTGGACAAAGGTGCCGCCGTGTGCACCAGCGCGGCCGAGGTGGCCGAGCGCGCAGACATCCTCATCACCATGCTGCCTGACACCCCGCAGGTTGATGAAGTGCTGTTTGGCCCCGAGGGTGTGGCTAAGGGCTTGAAGGCCGCTGGTGCTGCCGGTAAAACTGTCATTGACATGAGCAGCATCAGCCCGATGGCCACCAAAGACTTTGCGGCGCGCATCAACGCACTGGGGGCAGACTACCTGGATGCGCCGGTGTCGGGCGGCGAAGTGGGTGCCAAAGCCGCCAGCCTGACCATCATGGTCGGTGGCCCGCAGGCGGCCTTTGACCGGGTCAAACCGCTGTTTGAACTGATGGGCAAAAACATCACGCTGGTGGGCTGCAACGGCGACGGCCAGACCTGCAAGGTAGCCAACCAGATCATCGTGGCGCTGAACATTGCCGCTGTGGGCGAGGCGCTGCTGTTTGCCAGCAAGGCCGGTGCCGACCCGGCCAAGGTGCGCGCGGCGCTGATGGGCGGCTTTGCATCAAGTCGCATCCTGGAAGTGCATGGCGAGCGCATGATCAAGCGCAGCTTTGACCCTGGTTTTCGCATCCAGCTGCACCAGAAAGACCTGGGCCTGGCGCTGCAAGGCGCGCGTGAACTCGGCTTGGCGTTGCCGCAAACCGCCGGTGCCGCGCAGCTGATGCAGGTGTGTGCTGCCAACGGCATGGCCGATCTGGACCACTCGGCGCTGGTCAAGGCGCTGGAATTGATGGGCAATCATGAAGTGGCCACGGCGTTGCCCTGAATCCAGCGTCTTGGATGGACAATTGATTCCCAAATTTAGGAGCATCCGTGACCCTATCGCCTGCCATCGATCGTGCAAGCTTGCTGCGTAGCTTGTTCGATGCAGCCATAGCCGCTGCCCAGCCGGCACTGTGCCTGCCCGCCCATCTGCCGCCCCCGCCCAAGGGCAGAACCATCGTGATTGGTGCGGGCAAAGCCTCAGCCGCCATGGCGCGGGCTTTGGAAGACCATTGGCCGGGTCCGCTCGAAGGCTTGGTCGTTACCCGCTATGGCTACGAGGTGCCCTGCCAGCGCATTGACATCGTGCAGGCGGCGCACCCGGTGCCCGATGCCGCCGGACTTGTGGCAGCCCAGCGCATTCGGGCGCTCGTCACCGGGCTGACCGCCGATGATCTGGTGATTGCATTGATCTCCGGCGGCGGCTCATCCCTGTTGGTGGCACCGGGCGAGGGCCTGACGCTGCAAGACAAGCAAGCCATGAACGCCGCGCTGCTGACCAGTGGTGCCAGCATTTCAGAGATGAATTGCGTGCGCCGTCACTTGTCAGCCATCAAGGGCGGTCGTCTGGGTGCTGCGTGTTACCCGGCGCAGTTGCTCACCCTGCTGATTTCTGACGTGCCGGGCGATGCGCCGATGGACATTGCCTCTGGCCCCACCGTGGCCGACCCAACCACCTGCGCCGATGCGCTTGCAATCATTGCGCGCTACCAAATCAGCTTGCCAGCGCCGATGCGGGCCTTGCTGGAAAGCGGTGCCGGCGAAACCATCAAGCCTGGCGATGCACGCCTGCAGCACAGCAGCGTGCGCATGATCACCGCGCCACAAATGGCTTTGGAAGCCGCCGCGCAGGTGGCTCAGGCCGCCGGCTACACCGCGCACATTCTGGGCGACAGCCTGGAGGGCGAAGCGCGTGATGTGGCCAAGGTGCACGCCGGTGTGGCGCGCCAGGTGGCTTTGCATGGCCAGCCGTTCACGGCCCCTTGCGTGCTGCTGTCGGGCGGCGAAACCACGGTCACGCTCAAGGGCCACGGACGCGGTGGGCGCAATGTGGAATTTTTACTCTCGCTGGCTGTGTCACTGGCAGGCACGCCGGGTGTGTATGCCCTCGCGGGTGACACCGACGGTGTCGATGGTGCCGAGGAAATTGCCGGAGCCATTCTCACGCCTGATACGCTGGCGCGCGCCTGGGCCCAAGGCATGAACCCGAGCACTTACCTCGACAACAATGATGCGCACACGTTTTTTCAAGCGCTGGGCGACTCGGTCATCACCGGGCCGACACTGACCAATGTGAACGACTTTCGGGCGATTGTGGTCGACCCGGTTGGTCACTACTCAGCTCCAAGCCAACCTATCCTTGTGGGAGCGGCGCAAGCCGCGAAATGCCAGTTGGCATTCGCCCCTTTTCGGGTCTCCCACAGGAATCAGAGCTGAGTAGTTAGTGCGCCGGTTGCATGATAAAGATGCCTGTAGCCCTTATAATACAAGCGTGATCAGCTATATAAAATGTAGCAATACAGCGTTTGCACTTCATGGACACCCCGATAGACAGCGATTTCATTGACCCCCGGCATTTCACCAAAACCGTGTTGCAACTGGCCGGCTCATGCCCGGTGCTGGCCTCCAGGGCCATTTTCAGCGCAATCGGTGCCAAGGTGCTTGAAAAAAGCGCTGCGCTACATCCCGGTCTTTATGATCGTCTGACGCAGCAGCCCCTGTCAGCGCCGCTGGAATACTCGGTCTGCACCGGTGAAAGCCTGACCAGCCAGAGCCTGCGTGCGGCAGCGGCGCAAATCCTGCGCGACATTCCTTTTTTTGCCCGTATGGCGGGCGACCCGCACACTGGCGCGGCCTTGCTTGATGCAGTCGCCAGCGTTGCCCTGCCAGCGGCGGTGGCGTTCCAGCTGGCCTTGGCGCGTGATGTGTACCCGCAGCTCTACCAGCGTTCGCTGCGCACAGCGTTGGTTAGCGCCTGGCTGGCGCAGGCCCCCATGGCCTCACGGCCGGACATGGGCATGGCCGCCGCAGCGGGCTTGTTGCATGACCTTGGCATGCTGCACCTAGACCCGATCCTGCTCAAGCCCGAAGCCGGGCTCGACACCAATCAGCGGCATCAGCTTGACGCGCATGCGCTGGTGTCCAAGGCCTTGCTTGAACGCCACCATGCTTTCCCCCCGGAGTTATTGCGCGCAGTGGCAGAGCACCATGAATACCTTGACGGCTCGGGCTATCCAAAGCAGCTGGCCGGTGATGCCATCAGCGATCTGGGCCGAATTTTGTCCCTGGCCGGGATGGTGGCGACGGTATTTGCCGCCGGGCGCGATGCACCGGAGCAGCATCTTTTTGTTATTTTGCGGATGAATCTGTATCGCTACGACACCGCCCTGGTAGCGCGGCTGATGGCCCTGATCAAACATGAGCTGGACGTGTTGAACATGGGGATGTCGGTGTTGCAAGACCCGGTAGATCAACTGCTCAAAATTGAGCAGTTGATCGCTGACTGGCCTGCGGCGCTGATGGACATACCAAAACTTGCCCCGGCTCGCCATGCTGGTCTGGCACTGCTGGCCAGCCAGGTGACGCAACTGCAACACCAGCTGGCGCATGCCGGTGTCGGCCCGGCGCAACTGCGTTATATCGGCAGCGACGCGCTGGACGACTCCTTGCAGCAGGAGCTGACCTTATTGGCGAAAGAATTAGCCTGGCAGTTGCGCACATTGGCGCGGCAAACCTGCCTGTGCTGGCGTCTTGCGCCAGAGGAACGCTATCCGGATGCACTCCAGGACTGGCTCGAACGGGTCGATGCACAGGTGGCACCCGCCGATGTTTTTATAAAAAATAGCCCTCTAGCCCCCGTAGATAATGCGCTAGTAGCTACATAAGTTATAGCAACTGTTTTCTTGCAGCGTTACTGCTGCGTCATCGACTCGGCCTGAATGGCGGTCAGTGCGATGGTGAACACAATGTCGTCCACCAGGGCGCCGCGTGACAGGTCGTTGACCGGTTTGCGCAAACCCTGCAGCATTGGCCCCACCGACACCACGTTGGCCGAACGCTGCACCGCTTTGTAGGTCGTGTTGCCGGTGTTGAGGTCCGGAAAGATAAACACCGTGGCCTGCCCCGCCACGGCGCTGCCGGGTGCCTTTTGCGCGGCCACATCGCGCACGGTGGCCGCGTCGTACTGCATCGGGCCATCAATCACCAATTCGGGCCAATTGGTCCGGGCCAACTCGGTGGCGGCGCGTACTTTTTCCACATCATCACCCGCGCCTGATGCGCCGGTGCTGTAGCTGATCATGGCCACCTTGGGGTCAATGCCAAATGCGCGGGCGCTCGCGGCGCTTTGTCTGGCAATTTCGGCCAGCTCCGGGGCGGTCGGGTCGGGGTTGATCGCGCAGTCGGCATACACCAGCACCTGGTCGGGCATCAGCATGAAAAAGCACGAGGACACCAGCGACGACCCCGGTGCCGTCTTGATCAGCTGCAGTGCCGGGCGCACGGTATTGGCGGTGGTGTGCACCGCGCCGCTGACCAGGCCATCAACCTCGTCCAGCGCCAGCATCACGGTACCCAGCACCACAGCGTCTTCCAGCGCCACGGCGGCTTGCACCGGAGTCAGGCCCTTGCTTTTGCGCAGCTCCACCATGGGCGCAATGTAGCGCTCGGCAATTTTGTGGGTTTCAAAAATTTCCAGGCCCACCGGCAACTCGATGCCCAGCGCGTCGGCCACCGACTGGATCACCTCACGCCGGCCCAGCAGCACGCAGCGCGCAATGGCTTTTTCGGTGCAAATCACGGCCGCCTGGATGGTGCGCGGTTCCTCGCCTTCGGGCAGCACGATGCGCTTGTTGGCGGCGCGCGCCTTATGGATCAACTGATAACGGAAAGCCGGGGGTGGCATGCGCTTGGAGGCGGCCAGGTCCATACCGGCGCAGATGGCCTGGGCATCGAGCTTGTCAGCCACGCTGTCCAGCACGGCATCCATGCGGGCGCTATCGTCCTGTGGCACCGCCAGTGGCAAGCGGCTGATGCGCGCCGCTGTCTCATAACTATCACCCATGGTGCGCAGAACCGGCAGCCCGCTATGGAAGCCGCGTGAGCCAAATCGCTCGATACGCTGGCTGATGAAGCTGTTGTGCGTCAGCAGCAAGCCCGCCAGCTCAATGCCGTTGCTGGCGGCCAGGGCCGTGGCCAGCATGATGTCGTCGCGGTCGCCCGTGCTGATCACCAGCGCGCCAGGCTTGAAGCGGGGAATAACCTCCGAGGCGGATCTGCCGGCCAGCACCATTTCAAGCACACGCCGGTTGGCGATGTCGCCCTCGATCAACACCTCCGCGTCCAAATGGCGGGCCACGTCAATGGTGCGCGGTGCCGACAGTGCCGGGTTATTGGGAATCACGCCCCAGATCGGCACGCCGTCAAGGTCGCTCGCCACGGCGGCGGTATCAAAGTCGTCGGGGGCGCGGTTAAAGATGACCCCCACCACTCGGTGCCCGTTACTGCGGCTGTAAGCAATGCGCTCATTGGTCTGGGCGATGCCCTCTGCGTCCACGCCACTGGCCACCACCACCACATCGGCCTGCAGGCTGCGGGCGATGTCACTGGAGAGGCGGGGAATGAAGTAGCGGCTTGAATCGGCATGAATGCCCTCGACCACCAGCACATCGGCACCCTCGGTGGCCGACATGGCCAGGCTGACCACCTCTTCCAGCAGGTCATCGGTTTTGCCACTGGTGACTTGTTGCGTCACCAGATGAATGGGCAGCGGGTCAGGGGTGTTTTCAAGCTGGCAAATACTGCGGGCAAACAGCACCGAAGGCTCGGCAGCGGGCGCGACCTTGGTGACCGGTTTGACAAATGCCACTTTCAGACCACACCGTTGCAGTGCCCGCACCAGACCGAGTGCCACTGAGGTTAGACCCACGTTGGGTTGGGATGCCGCTACAAAATACGTACGCATAAGGGGAAAACTCCGGGGATGAACTTCAGCGCTTGATCATAAACGCTGCAAGGGTTAACCCTAGTCCTATTGAGCGATTGGACAAAGGGGATCAATGTGCCAGCTTAAACCGTGTGCCCCGAAAGCTGAACACGGCGTTGCGCAACTCTATTTTCTCCAGGACCAGGTCGGTGGCGGCCACGCTGCCCTGCGCTAAAACCTGGTTGTTGACCAGCAGCAGCCGTTTGGCCGGGTTGTCGGCGTAAACCGCGCCGGAAATCACCAGCTTGGGAATCTGCTGGCGAAGGTCTTCGGGCAGTTCGCTCAGCAGCGGCAGCGCTGCAGCGGTTGTTTTTGTGGTTGGGCTGGCGGCGGCCTTAATTATGGCCTTGGTAGCGGGCGCTGGCACGGGTTGGGTTGCTACCGGCAGTGGGGTGGAAAGGGCGGAAGGGGTGGAAGGGGTGGAAGGGGCTAGCGGGTCAGCCGGTGCGCGCCAGCCCCACAAGCCTGCCGCAATGCCAGACAGTGCCAGGGTGACAGCCAGCACCAGCCCGGTCTTGCGGCGTGTGCCTGCGCCTGCACTGGCGTGGGCATTGGAGGTGGTCAAGGGTTGTGCGTGCAGGCCCGGCACGGCACCGCGCTGGCGCTCGGCATCGGCGCGTTTGAGGGCATCAAGAATGTAAGACATGGCTTAGGGCGTACCGATTGGGCGTGGGCCGGTGGTTTGCAAGCGCGGTGACATGGTGGTGGCGGTGGCACTTTCAAGCTGCATGAAGGTCATGGGACCGGGCTGACCGTCAGCAACCAGTCCCTGGGTGCGTTGAAAAGAGCGCACCCGCTCGCGCAGCCCAGCGTCCAGCCGGGCCGGGGTGGCTATGGTGGGTTCTGGCAGACCTGCGATGCGGCGCAACTGGTGTGCCAAGGTGTCAACAGCCAGGCCGGTGCTGCCATCCCGCAGATCAGGCAGGTAGCCCACTGGCGGTTGCCAGAACGTGGCAAAGTCGCCGCGCCACAGTTGGCCCAGCGAGGCCAGTCGCACCCCATGCTGCTGGCTGCCGATTTGCAGTGTGGCGGTCTGTTCGGTCAGGCCGACCAGCAGCGCGTACACCGGCACCGCGTTGTCGGCTTGCAGCGTCAAAAGCCCTGGACGGCCCAGCTGGCGCAATTGCGGCAAGCTCAGGCCGCTGACGCGGAAACACTGCAACTGCTGCAAGGCGGCGGCCTGGCAGGTATCACCACTGGCGGTGGGCAATTTCCAGAGACTACCCAGCGCACCCCAGGCGATGTTGGGGTCATTGGGCAAATGCGTCAGCAGGGCTTGCGCGTCTTCCAGCACGGGCGGTGCAACCGGGGCAATTGCTACGGCTTGCGGAGCGGGTGTTTTTGGCAGCCCAGTCCAGACCATCAGGGTGGTCAGTGCCGTGGCCGCTACCAGTACGAGGCCAGTGGCGAGCTGGATCGCTCGCGTGGCAGGGCTGCGCGCCGGGGGCGGCTCAGTACCAAATACTTCTGAAGCGGCCTTATTGACGACAGTGCGGTCAATGCGCTGCAGCCCGTTGGCCCAGGCACCCAGCAGCGCACGGCCGCACAACAGGTTGATGCGCCGTGGCACGCCACGCGTCAGGGCGTGAATGCGTTGCAAGGCTTTGGCATCAAACGGCAACGCGCCGGTGTGGCCTGCAATCGTCAGTCGGTGACGGATGTAATCAATGCTCTCGGCCTCGTTGAGCGCATCCAGGTGAAAGCGCGCAATCACGCGTTGGGCCAGCTGTTCCAGCTCAGGGCGCGCCAGCATGCTGCGCAGTTCGGGCTGGCCAATCAGCACAATTTGCAGCAGCTTGCGCTCATTGGTTTCCAGGTTGGTCAGCAGGCGCAATTGCTCCAGCACGTCGGCCGCCAGGTTTTGCGCCTCGTCGATGATCAGCACGCAGCTTTGGCCGTCGGCGTGGCTTTGCAGCAAAAACGCGTTGAGCCCGTCGATGTAGGCTTTGACGCTGCCCGGCTGCGGCATGCCGATGTGGAATTCTTCGCAGATGGACTGCATCAGCTCAAGCACCGTCAGCTTGGGGTTAAAGATATAGGCAACATGGCAGTTGGCCGGAATCTGCGCCAGAAAGCAGCGGCAAATGGTGGTTTTGCCGGTGCCGATTTCGCCGGTGAGCAACACAAAGCCACCGCCCGAGCCGATCGATGTTCCTGCTGGCCCGGCCACCCCGTACAGCAAGTGCGCCAGTGCCTCGCGGTGGCGTTCGCTCATGAAGAGGTAACGCGGGTCGGGTGCGATGGAAAACGGGTCTTGCGTCAGACCGAAGTTTTGTAAATACATGCCAAATCAGCCTCTAGCCCTTGCTAAGAAAGCGTGAGCAGCTATTGAATTAATAGCTTGTGGTGCGCCCGGGAATTGGCGCAAGGCGGCGGGCTCGCAATGCTTCATGGGAAAGTCTTCATGACTGCATTATGCGCAAGCGCACGCGGGGCGCAATCGACCGCCAGGCATTGCGCAGTTTAGCGCCGGCTTGACGGCGCGGCGTTCACGGTATCAATGCGGGCGCATGGGTGTAGCACTTCTTCGGGCATATCTTGGAGCACGCCGTGCAACCGATGCACAGTTCCTGGTGCGCAAGGGTCATGACCTTTTTTTCGTATTCAACGTCGTCATCATCGTCGTCCAAATCGACGGCAATGCGCTCGCCGTCTTCGGTCAGGCCAACCAACGCCATCACGCCACGCGGGCAGACTTTGAAACAGCGGCCGCAGCCGATGCACTTCTCGTCGTCGATGGCGGTCACAAATGTGGGTGTCCAGGTCGCACCGCTGGGCAGGGTGACACTGAATGTAGTGCTCATGGCTCTTCCTAATCAGGTAAAGACGGGGCCCGCATGCCACACGCAACAGCAGGCCGCATCCAAAATTAACAATTAACCGGCCGCTGCGGCGGCCTTGCGTGCGTCCATCAGCATGGCATGGGCCTCATGGCACCTTTGGGCCACGTCCAGGATCGATTCCCAGTTGGTGGGCAATTCTTCTGACAAATCATGCAAATCCATCTTGGCCTGGGTGGCGCGGGCGTTGAGCTTTTTGACGCGGGTCTTGAGGTCTTCGGCATCCGTGCTCATGGTCAGGCTCCGTATTGCGCCACAGCGGGGTAAGTGCGGATCATGGTGACCGCTTCATCCAGAAACTTGGTGCCGGCAGCGGACAGCTTAGCCAGCGACGGGAAACCAAACCGATGGACATCGCGCAGTTGTTTGTTGACAACCACCAGACGGCCCGCCAGCAAGACCATGCGGCCAAAGCCCTCATGGCTCATTTTCATCATGGGCGACACCATCTGGCCGGTTTCGCGCTCGATGGCAACCGCAATGGCGTTGTAGAAAATCTCCAGATGCCACAGGGTTTCGGGGTCCGGGTCACCCAGAATCGGCAAGGCACGGCGCTCTTCAGCCGTGTGGATATAGGGCTTGAGCAACTGCAAATCAGTCTTGTTGTCCCAGGTGCCGTTCATGTCCTGCGCGCGCAACTGCTTGATGAGTTGCTGCACAAAAGCTGTGTCTAGATAGTCGGCATCGTTGGTGGCGGCGACCGCCTCCAGGAGGGTAGTTTCTGTCATTGGGTGACCTCGTCATCTTCAAAATCAAATGTGCGTTCGCCATCTTTGGCCAAGGCCTTGCGCAGCCAGGGTGGCGGCGTGCCCTGCAAAACAGCCTGCAGCTTGTCAAGAATCTCGGCGATCGATTCGGGGCTGGGCACCTTGATCGGGTGAATTTTCATGGCCACTACACGCGCCGCGCCAGAGCCGCCAATGGCCGCCACGTAGACGATGGCGCAGTCCTTGATGGCTTCAAGCTTGGGGGCCAACTTGTCCTCGTCGCCGTCTTCTTCGAGCTTGTCACCAAACTCGAAACTCTCGACAAAGTGATGCCCGGTGGGTGACACCTCGTACACAACGATGCTTTTTGCCCAACCAAAGTGCGCGTCCACATGCGCTTTGTCTTGGGTGGCGAAGGCGATTTTCATGAAACTCTCCTAGGTTTGGGTTGGAATATTTTCCGGTCAGGCCGTGACGGCGGTCGCAGTTTCCGCGTAGCGCGCCGCAGCCCGCAGCGCCTCGGGTGTCAGAGGCCAGTCGCCCGCGTGGTGGTGCTTGATCTGCTCGATCATCAGGTTGGCTATCTCAAAAATCAGGCTCATGGTGCCGCGATAGCCGACCTGGCAACGGTGCGAGTTGCCAATGCGGTCAAACACCGGGAAACCAATGCGCAGCAAGGGCTTGTTCAGGCGCTCTGCTGCCTGGCGGCCGTGCGAGTGGGTGACCAGCAGGTCGCAATCGGCAGCGCCGCACTCCAGGTCCTCCAGATCGCCCAGAATGACGGTCGCGGATGGCAGCAAGGCGTGTGAGGCCGATTTGGTGGTGCTCACGCAGCAGCGCAACTCAGCCCCCATCTCGTGCAACAAACTGCCCACGGCCAGCAGCAAATCGGGCTCGGCAGCAATCGCCACCTTAATGCCGCCGGTGTAGAAATGGCCATCCAGCATGGCATCAAGCAACTGGCTGCGCTGGCGACGGTACTTGAGCGGCATTGGCTTGCCGGAGACCTGCGCCAGGCGCTGAAGAAATCGGTCATTGACTTCGAGCCCGGTCAGTCGCTCGAAAATCTCCAGGGGTGTGCCGGCGATGGTTTGCAGCGCTTGGGCTGCCTGGCGGGTTTGTTCGCCCACGCCCAGCGTGATGGCCGAGGCACCGGCGGCGCAAATCTGCTCCAACGTGGTGCCGCCCAGGGAGGTGCCGCGCCAGTCGGGTGGAATATGACCGTCCAGTGAGCCAGAAATATCCGGCAAGACAATGACCGACAGGCCAAAGGCCTCGATGATCTCGCGCAGTTCATCAATGTCAGCGGGCATCAGGTGGCTGCCCGGCAACAGGGTGACTTGATCGGCCTGGACCGGCAAGGGCTTGACCAGCGTCTTGACAATGGCTGTGACAGCATTTTTGTAGCCGTCCTCAAAGCCACCGACGTAGTCAGGGGTGGAGGCGTAAATGATCTCGGTGTCGGCTAGCTCGGGCTTGCGCTTGCGCACCGTGACGATGTAGCCGTCCACATCGTCGCCTTTGGTCTCCGTCAGGCCGGTGGAACAGATGGCGATTACCCTAGGTGCGGCGCGTTTACGGATGTTCAGCAAGGCCGCTTCAATGTTGTCATAGCCACCCAGAATGGAGGTCACCTCGTTCATGGCGGTGGTTTGCAGGGGAATCGCTTCCTTGAAGTGGCGCACCAGCAGCACCAGACCAAAGGAGGTGCAGCCCTGAGAGCCGTGCATCACAGGCATACACGCATCCAGCCCGAGAAAGGCAAAGCTGGCGCCCAGGGGCTGGCTCATCTTGAGCGGGTTGACCGCGCAAGCTTTTTTAGATTCAACGACGTTAGCCATGGTATTTACACTGCCCCCAGGGTTTCGCCGTCGTCACCCCAGGGCGCCGGAATGCGCACCTGTTGCCAGACCGGGTTGTAAATGGCGCGGTCAATCTCGCGCACCAGTTCGACCATGCCTTCATAGCCGCCGTAGGGGTGGTAGCGCTCCTGATTGATGTCGAGCCAGGGCATGCGCGCCTTGAGCGCCACAAACTGGCTGCGCCCGCCTGACAGCATGATGTCGGCGCGCGCTTCTTTGAGCATTGCGTACATCTCGCGCGGGGTCATGTCGTCAATCATGTGGGCATCGGCCCCTTCCCCCATGATTTGCTTGATTTTTTCCTTGTCTTCCTTGGTGGATTTCTTGACGCTGGTACCGACAATTTCCATGCCGCCCTCTTGCAGCGCCGCCACCACCGACCACGACTTGACCCCACCCGTGATCAACAGCACACGTTTGCCAGCCAAGCGCTCGCGGTACTGTGCAATGCGCTCCCAAGCGCGCGCTTCTTCCACTTCGATCAGGCGTTCGGTGCGGGCCAGCAAATCACCGGGCGCGCCTTGCTGCACCAGCAGCTTGGCAATCTGGCGCAGCGTGTCGCTCATGTCACCAATGCCGTAGAACGAGCCCTCGAAATACGGAATGCCCCAGCGCTGCTCCATCTTGGTGGCGATGTTGATCATCGACTTGGAGCACACCATCATGTTCACTTTGGCCCGGTGCGCGCTGGCAATTTCGTTGTAGCGCCCGTCACCCGCAATGCACGAGAGAACGCGGATGCCCAAGGCATCAAGCAGCGGCTTGACCTGCCACAACTCGCCCACCAAGTTGTACTCGCCGATGATGTTGATATCAAAAGGTGTGGTGAATTCGGGCTCGACCGTGCCAATGACATAGTCCAGCAGCGCCTCGGCACCCAGCTTGTTGCCCAGGTTTTTGGGGCCAGCAAAACCCGGCGCGTTGACCGGAATGATGGGCTTGCCAAACTTCTCGCTGGCGCGCTGGCAGAGCGCTTCAATGTCGTCACCGACCAGCGCGGTCACGCAGGTCTGGTAGACAAAAACCGCTGGCGGATCGTATTTTTCAAGGATTTCGCGAATTGATTTGAACAGACGCTTCTCGCCGCCATAAATCACATCCAACTCATTGATGTCGGTGGTGAAGCCGGTGCGGTATATCTGTGGCCCCGACGAGGCGCTGTGCCGGTTGTCCCACGAGTTGCCCTCGCAGGCGATAGGCCCGTGCACCAGATGCGCCACATCGGCGATGGGCTGCAGGGCGATCTTGGCCCCGTCAAAGGCGCAACCACCGGCAGCAGCGCCGGGGTT
>JBBQLQ010000043.1:0-22097 GCA_038328055.1 Burkholderiales bacterium
TGGATTGCTGCGCTTCGTTTGCAATGACGAAATTTGCATGGATTGCCACGCTGCGCTTGCTTGAGACGAATAGGTGTACGCCCATTTTCAGTGCTACATTGCCGCCATGACTACCCCGCCCGCTGATGGATTTGATGCGCTTGACCTGCGCCGCCAAGTGGAGCGGCGCTTGCAAAGTCAAGCCCGGCGTGGCGAACAAGCGCACGAGGTGCCAGACACACAGCGGCAGTTGCACGAATTGCAGCTTCGCCAGATTGAGCTTGAGCTGCAAAACGAGGAGCTGCGCCAGGCACGCGCTCGGTTAGAGGCCGCCGCAGAGCGCTATGCGGATTTGTATGACTTTGCGCCGGTGGGCTATATCACACTGAACCGCAGCGGCAACATCAACCAATGCAATCTGGCGCTGGCCAGCCTGTTGGGCACCGAGCGCTCCGGGTTGATCGGCGAGTGCCTTGGCTTTTTCGTGGCGCAGGCTGATAAGGGCATCTTCTCCAGTTGCTTGGAACAGGTGTTTGCAAGCCGGACTCCGCAAACCTGTGAGCTGCAGTTAAATGCCAAAGACGGTCAGTTTCGCTGTGTGTACATGCAAGCTGCTGCCAGTCGCGACGGGTTGGAATTGAGGGCAGTGCTGCTGGACATGTCCGAGGAAAAGCGCGCCAAAGAAGCCCTTCAGATCAGTGAAGAGCGCTTGGCCTTTGCATTGCGCGCCTCCGGTGACGGTGTCTGGGACTGGAATATAGCCAACCAAAGGGTGGTTTTTTCCAGGCAGTTGCCCGAGATGCTGGGTTATTCGCCCGATGAGTTTGGCAACACGCTGGAGAGCTGGTCTACACGGGTGCTACCCCAGGATCTGCCTTTGGCACGGGCTGCGATGGCACAGCATTTTGCGGGTCATTCGGTCAGTTATGAGTGTGAATACCGCATGGTCTGCAAAGACGGCAATATCCGGTGGATTTTGGCGCGTGGGCAGGTACAGCAAAGAAACGCGGCGGATGAACCGCTGCGCATGGTGGGAACACACACCGACATCACCCAGCGCAAACTCCGCAGCGAAAGGCGATTGGCGCAAGACCTGGCTGTGCGCGACGCCCTGGTGCGCGAGGTGCACCACCGCATCAAGAACAACCTGCAAGGCGTGGCCGGACTCTTGAGCGAGTTTGGCCGCACCCACCCGCAAACGCAGGATGCCATTGCGCAGCTGGTGGGCCAGGTGCAAAGCGTGGCGGTCATTCACGGACTGCAGGGCCAGGTGATGCCCGCCCAGGTGCGCTTGTGTGAGCTGACGACAGCTGTTGCGCAAGGCGTGACATCGCTGTGGCAAGTGCCGGTGGTGGTGACAATTCCACAGCCCTGGATGCGCCGTGCGCTCGCGCCAGAAGACGCAGTGCCGGTGGCGCTGGTGCTCAATGAGCTGATGGTGAACGCGGTCAAGCACAGCCGCCCGGCCAAAAGCCCGGTGCAGGTGGCGCTGCAGATGGTCGATACCAGTTGCGCCGTGCAAGTCAGCATTGTCAACAGCGGTGACTGGGTGCCAGCCGCGGCCGCGCCAGCTGTCGCCACGCCAGCTGTCGCTGCTGGTACGGGCCTGCCACTGATGAGAGCCCTGTTGCCCCGCGATGGCGCGCAACTCACGCACCATGCCAAGGACGGCTGCGTGTGCACCGTGCTGGTGCTGCGCCCGCCGGTGTTGGGTTTTTGTGAATAATCAGCTGCTCCCGGCATCGTCGTTGCGAGTTTCCAGTTTTGAAATCAAAACCGCACACGAATCTTGAACCAAAACATTCGTCATTGCGAGGCAAAAGCCTTTAGCCGCGAGGAGCGTAGCGACGTGGCGGGCAGCGACGCGGCAATCCAGGGAGTCCAGGGGCCATGGATTGCCACGCTGCGCTCGCTTGTGACGTCCTCGAAGGAGCTCACAAGAAACAAAACTTTCGATAGACCAAAACGCATATAAAAAACGAGGAATCAATACAGTAAAGCACCTATCTAAAAAATCACTGTTTCTTTAGGAACGCCTAGTCCGCCCGGGGCTTGGGATGCTGAATAGTGAGTGAGTTTTTATGAATAATCAGCCTCTAGCCCTTATGCTACTTGCGTAGCCAGCTACTATTTTTATAGCATATTCATGTTGAACCAAAAACATTTCGCAGAACCGCTCGCCGCTGTATCAGCGGGCCAAGCCCATGTGTTGCTGGTCGATGACGACCGGCTGATTCTGTCCACCTTGGCCAATGGCCTGCGCTACGCCGGCTACCGGGTCAGTACGGCCGAGTCGGCGCAGGAAGCTGAAGACTTTTTGGCCGGTGGTGATGGTTTGCCTGATCTGGCGATTCTGGATGTGCAAATGTCGCAGGTTGACGGCCTGGCGCTAGCCGAGCGCTTGCGCGACTTTGAGCACCTGCCGTTCATCATGCTCAGCGCCTACAGCGATGCGGCCAGCGTCACCAAAGCCACCCAATCAGGGGCGCTGGCCTACATGGTCAAACCCATCGATGTGCCACAAATGGTGCCCACCATTGAGGCGGCGCTGCAGCGCGCCAACGATTTGCGCCGTTTGAACAGCGAGGGTGAGCAGTTGAAAAGTGCCCTGACCGTGGAGCGTGTGGTAAGCGTGGCCGTGGGCATGACGATGGTGCAATACCGGCTCAGCCGTGAGGCGGCGTTTGACATGTTGCGCGCAGCCGCACGCAGCCAGCGCCGCAAGTTGATCGACATCGCGCAGGCGGTGCTGCAAGCGCATGAGGCCTTGCATGGTGGGTAGTTTTCGGGCCGAGTGAATGGCTGAAGGCACAGAAATTTGCAAATCACCTCTCAAACCATGATCTGATCACGGTGAATTTGTTCTAAACGTAAGTGGTTGATTTATAGAGCGTGACTGCGAGCGCAGCGTGGCAGTCCATGACTTGCGAGACCATGGATTGCCGCGCTGCGCTCGCTTGTGACGAGGGCCACGGTGAATTCCCTATGAAAGCACAGAGAACAAATTTACCCTGATGATCTGATAGCTTTCAGCCTGCGCAATCGGACACACCGAACGTTCGTTTTTTTCCATCGTGACCAAGCCATACCCGGACATGTTTTAAGCGTGCTAGGTATTCCGGTCGTGCGCGACAAGTTGCCCTGTTTTCTGCCTGTGATGTCAGACAGTGCACTGATTGATGCCGGTCGAGCGGTGCGGATGACATCCAGTAAAGCCCGGTTTTCGTCGCTCAACACCTGTGAGAGCGAGCGCATGGACGTGAACCATATCTTGGGATCTGATGGCTTGGGCTTGATCTCGCCCTTGGCAATTGCCAAGACCCGTTCACGAATCTTTTCTTGCGGCGCAATGCCAATCTCAGACTTCCTGATGCGTCTAGGCACAGTTTGCTTTTTTTAGGAACAGGACTGGCACCTGTAGGAGCGGCGGCAGCCGCGAATTCGGGCTTGTAGGAGTGGCGGTAGCCGCGAATTCGGGCTTACCAGCCCTCCCACAAATTAACAACCAAGCTTTCTCACAACCAGGCTTTCTCACAACCAGGCTTTCACCATGCCAAATGGATTCCGGGCGGATCAGGAAGTCTGACCGTGGGACTGAGATGCCGCTAAACCGTGCGGTTGCGCGCCAGCGGTGGGTTTTTTGAGAAATAGCGCTCTATGCCACGCATCAGCGCATCGGCGAGCTGGTCCAGGTAGTCGTCGCTGTTGAGCTTGGCCTCTTCGTCGGGGTTGCTGATGAAAGCGGCTTCGACCAGCACGCTGGGAATGTCCGGGGCCTTGAGCACGGCAAAGCTGGCTTGCTCAACATGAGGTTTGTGCAGTTTGCCCACGCGCTTGATCTCGCCCAGCATGGCTCCGCCCAGTTGCAAGCTGTCCTTGATCTGGGCGGTGGTGCTCATGTCGAGCAGGGCGCGTTTGACCTGCGCGTCTTTGGCTTTCACATTCAGCCCGCCCACTGAATCGGCCTTGTTTTCCTTGGCGGCCATCCAGCGCGCTGCGGTGCTGGAGGCACCACCCTGGCTCAGCGCAAACACGCTGGCACCTTGCGGGTGCGGGGTAAAAAATGCGTCAGCATGCAGGCTGATGAACAGGTCGGCCTGCACCCGGCGGGCTTTGTCAACGCGCACATGCAGTGGCACAAAAAAATCAGCGTCACGCGTCATGAAGGCGCGCATGGCGTTGCCGTTGACCGATGTGGCATTGATGCGCTCTCGCAGTCGGCGTGCCAGCTTCAGCACCACATCTTTTTCACGGGTACCGCCGGGCCCGATGGCACCGGGGTCTTCACCGCCGTGGCCGGGGTCCAGCGCGATGATGATCAGCCGGTCGGTTGCCGCAGGCGGCGTGGCAGCTATGAACGCGCCGGGTGATTTTTTTATGTTATTTTGGCCTGTAGCCCCCGTAGATATTGCGCTATTAGCTATAGAAGTTGTAGCGTCGCTTGCGGGTGGCAGGGCCGTTGCCGGGCGCTTGGTTGGATCAGTTTTCTGTGCAATCAAATCGCCCAGCGGGTCGCCGATGGCCGGTTTCGGGCTGGTGGGCTGGGGCGCTGGGGTGTCTTTGAGTCGCTCGGCAATCAGCGCCTCCAGCGGGTCTGCCACCTGGGTGGGGTACAGGTCAAACACCAGCCGGTGCTGGTAAGCCGCCACCGGCGACAGCGTGAACACTTGCGGTGCCACCGCTTGCTTGAGGTCAACCACCAAGCGCACCACGCCAGGGCCAAACTGTCCGACCCGAATGCCATTGATGGTGGGGTCAGTTGCCCCCACTTTGGCTACCAGTTCCTTCAGGGCTGGGTTCAGGTCAATGCCTTGCACATCCACGGCCAGACGCGGCGGGTTGGGGACAAAATTTTGTTTGAAAGTGAGTTGCGCGTCCGACTCGATGGTGACGCGTGAATAGTCTGGGGCCGGCCAGACCCGCACCGCCAAAATGCTGGCACCGCGCGCCAGCTGTTGCGCGCCCAGCAGCAGAACCAATGAGCCGCTTTGCAAGAGTTGACGACGCCTCACCTTGGCTCCTCGCTGGATTGACGACTAGCAGCATCCAACAGCGCCGCTCCCAAGTCGGTTTGCGCCGTTAGCGTGACTTGGCGAGCGTCTTCATCAAGCAACGCCAGTTGCACTACCAAGTCAGCCTTTGGCAGGCAGCCAACGGCCTTGTCGGGCCACTCGGCCAGCTTCAGGCCGTCACTGGCAAAGATGTCGCGAAAACCCGCGTCTTCCCATTCACGCGGATCGTTGAAGCGGTAAAAGTCAAAGTGCCAGACATTCAAATCAGGCAACTCATACGGCTCCACCACAGCATAAGTTGGGCTTTTGATGCGCCCTTGCACCCCCAGCGCGTGCAGCAAATGCCGCACCAAGGTGGTCTTGCCGGCACCCAGCTCGCCGCACAGTTCAATGAAAGCCTGGCGCAGCGCGGGCGTAGCTGCCAGCCGCGCGGCAAAGCGCTGCGTGGCGGCCTCATCAGGCCACACGGTGGTTTTTACAATGGGCAGGTGAACAGTTTCAGCACACATAGCGACGGCAGTCTTTGGGTTTCCAGAATTCAGGCGTGAGTGCTTTTCTGCACCACCTCCCAGCCTAGGCAGGCTAGGGCGATGTAGCGCGGAACGGGGCGGTCGCCGGTTCCGTAGGCGCTGATGGTGCGCGGGGTCATGCCCAGCGCTTCCCCTGCGCCTTTGAGCGACAGGCCATGCCGGGCACGCCATTGGGCAAAGATGCGGGTGTTTTCGTCTGGCGCGTTTTGCGCCTGGGCATCAAGCCACAGGGTGTCAGCACCGATCTGGATATCGTGCTCGGGCCACTCTACTGTCCAGCCTTCCCCCTCGATCAGCGTAGCCGCAGCAAACGCCTTCTCATCCTTTAACGGCAGCAGGCCGGGATGGCTGGCGAACTCATCGGCTAGCGACACGGTGTAAACGCTGTCGTTAAGAAAGGTCAGGCGCAGCTTGTAGCCGGGCAATGCCTCAATCGCCTTGAGGCGCGGGCGTTTCATGTTTTTCATGGTTTCCACTCCTTGATTAAATCGGCCTGGTTGGCCTTGAGCCAGTCCATCACTTCCACTTTCAATGCAGCAGGGATAGCTCCAGCTACCACCGCCAGCGTCGCCAAGTCAATCGTGGCATTCACTTCGCCACCGACCAGATGCGCATGCATGGGGTTGTGGTCTTTTTCACGCAATTGCAGCCGGTATTTGTTGCGAAAGCGCTTCTTGGTCGTCATGGATGAATTGTATAGAAATGGTTTCCATAAGACATGCAATATTTGATGCAATGAACCGCCCCCTGAATTCCCCATAGCCCGCCCCATCGGGCCAATCAATGGTTTTTACAATGGGCAGGTGAACAGTTCCAGCACACATAGCGACGGCAGTCTTTGGGTTTCCAGAATTCAGGATTGGGCACGTGCCCTGGGATTTTCACAAATTGGCATCGCCGGGGTTGATTTGTCCACGGCAGAACCCGGATTAACAGCGTGGCTGGCCGCCGGCTTTCATGGCGACATGACTTACATGGCAGCGCACGGCTTGAAGCGCGCCCGCCCGGCTGAGCTGGTGAGCGGCACGGTGAGCGTGATCACGGCGCGCATGGACTACCTGCCAGTCAACACGCCGCCGGATTGGCAAGCCGTGGAATTTGATCGGCTCAAGCGCCCCACAGAGGGCATTGTGTCGGTTTATGCCCGGGGCCGGGACTACCACAAGGTGATGCGCGCCCGGCTGCAAAAGCTGGCCGACCAGATTGCCGCCGAGATCAACCCGTTGGGTTACCGCGTATTTACCGACTCGGCCCCGGTGCTGGAAGCCGAGTTGGCTGCGCGCAGCGGTCAGGGCTGGCGCGGCAAGCACACACTGCTGCTCAGCCGGGAGGCGGGTTCGATGTTTTTTCTGGGCGAAATTTTTGTCGATATTGCCTTGCAGCCCACGTCAGCCGTCACCGGCCACTGCGGAACTTGTAGCGCCTGCATCGACATCTGCCCCACCCAAGCCATCATTGCGCCGCACCGACTCGATGCGCGGCGCTGCATCTCTTATCTGACGATCGAGCATGCCGGGCCGATTCCTTTGGAACTGCGCCCGCTCATCGGCAACCGCATTTACGGCTGTGACGACTGCCAACTCATCTGCCCGTGGAACAAGTTTGCCCAGCGCAGCGCCTTGCCTGACTTTGATGCACGCGCCGGTCTGGCAGGCAGCCAATTGGCCGAATTATTTGCCTGGACTGAAGCTGAATTCTTAAGCCGTACCGAAGGCAGCCCGATCCGGCGCATCGGCCACGAGCGCTGGTTGCGCAACACTGCCGTGGCGCTGGGCAACGCGCTGCGCGTGGCTGACGATGCTGCAACGCGCAGCGTGCTGGTGGCGGCCCTCAGCGCGCGCGGCGAGCATCCCAGCCCGCTGCTGCGCGAGCATGTAGGGTGGGCGCTTGAAGGCGTTAAAAGTTAGTAACTGCTCAGTTCCTTCGAGGACGTCACAAGCGAGCCCAGCGCGGCAATCCATGACCCCTGGACTCCCTGGACTCCCTGGATTGCCGCGTCGCTGCCCGCCACGTCGCTACGCTCCTCGCGGCTAAAGGCTTTTGCCTCGCAATGACGAATGTTTTGGTTCAAGATTCTTGTGCGGTTTTGATTTCGAAACTGGAAGCTCGCAATGACGATGCCGGGAACAGCTGTGTCGTTACAAAATTTAAGCTTTTAAGGCCTCTAGCCCAGGTGCAATAAGCGCGAGCAGCTATTAATTTAATAGTGACTGCAAGACCCCCAGCGCCAGCGGCAAACTTGCCAGGCCAAGCAAGGTCGACACGGTCACCAGCGCTGCCACATAAGCCCCGTCATAACCCATGCGCGCGGCCAGCACGTAGCAGCTCGACGCCGTGGGCAGCGCTGAGAATGCCAGCAAAATGGTGGCTTGTAGTGGGTTCAGGCGAAACACATGAACCAGACCGAAGGCCATCAGCGGCATCAGCAGGTGGCGAATGCCCAGCAGCGCCAGGCCGAGCAGCTTGGCGTGCTTGAGGGCACCGAGTTGCATGCCGGCACCTGCAGCCATCAGCCCCAGTGCCAGTGATGCCGCGCCTATGCGTGTCACAGTGGGTTCCAGCCAGGTCGGAATCGACAGCCCCAGCACATTGGCCAGCAAGCCCGACGCGGTGCCAATGATCAAGGGGTTGCGCACCAGTTCGCTCAAAAAGCCGCGCTGGGCGTGGCGTGCCATCGGCCAGACGGCTCCGATGTTCATCAGTGGCACGCTGACACCAATCAACAGCGCAATCACCGCCAAGCCTTGCGGCCCGGCCAGTTTGTCGGCCAGCGCCAGGCCAATGAAAGAGTTGAAACGAAACGCCACCTGCGCACTGGCCGCATGCTGGCGCGCAGCGATGTGCCCCTTGAGCCCCGGCCAATAGGGCACCGAATAGGCCAGCGCAATGCCAGCCAACCCCAGCGCCCAGCCTGCACCGACCAGATTGCCCGCCGCGCCAATGTCCAGCGGGCTTTTGATGATGGAGTGAAACAGCAGCACCGGGAAGAACAAAAAGTACACCAGTTGTTCCACTTGGCTCCACACTGGGCGATTCAATGGCGTGAAGCGGCAGATCAGGTAGCCGATCAGAATCAGCGAAAAGTCAGGGAATAAAAGTTGGGCAAAGTTCACGCCGTGAGAATAGCAGGCCGACGGGAAAGGCGCTGGTATGCTCGGTGCCCATGGTTCCCCCTGTTTCCCCTGCGCCGCCAACGGGCCTGCCTCCCGATCTGGTGATTGACACCTTCATCGATGCCCTGTGGCTGGAAGAGGGCTTGTCCAACAACACGCTGGCGGCTTACCGGCGTGACCTGACGTTGTTTGGTGCCTGGCTGGCAGAGCAGGGGCAGACCTTGATCGGCACGGGTGAAGCAGACATCAACGGCTATTTTGCCCACCAACACGCCCACACCAAGGCCACCACGGCCAACCGCCGCCTGACAGTGTTCAGGCGATTTTTCCGCTGGGCGCTGCGTGAGCGGCTGATCAGCGCCGACCCCACGCTCAAGCTGCAGGCTGCCAAACAGCCGCTGCGCATGCCCAGCACGCTGACCGAGCCGCAGGTGGAAGCGCTGCTGGCGGCACCTGATGTAAGCACGGCGCAGGGCGTGCGCGACCGCACCATGCTGGAGTTGATGTATGCCAGCGGCCTGCGGGTCAGCGAGCTGGTCACGCTCAAGGTGTTCAACATCAGCCAGAGTGACAACGTGTTGCGGGTATTTGGCAAGGGCAATAAAGAGCGGCTGGTGCCATTTGGCGAAGTGGCCAGCCTGTGGTTGACGCGCTATCTGGCGCAGCCGCGCGCCGAGCTCCTGGCGGGGCATCAGACTGACGATTTGTTTGTCACGCACCGCGGCAGCACGCCGGGCACGGCCATGAGTCGGGTGATGTTCTGGATGTTGGTTAAAAAATATGCTTTTGCGGCTGGTATCACGGTGCCGATGTCACCGCACACGCTGCGCCATGCGTTTGCCACGCACTTGCTCAACCATGGGGCAGATTTGCGCTCGGTACAAATGCTGCTGGGCCATGCGGACATTTCCACCACCACCATTTACACCCATGTGGCGCGTGAGCGCCTCAAGGTGTTGCACGCGCAGCACCACCCGCGCGGTTGATTTCAGGCAGCTTCGGTAACGTTTTCCGCCCAGGCCAGCGCCTGCAGGTGGGCCCAGTTGACCTGGTCACCGGTCAGTTGCAACGCAATGGCGCTTTCCGCAAACGCGGTGTCATCGGCGTTTTCGCAGGCCAAGGTCAGGCGCAGAAACGGTGCCAGCACACCGGTGTTGTGCATAAGAGCATCGGTGACAGTTTGGGGCAGGGTGATCGAGGCCAAAGACTCCGGCATCGGCATTCCCAGCATGGTGTCGAGCAATGAAAAGATACCCACCACAAAAGCGTTGTCGCACTCTTCGGGCGACAGCTTTTCTGCAGCCAGCAGCTCCATCAGCCGGCCACGCACCACCGCCACGTGTCCGACAACCGCAGAGCCGCTGGAGGCACCCGACGTGGTCATCAGCAGTGCTGCCCAGCGGAACAGCTTTTTCAGGCCCAGCAGCATCACTGCATGGCGAAACGAGGTAATTTCGCAGCTCAGGCCAAAGCCTGCCGAGTTGATGAAGCGCAGCAGGTTGAACGACAAGGTGGGGTCGTGTTTGAAGACTTGTTCGATCTCGGTGGTGTCGGCCTGCTTGCGCACCAGATTGATGAGCTGGATGATGTGGGCTTGGGCTGGCCGGATGGTCTGGCCCTTGATGAGCACCGGCTTGGCAAACCAGTAGCCCTGAAACAGCGTGGCACCGGCCTGGCTTGCCAGCTCAAACTGCAGCGCAGTTTCAACTTTTTCAACCACCAACTGCATGCCCGGTTTGGCTGCGACGCGTTGCGCCACGGATGCGATCTGTTCGGCCGAGGCCTGCGTCGAGTCGATCTTGATGAACGATGCCAGCTCAAACCAGCTGGCGTAGGCCGGGGTGGCTACGCTCTCGTCAAAGGCCAGCCTGAAGCCGCGCTTGCGGATGCCCAGCAGGGTCTGAAGCAGTGTGTCAATCTGCTCGGCATCGTCCTCGCCCGCTGGCAGCGGTGGAATCTCAAGAACAATGCGCTCCGGCTCAACCAGTTCCAGGTGTCCGCCTGACAGGGTCTGGTGGGTGCAGTTGATGAAAATTGCCTTGCGCGTGTTGCGCATTTCTCGGTCGGCATTGGACAACAGGTTGAACAGCAGGGCAGCATCACTGGCAGCGCTGTAGGTGTTGTTGTCTTGCGAGCGGTCAAACAGTTCATAGCCAAACACCGCACGCTTGACATCCAGAATGGGTTGGCGGGCTATGGGCATGAAATCAGTCTCATGGGTTGCATCAGGGTCGGGCGTATGGGGGTGTTCAGTCTGGGTCAGCATGGCGTGTTTGCTGTTAGCGCAATTTTGGCGGGGTGTGCTGGTGTACCACACAATGCGGCCAGTTCGGCTTGCGTGAATCCGGCGGCGCGCCGAGCGTTCAGGTTGAACGGGCCTTTGAGCACGGGTGCAGCGTGGCGTTGTGCCAGTGTGGCGTAAGTGGCAATCGGGTCAAGGCCGCGCGCATCGCACAGAAAGTTGTACCAATGGTTGCCGGTGGCCACATGGCCAATTTCGTCGCGCAGGATGATGTCCAGAATATGCGCGCCGCGTTGGTCACCCACGGAAACCAGCTTGTTGCGAATGGCCGGCGTGGCATCCAGCCCGCGTGCCTCCAGGGTGCGCGGTACCAGGGCCAAGCGGGCCAGCACATCGGCGTGGGTCTTGGCGGCCATGTCCCACAGGCCATCATGGGCGGGAAAGTCGCCGTAGTCGTAACCCAGGCTGGTCAGATGGGCTTCGAGCAATTCAAAGTGCAGCGCTTCTTCTTGCGCGACTTGAAACCAGTTGCGGTAAAACGCCTCGGGCATGCCGTCAAAGCGCCAAACCATGTCGAGCGCCAGATTGATGGCGTTGGCCTCAATGTGGGTCAGCGCATGAATCAGGCAGGCACGGCCTTCCAGGGTGCCCACAGCACGGTTTTTCAGGGCGCTGGGGTGCACCAGCACCGGCCGCTCGGGCCGGCCCGGCACGCCCGGTGGCTCGGTGATGCAGGCGGCGCTGTCAAGGGCCAGATCAACCGTGTTCAGCGAGCGCACTGCGGCCGCTTTGACCTGGCTGCTGCCAATCTGCAGCAAGCGCAGCGCGTGTTCCCGCAGCGATGTTGCTGGCTCTGGCGTGATCGTCATTTGAGGGTTGTCAAGGCTGTGGTGTGTCATGGTGTTGGGCGCAATCCTACAATTCTAGGCATACAACCTCCCAAAGGACAGTGATGGCAATTTACGAAGTGGACGGCATGACCCCGAAAATCCCCGATTCGGCCTGGGTCGCCGACAGCGCCCAGGTGATGGGCGATGTGGTGCTGGGCGAACAGGTGGGCATCTGGTTCGGTGTAGTCGCCCGTGGCGACACGGCCAGCATCCGGGTGGGTGCGCGCACCAACATTCAGGATTTGAGCGTGCTGCACGCTGATGTGGGAATGCCCTTGACCATTGGTTCGGGCGTAACGGTGGGCCACAAAGCCATGCTGCACGGTTGCACCGTGGGTGATGACAGCCTGATCGGCATTGGCGCGGTGGTGCTCAATGGCGCAAAAATTGGCAAGGGCTGCCTGGTGGGGGCCGGCGCGCTGGTGACCGAGGGCAAAGAGTTTCCCGATGGCAGCATGATCATTGGCAGCCCGGCCAAGGCGGTGCGCGAACTGACGCCTGAGCAACAGCAGGGATTGCGCCAGAGTGCCGACCATTACGTGGCCAACGCGCAGCGCTTCAAAGCCACATTGCACAAAATTGCCTGATGGGAAGCCACGTGTCTGAAATCCATAAATTTATTTTTGAAGGCCTGCCGGTGCGCGGCGTGCTGGTACGCCTGACCGATGCCTGGGTTGAAATTTTGCGCAGGCACGCTGCCAACACCACCCACGGGTCTTACGCGCAGCCGGTGCAAGACTTGCTGGGCGAGATGACGGCTGCGGCGGTGCTGATGCAATCGAACATCAAGTTCGATGGCGCTTTGGTACTGCAGGTGTTTGGCGATGGCCCGGTCAAACTAGCCGTGGTGGAGGTCAACAGTGATTTTGGCCTGCGCGCCACCGCCACCGTCAGTGGTGTGGTGGACAGCACGTCCAGCCTGAGCCAGATGGTCAATGTGGGCAACGAGGGCCGCTGCGCCATCACGCTGGACCCGCAAAGCCGCCAGCCGGGCCAGCAACCCTACCAGGGCGTGGTGCCGCTGTTTGGTGATGCGGGTGAAAAGCTGGAAAAATTCAGCGATGTGCTGCAGCACTACATGCTGCAAAGCGAGCAGCTTGACACCACCTTGGTGCTGGCGGCAAATGGCGAGGTGGCCGCTGGCTTGCTGATTCAGCGCCTGCCCATGACGGGTGCCGACAACCTGTCAGGCAGCAACGTGTCCCAGGCCAACGAAGACGAGATTGGCATCAACGAGCACTACAACCGTATTGCCATTCTGGCCTCGACCCTCAAGCGAGAAGAACTGCTGACGCTGGATGTGGAGACAATTTTGCACCGCTTGTTTTGGGAAGAAAGCTTGCAGCGGTTTGAGCCAATTGCGGGTGAAGCGGGGCCGCATTTTTCATGCTCTTGCAGTCTGGAGCGGGTTCAGAAAATGATTGTGGGACTGGGCGCTGATGAAGCACACAGTATTTTGCAAGAGCGCAATGACATTGAGGTGGTCTGTGACTTTTGCGGCGCGCAGTACCGGTTTGACCCGATTGATGTCGCGCAGCTGTTTCACCCGCCAGCGGCCCAACCGCCATCAAGCGCCGCGGTTCAGTAGCGCCCGAATCACACGGTCAGATCAACTGGTCGTCGCGGTTCAGCGTGTCGTTCAGGCGCTTGAGCAGCAGGCCGAGTTTGGCTGATGACTGGTCTGTTACCGGCTCAGCCGCATTTGGGTAGGCCACCAGGCTGGTTTGCGGCTCGGACAAATCGAACGCCAGGTTGACCGCGGCCAGCACGGCAATGCGGTCACGGGCGCGCACCTTGCCGACTTCACGGATTTTGCACATGGCGGTGTCAACCCGTTCCACAGCCTCCAGCAGGCGCGCATCGCCACCATCGGGACAACCCAGCAGGTAGCTTTGCCCCATGATTTGCACTTCAAGCTGCTTCATGAGTCACCTCGCGATGCAGGTGTCGGGGTGGTTTTAAAGGCTGGTTTGATGATGCTGCCGGTGGCCTCGCCGGGCAGGCGTTCCAGCAGTGAGTCAACCCGCGCGCGGGCCGCACCCAGGCGTGATTTGAGCGAATCGCGCTCTTGCGTGAGGGCATCAAGTTGCCCGTTGATCAGCGAATTGGTGCGCATGAGTTCTTCATAGCGCACCAGCAGCCGCTCCACGCGCTCGGTAATTTGGTCGATTTGGGACAGGTCCGTCATAGTCGCGCATTGTAGGGTTTGGATAAGCCGGGACGGCTAGAATCTGACGCGTTGGTGCTCGCGGTGTGGTTCACACACCGCAGTTCAACGGGAAGCAGGAGGGACAAGCCGTTCAAGGCAAACCTAACCTGCGCTGCCCCCGCAACGGTAAGTGGACGCGTCGCAAGATGCCGCTTTCATCTTGGCCACTGAGTGATTTAACAAGCACTTGGGAAGGCGATGAAGGTTGATTCCATCAGCCCGGATACCGGCCAACACGGTGGCTGCACGTTTTTCAAAAGATGTGCAACCGTGACGCCCAAGCACTGTCGGGGACGACGGTGAGGGCTTTTTGATGGTCCTTTATCTCACTATGAAAACTTGTTTCCCTTCTTCTGTGCGCAGTCGCGCATCCGTGCGCCTGTGCGCTGTATCCCTGGCGACCTGCGTGGCGTATCCGGTGTGGGCGCAAAGCGCCGTTGATCCGATGCTCGGTGAGGTGGTGGTGACGGCCAGCCGTTCACAGCAATTGTTAACTGACGCATTGCCTCACACCACGGTGATGGGGCGGGATGTGATTGAGCGCTCGCAGGCGGTTGACTTGCCGTCGCTGTTGGCCAGTGAAGCGGGGTTTCAGTTCACCCAAAATGGTGGGCGCGGCACCACCTCGAATCTGTTTTTGCGCGGCAGTGCGTCCTTGGGGGTGTTGGTGCTGATTGACGGGGTGCCGATGACCAAGCAGGATGCCACGGGTTCAATTAGCCTGGAGCACATCATGCTCGATCAAGTGGAACGCGTTGAAATTGTGCGTGGCAACGTGTCGGCCATTTATGGAAGTGGTGCCATTGGCGGCGTTATTCAGGTGTTTATGCGCAAAGGCCAAGGCAAGCCCGCAGCCTACGCGCAGTTGGAAGCGGGAGCCTATGGTTCGGTTCGCACCATGGCAGGCATAGGGGGGCAGGTCGGTGACACGCGGTTTTCAGTGGGTGTGGGGCGGCATCGCACCGATGGTTTTTCTGCCATGAATACCACCCAGTTTTCAAAGGAAAACCCTGACGCTGATGGCTACCGCAATACCAACTACAGCCTCAATTTATCGCATGAACTTGTCAAGGGGCATACGTTGGGTTTGCGTGCCCAAGGCAGCGACGGCGAGTTCGACTTTGATGGCGGGGGCAATGGCACCGTGGCCGATTTCCACAAGGGGCGTAGCGCCATGGAAACCTGGGCCGCCTATAGCCACAATCAAATAACGCGCAATTGGCGCAGTGAACTGACGCTGGGTCAGGGGCGTGAAAAGTCAATTTACGATGCCACGCAGACTTCTTTTCCCTATAGCAGTGAGGCTGTTACGCGCAGTCGCACACTGAACTGGACGAATACGCTGGGCGTGGGTGACTGGCTGGTTACGGCCGGTGTCGAGAAGCAACAACAAGCCATTGACACGTCTGACAGCACTGCCGCGCGGCTGAACCACGAGCGGGGTGTGGCGGCCTTCTTTGCGGGTGTCTCAGGGGCTTTGGGGGCGCATTCCATGCAATTGAACTTGCGTCGTGACGATGCTGACGGTCTTGATTCGCAAACCACGGCTTATCTTGGCTATGGGCTGGCGATCACACCGGACTGGAAGCTCATTGCCAGTGCGTCAACGGCGTTCAACCTGCCGCCCTTGGGCTATTTGTTTGACCCTTGGTCTGGCAACGCGGCGCTCAAGCCCGAAACCGCGCGCTCCAGCGAACTCGGTTTTCAGTGGGCGCGTCAAGGGCAGGTGGTGCGTGGCACCGTGTTCACAACCCGCGTTACGGACTTGATGTTGTACGACTTTTCCACGTATGCCTTCAGTAATGTGAGCGATTCATCGAACAAAGGCCTGGAGGTAAGCTACAGCGGAAAGTTGGGTGTATCCGACGTGCGTGCCAGTTTGACGCAGCAAAATCCGGTGAACGAGAGTACCGGGCAACAGTTGATTCGCCGTGCCAAGACGATGGCGTCTATGGGGGCCTCGATGCCGATGGGGGTCTGGACATTGGGCGGTGCTGTGCATTACACCGGTGAGCGGACTGACGTGGCGACTCGTCCAGTGCTAGATGCCTACACCGTAGCCAACCTGACCGCACGCTACAAACTGACACCGGAGTTGGTGCTTACCGCACGCATCGACAACCTGTTCGACCGCCAGTATCAAACGGCGTACGGCTACAACCAGTCTGGGCGTGCTGTGTATGTGGGTGTGGCCTGGACGCAAAAGTAAACGGATAGCCTGATGACGCTGTCACCTGCGGTCGCCTCTACCTTGTGCCTGATGCCAGACGCGAGTCCACTGGGCCCGCAGCGCATCGTCTGCATGACCGAGGAAACCACCGAGTGGCTTTACCTGCTGGGGCAGGAGCATCGCATCGTTGGCGGCACAGTGCGAGCGTGTGACGCTGATGGCGGCGGGTTTGCCGCTGACTTTGAGGGATGTCGAGTGAAGATTACCGTGACCATGCCGTCATTGCGAGCGCAGCGTGGCAATCCAGGGGCCATGGAGTGCCGCGCTGCGCTCACAATGACGGAAAAGGGGATATGCACCCTATTGAATAAGTGGCGCCGCGCGACGACGGGGCTGCGAAGGGTCTGCCTGGCCGCTGCCAGTGCCCTGCTGAGCGCCACCGCCGCCCACGCGCTGCAGGTCACCGATGACCGCGGTGTGGTCGTTGACCTCAAGCAATCGCCGCAGCGCATCGTCAGCTTGCTGCCGTCGCTGACCGAAACCGTCTGCGAACTTGGGGCCTGCCAGCGCCTGGTGGGCGTGGACCGTTATTCCAATTACCCGGCCAGTGTGCAAAAACTGCCGCAAGTCGGTGGCGGGCTCGACCCCAACATCGAGGCCATCGTGGCCCTCAAGCCTGATCTGGTGCTGATCGCCACGTCCTCGCGCGTTGGCGAGCGGCTGACTGCGCTGGGCCTGAATGTGGTGGCGCTGGAGCCCAAAAGCCACGCCGACGTGAAGCGTGTGCTGGACAAAGTTGGTCAGCTGTTGGGCGTGAACAATGCCCAGCGGGTCTGGCAAGCCATTGATGCCAGCCTGTCGGCCACCGCGCAGTCGCTGCCTGAGCGTGTGAAGACGACCCGCGTTTATTTTGAGGTCAACCGTGCGCCTTATGCGGCGGGCGAGGCATCGTTCATTGGCGAAACCCTGAGCCGCTTGGGTGCCAAAAACATTGTGCCCGCCAGTCTGGGGCCGTTTCCGATGCTCAACCCCGAGTTTGTGGTGCGGGCCAATCCGGATGTGATCATGGTGGGCGACATGAACTTTGCCGGTTTGGAGGGCCGCCCGGGCTGGGACAACATCCGCGCCATACAGCGCAAGCACCTGTGTATTTTTACCCCGGCGCAGTCCGACATGCTGGTGCGCCCCGGCCCCCGTATGGCCGAGGGAGCACGTCTGATGGCGCAGTGTTTGCAGAGGGTTGTGAAGTGATCGCGATGCCCCTGCTGAATTGCGTGAATTCGGGTCTGACCCCAATTCAAACGCCAATTCATTTGAGAAATTCGGTTTTAGGGGCGGGTCTTTCTGACTGCGTCACACCCGAGCTTTTCCCCACTCACTCCCCCCCGCCCCACTCTCGCCCGGCGGGTGAGAGTGGGGGAAAGCTGCCACCGGGGGAGATAGGCGGGGGGAAGGTCGGCTTAAGCAACTGCTTTCGCGCAGCGGGAAAACAAACACGACGGATGAATGGGAGTCTGCAGAAGAATCGGGGTCTGACCCCAATTAATGGCCTGACAACTGCCGGAGCCTCGACATGACCGACATCCACCTCGGTCAACGCCGCGCTGCCGCTTTGCTGATGGGCCTGCTGGGGCTAGGCACCTTGCTGGTGTTGTTGGGTGCCAGCGTCGGTAGCACCGGTTTCGAGAGCGTCATCAAGGCGTTCAGCGACCCGGTGGCGATGCAGATCGTCTGGGACATTCGCCTGCCGCGCACGCTGGGCGCCTGGGCTGCCGGTGCCTTGCTAGGCTTGGCCGGTGCCGTCGCGCAGGGCTTGTTTCGCAACCCGCTGGCCGATCCGTATTTGCTGGGCAGCGCCTCGGGTGCGTCGCTCGGTGTTGCGCTGGCCCTGGTGCTGTTTGGCGTGTCACCGTTTGCCACTGAATGGCTGGTGCGCGTGGGACTGACCGGTGCGGCTTTTGTCGGGGCTGTGCTGGCTGTGCTCTTGACCCTGCTGCTGGCGCGCGGCGTGCAGCACACGCTGCGGCTGCTGCTGGCCGGTGTCATTGTCGGCGTCGTGCTGGGCGCGCTGACCTCGCTGGTGATGCTGATGGAGCCCGATGTGATGCAGTCGATGCAGGCTTTCATGCTGGGCAGTACCGGATTTGTCGGCTGGGTATCGTGGCTGCTGATGGTGGCGGTGTGGCTGGTTTGCGTGACGGTGGCGGGCTTGCTCAGCCATGTGCTGGATGGTTTGAGTCTGGGCGAGGCCACGGCTGCCAGTCTGGGGCTGCCCTTGACGCAGATGCGTGTGGCGCTGGTGGCCGTGTTGGCGCTGGCCACCGGCACGGCGGTCGCGCAAACCGGGCTGATCGCGTTTGTCGGGCTGGCCGCACCGCACCTGGTGCGTTCGGTCGTCAAAACCACGCACCGCCGGTTGATTGGCTTGTCCAGCCTGATGGGCGGCGTGCTGCTGATGGGGGCCGACGTGCTGGCCCGTGGCCTGATGGCTCCGCAGGAGTTGCCAGTGGGCGTGCTGACGGCCGTGCTCGGCGGTGGCTACCTGCTGTGGCTGATGCACCGCAGCACGCGATCGGGTTTAACGTGAAACATCCAGCGCATTCGCGGCTTGCGCCGCTCCCCTATCCTCGCGAACAGACCAACCCTGTAGGAGCGGCGGCAGCCGGGAAGGCTGATTTCGTGATTTTGAGTGCACGTAAACACACGCCTGATGGTTATATGTCACTATGAATTCAGTAGCTATTAGCGCAAGTTCTATAAGGGCTAGCCTCGGAAATGTTCAGATATTGCATGACATTGACCTGAGCTTGCCAGCGGGCCGCTGGAGCAGCATCGTCGGGCCCAACGGTGCCGGCAAATCGACCCTGCTGAAGGTGCTGGCGGGCTTGCTGCCCTACACCGGCAGCGTCAGCTTGCTGGGCCAGCCGATGGCCACGATTCCCATCAAGCAGCGCGCCCGGCAACTGGCCTGGCTGGGTCAAAACGAAACCACCGGCGATGATTTGACGGTGTGGGACGTGGCCATGCTGGGCCGCCTGCCGCACCAGCCTTGGTTGGCCGCACCGAGTGAGGCCGATCACGCCGCGGTTGAAAAAGCCTTGCGTGCTACCCAAGCCTGGCAGTGGCGCGGGCGCACGCTGGGCGTTTTGTCGGGCGGGGAGCGTCAGCGCGTCTTGCTGGCGCGCGCGCTGGCGGTGCAGGCGCAGGTGCTGCTGATGGATGAGCCGCTGGCCAACCTGGATCCACCACACCAGGCCGACTGGCTGGCCATGGTGCACGACTTGATTGCCGAGGGTAAAACGGTGGTTAGCGTGCTGCATGAAATCTCGATGGCACTGCATGCCGATGACATGGTCATCATGGCCAATGGCCGCGTGACGCATCAGGGCGCGTGTGCCGCTGCGCCAACCCACCGTGCGCTGGAGGCCGTGTTCGATTCACGCATCAGCATTCATGCGCTGAATAAACAGTGGGTCGCGCTGCCAAATTAATCGTTATCTGACCCCAATTAAATTCATGAATCTCGACTACGCCACCCTCGATGCCCTGCGTCGCCAGCACCCGGCCTGGCGGCTGCTGGTGGCCGACCATGCGCCGCTGATTGCCAGCTTTTTGCAACGGGTGTTTGTGGCACCCAATGTGCGCGTGATGGCGCAGTCGGATTTGGTGGAGGCGCTGGAAGACACGTTATATGGCTTGCGTGAGCAGTTGGGCGAGCAGGCTTTTCCCAAAAGTGCCCATGAGTATCTGAACGACTGGGCCGCCAATGACAAGGGCTGGCTGCGCAAGTTTTACCCAGCCGGTAGCGACGAAGTTCACTTTGACCTGACACCCGCCACCGAGCGTGCGCTGGCCTGGCTCGGTACCTTGACGCAGCGGGCCTTTGTTGGCACCGAGTCGCGTTTGCTGACCCTGTTTGATCTGCTCAAGCAAATGCAGCAGGGCAGTGAAACCGATCCGCAGCTGCGCCTGGCGGAACTGCACAAACGCCGTGATGCGATTGATACTGAGATCGCACGGGTGGCAGCGGGTGACATGCCGCTGCTGGACGACACCGCTTTGCGCGAACGCTTTTTGCACTTCACCGCCCTTGCGCGCGAGCTGCTGACGGATTTTCGGGAGGTGGAACACAACTTTCGCGCGCTGGACCGCACCGTGCGCGAACGCATTGCGCTGTGGAACGGTGCCAAAGGCGCGCTGCTGCAGCAGATCATGGGCGAACGTGATGCGATTGCCGAATCCGACCAAGGCAAAAGCTTTCGCGCGTTTTGGGATTTTTTGATGTCGCAACAGCGCCAGGACGAGCTGACGCAATTGCTGGAACAGGTGCTGGCATTGAAGCCGGTCGCAGCGCTTGAGCCCGACCCGCGTTTGAAGCGCGTGCATTACGACTGGCTCGAAGCCGGCGAACACGCCCAGGCCACGGTGGCCTTGTTGTCGCAGCAATTGCGGCGTTTTCTGGACGACCAAGCCTGGCTGGAAAACCGCCGCATCATGGACATTTTGCACAGCCTGGAAGCCCGCACGCTGGCGCTGCGCGCCAATTTGCCCAAAGGCGATTTTGGGGCTATCGACGAGATTGGTGCCAGCATCGAACTGCCCATGGAGCGCCCGCTGTACAGCCCGCCGATCAAACTGGTGCTCGACAACCAGGCGCTGCAAGCCGGTGATGAAGACCTGGATGCCTCAGCGCTGTTTCAGCAGACGCGCATCGACAAAGCGCAGTTGGCAGCGCAGGTGCGCCAGATGCTGCAACAGCGCAAGCAGGTCAGTCTGGCCGAGGTGCTCAGCGCGCATCCGCTGCAACAGGGCTTGAGTGAACTGGTTGCCTACTTGCAACTGGCCAGCGAGTCGAGCGACACCCTGGTGGATGACTCTGTGCAAGAGACCGTGCAGTGGCAAGTGGCCGACCCTGACGCGGCAGACGAGCCAGGCGAGTCAGTTCCCGTGATGCGCCAGGCCAGCCTGCCGCGCGTGATTTTTGTGAGGCATTGAGCATGCAATCTGCTGATTTATTTGACGATCCCGATTTATTGCCGTCAAAGCCAGACGCTGGCCCTCACCGGCAAATCCCGCCAACCTCGCCAACAGACCAAATCGCCAGGCGGGACGCTGACCTCTCACCAGATACAGATGCAGAAACAGCGCCGCCCCCACCCGCGCACGACCTGACCACGCTGGTGATTCCGCTGCTCAAAGGTGTGCTTTACCGCGATGAAGACGGCGCGCAGTGGCAGGCACTGCTCAATCTGCAAGCCCGGGTGCGCGACTACGTGGCGGTGCTGGCGCTTG
Organism: Burkholderiales bacterium; assembly: GCA_038328055.1. GTDB lineage: Bacteria > Pseudomonadota > Gammaproteobacteria > Burkholderiales > Burkholderiaceae_C > Rhodoferax. The sequence goes on from JBBQLQ010000043.1 coordinate 21,438, forward strand.
AGCTGGTGCTGGATGAGTCTGAGGGCTATGCCTTTTTGCGCGCCCGCCCTGAGGCCGATGACGCTGCGACCAAATTGCCGCGCCTGGTGGCGCGCCGCCCCTTGACGTTTCAAGTCAGTTTGCTGCTGGCACTGCTGCGCAAAAAGCTGGCTGAATTTGACGCAAGCGGCGGTGACACGCGGCTGATTTTGTCGCTGGAGCAAGTCGCAGAGTTGCTGCGCGTGTTCATGCCAGCAGGCTCCAACGAGTCGCGCCTCATGGATCAGGTGGAAACCCAGCTCAACAAAATCATCGAACTGGGTTTTGTGCGCCGCCTCAAAGCCCAATCCGGCAAAGCGCAGTCGCCCAGTTTTGAAGTGCGCCGCATCCTCAAAGCCTATGTGGATGCCCAGTGGCTGGCCGACTTTGATGCGCGGCTGGCGGCGTACCAGGTGCAGCTTGTTGCGGCTGATGGGAGCGATGCGTAGCCGCTTGGTGGCCTGAGCGTGGTGATCGGTCACAACGGACAGGTGACGGTTTAAAATAGTACGGACAGTCGGCGTACAGTTTGGCCGCCCAATTTTTTCTAATTCGGAGATATTTATGCAAGCCAGTCAAAATTTTTCTGCCAAAACCCGCGGTGCACGACTGGAGGCTCGTATCAGCGCCGAGCAAAAAACG
>JBBQLQ010000044.1:0-21570 GCA_038328055.1 Burkholderiales bacterium
GCCATGCTCCCGGGCAAGCTTGAGCATCAACTGGAACACGCCGTCAGCGGTCGAACGGTCGAGGTTGCCGGTCGGCTCGTCAGCCAGCACGCAGGCCGGCTCTTGGGCCTGCTTCACAAATTTCAGACTTCCTGATCCGCCCGAAATCCATTTGGCAAGGTGAAAGCCTGGTTGTTACTTTGTGGGAGGGCTGGCAAGCCCGAATTCGCGATACTTTGTGGGAGGGCTGGCAAGCCCGAATTCGCGATACTTTGTGGGAGGGCTGGCAAGCCCGAATTCGCGGTACTTTGTGGGAGGGCTGGCAAGCCCGAATTCGCGGCTGCCGCCGCTCCTACAAGTGACAGTGCGAGTGCCAGTCGTATTCCTGAAAAAAGCAAATTTTGCCTACATGCATCAGAAAGTTTAAAGTTCAGACTATCTGATCCGCACGGAATCCATTTGGCAAGTCGGTGCAGCTGTCTGGTTTGGTCACACTGAATGTGGTGTTCGCCAAGAACGTAAAAACGAATGACACTCAAGGTCATTGCACATCCGTCTACTTGACCAACCAACTCAAGCCCGCCAAGCCAGCCATCAGCACCGGCTGGTGCAGCATGTAGTAGCTCAGGCTCCAGCGGCCCAGCCAGGCCAGGGGTTTGAGTTGCGGGGGCAGCGTCAAGCGCTCCAGTCGACGCTGGCGCAGCAGCCAGCCGCCAGCGGCCGCGCCCCACCACATCACGCCCAGCCAGGGAAACAGCGGCACGTAATCTTCGGTGATGGGCTTTTGCGTGATCCAGCCAAGCCAATTCAGTACCGGAGCATTAAAAAATGAAACAAATTGACCTGTAGCCCAGGTATTCATTGCGTAAGCAGCTATAAATTTAGAAGCAACTGCCAACGCCCCCAGCGGCCACAGCCAGCCACCCCAATGGGCTGTCAGGCGCACCACCATCAGCATCAGCGCCATGCCGTGCAACACACCAAAATAAATAAACGTCTTGGGGTACATCAGCCAGGAGCCCAGCGACACCAGCAAGGCGCACCCCGCCACCAGCCGCCAGCGTTGCCAAAAGCGTTGCCAGCTTTGACCCTGCGCCAGCGCAATCGCCTGACCAGCACCCGCACAGAGCAAAAACAGGCTGACGATCATCGTGCGCTGCCAGGTCCAGAGCGGGTCATGGTAAAAGTCCTGCGCCATGAAACCAAAATGGTTCAGGTCAAAAGCAAAGTGAAACAGCGTCATCCAGACCATGGCCAGCCCGCGCAGGGCATCGAGTGCGTCAAATCGGTGTTGCTTCATGCGGGCAAGTGTAAAGAGGCAGCAGCAGCAGCCCGCGGGGCATTGCCGGATAATCGCCCCCCATGTCACTCCTACCCCACCAGCTCGAACTGTTAGCCCCGGCGCGCGATGCGTCCATCGGCATCGAAGCCGTCAACCACGGCGCTGATGCGGTCTACATTGGCGGGCCCGGTTTTGGCGCACGCGCCAGTGCCGACAACAGCGTGCTGGAGATCGCAAGGCTGGTCGAGCATGCGCACCGCTTCAACAGCCGCATTTTTGTCACCCTCAACACCATTTTGCGTGACGACGAGTTGGAGCCCGCGCGCAAGCTGGTCTGGCAGTTGTATGACGCAGGGGTGGACGCGCTGATCATTCAGGACATGGGCTTGCTGGAGTTGGATTTGCCACCGATCCAGCTGCACGCCAGCACCCAGACTGACATTCGCACGCCTGAGAAAGCACGCTTTTTGCAGGATGTCGGACTTTCGCAAATTGTGCTGGCACGCGAATTGACGCTGGCACAAATCGCCGCCATCCGGGCCGCCACCACCCCTGAGCAATGCACGCTGGAGTTTTTTGTGCACGGCGCACTGTGCGTGGCCTACAGCGGTCAGTGTTACATCAGCGCGGCCCACACCGGGCGCAGCGCCAACCGGGGCGAATGCAGCCAGGCCTGCCGCCTGCCCTACCAGGTGATGGACGACAAGGGCCGCTTTGTGGCCCACGACAAGCATGTGCTCAGCATGAAAGACAACAACCAGAGCGCCAATATCGCCGCGCTGGTCGACGCGGGTATTCGCAGCTTCAAGATCGAAGGCCGTTACAAGGACATGGCCTATGTGAAAAACATCACTGCCCACTACCGCTTGCTGCTCGATGCCGTAATTGAAGAGCGCCAAAGCTCTGGCGACCCACTGGCGCGCGCCAGCAGCGGCCACACAACGTTTACCTTCACGCCCGACCCGAATCAGAACTTCAACCGCGAGTTCACCGACTATTTTGTGCAGGGCCGCCAGGACGATATTGGTGCCTTTGACACCCCCAAAAACCCGGGTTTGCCGATCGGCCATGTGGTGCAACTTGGCCCCAACTGGGTCGAGCTCATCATCACCGACCGCGCCCTGCAACTGCACAACGGCGACGGTCTGTGTTACTACGACCTGCAAAAAGAGCTGGTCGGTCTGGCCATCAACCGGGCCGAGTTGATCAGCGCCAAAAAAGGCCTGTGGCGCGTGTTCCCCAAAGATGCGCTGGCCACACTCAAGGACTTGCGCAAGGGTGTGGAGGTCAACCGCAACCGTGATGTGGACTGGCTACGCGGGCTGGACAAAAAATCCAGCGACCGGCGCATTGGCCTGTGGGCCACGTTGGCGGTGCTGCCCGAATCAGTGCAGCTGACCCTGACCGACGAAGACGGTCTGAGTGCCACGGTGCAGCAGCCGTTTGCGGCCAGCAAGCGCCAACCAACCCATGATGCGCAAGCCGCAGCCGAGCAGATTGGCCTGCAACTGAGCCGCCTGGGTACTACTATTTTTATAGCTACTGACGTAGATATTACCTGGGCTACAGCCCAATTTGAGGCAATTTTGCCGAGCTCACTGCTCAATGCGCTGCGCCGCGAAGCGGTCGACGGGCTGGAGGCCGCCCGCACCAAAGCCTTCACCCGCCTGCCACGCGCCCTGCCGGTAGCGCCACCCGCGCCCTACCCCGATGACAGCTTGAGCTACCTGGCCAATGTGTTCAACAAACCGGCGCACGACTTCTACGCCCGCCACGGTGTCAAGGTGATTGCGCCGGCCTATGAAGCCATCAAGGAATTGGGCGAAGTCAGCCTGATGATCACCAAGCACTGCGTGCGCTTTTCACTCAGCCTGTGCCCGAAACAGGCCAAGGGTGTCACCGGCGTACAGGGATTCGTCAAGGCAGAACCGCTGCAGCTCATCAATGGCAAAGAAAAATTGACGCTGCGTTTTGACTGCAAACCCTGCGAGATGCATGTGGTGGGCAAGATGAAAACGTCGATTGCCAACCAGTCCCGCCAAGAGCTGAAAACCGCGCAGCAAGGCAGCCCGATCACGTTTCACAAGACCCGGCCCCAGCAGGAGTTTGGCCACTGACTTTCAGGGCACCAACCGCCCTGTCGTCAGCCCTGTCGTCAGCCCTGTCGTCAGCCCTGCGTCACCGCCCGGTTGCGCCCCTGTTGCTTAGCTTGGTACAGCCTTGCGTCGGCTTGCCGAAAGGCGTTTATCAGTTCGCCGCTTGCAGGCAATTGCAGCGCACCTCCAACTGAAATGGTGACGATGCCCCAGGCTTCATTTTTTTCATGGGCGATAGCCAGGCTGCTGACGGTATGAACGATGCTGGTGGCCAATGCAAGCACCGACTGCGCCGTAGCGTTGGGCACGATCACCGCAAATTCTTCACCGCCATAACGGGCGGCAAACGCACCTTGGGTTTGACCCTGCGTATTGGCCTGGCGGGTGGCCTCGTCAATGGCATGGGCCACACTGCGCAGGCAGTCGTCGCCCGACTGGTGACCATAGTGGTCGTTGTATTTCTTGAAGTTGTCAATGTCAAGCATCAACAGGCCAAACGCCAGTTTTTGCGTTACGGCCTGTGCCCACAAATGGTCAGCCCGCACGTCAAAGCTGCGGCGGTTGCACAAGCCGGTCAGCCCGTCCTGACTGGCCAGGTCTTGTAGCTTCTGGTTGGCTTACGACAGGCTGCAGCGCAGCGTGGCAATGCGGCTCATGGCCTTCATCTTGGCATTGAGCACCGGCTCGGGCGCAAACTTGCTCATGAAATCGTCGCCACCCGCTTCAATGGCGGTCACCAGGTTTTCAACCGTGTCCGAGGATGTCAAAAAAATGATCGGGGTCCAGGCCCATTGTTGGGTAGCCTCAAAAGCGCGGATGCGGTTGGTGGCCTCAAAGCCGTTCATCACCGGCATTTCAATGTCCATCAGCACCAGGTCAGGTGCCTGCACCGCAAAAGCCTCAACTGCAGCCTGCCCGTTGGCCGCGTGCACCACGTCATGGCCATAACTGGCCAGCCGCGAGGTCATCACCATGAGCACCGTGCGGGCATCGTCCACCAGCAATATTTTCATTCAATGTCCTTATTTAGTTATCCCCACCCATTCACGTTGGCGCATTTTCACCCGCAATGGCTAGCACCAAAGTTTATTGACGGGATACAGTTCCATGGCAGCATCGACACTCTCCAATGTATAGCCCAATGAAATAGCTTGTGCTGTGAGCAGTCGGTCAAAGGGATCACGTTGGTGAAAGGGCCACAGTCTTGCAACAAATCCATTGCACCAATGTCAATTGGTAACCAGCCAAATGCATTTTTCACACGCTGTTCCTAATAAATCGTGCGGCCTGGCACTTGCAACTTGCCCAGACTGGCTTTTATAGTGATCTCCCACGCACTGGCTGCGCTGAGCCAGACCGCGTTGTCAGGATTACTAATGGCATCCATCGTGGCCTGTGGCATAGGTGTGCCGTCTATCCACCACAGGAAAACATGGGTATCAAGCAACAGGTTCATTGATGACCACCGAAGTCACTGAGCGGCGCATTAAAGTCATCGGCGATCTGGATTTGCCCCTGCGCAGTACCAGGGACGCGCGGTTGCGGGTTGACTGGCGTGACTTTTTTGCTCCAAAAACTGGAGGAAATCAAACACCTCAGCGCACACCGACTCAGGGAGTTTTTGTAGGCGGGAGAAGACCAATTCGGCGTGGTTCAGGATTTTCCTTTCGGTGTGGATATCTAGTTCACCCACTTGCGGGCGTTGTGCCACAGCTGCATCCACGGGCTCAACGCACTCTTGTCGCCATCGGTCCAACTCATCTGGATGTTGCGAAACACCCGCTCGGGGTGCGGCATCATGGCGGTGAAGCGGCCATCCAGGGTGGCCACGGCCGTCAGGCCGCCGGGGCTGCCATTCGGGTTGAACGGATAGGCCTCAGTTGCCGCGCCATGGTTGTCGGTGAAACGCATGGCGGCAATGGCTTTGGCCGCATTGCCCCGGTGCTTGAAGTTGGCGTAGCCCTCGCCGTGCGCTACGGCAATTGGCAGGCGGCTGCCCGCCATGCCTGCAAAGAACAACGAGGGCGACTCCAGCACCTCGACCATGGAAAGGCGCGCCTCGAAACGCTCGCTCTGGTTGGTGGTGAAGCGCGGCCAATCTTGTGCACCAGGAATGATGTCGGCCAACTCGGCAAACATTTGGCAGCCATTGCACACGCCCAGGCCAAAGGTGTCCTGGCGCGCGAAGAAGGCCTTGAACTGGTCTGCCAGCACCGGGTTAAAGGTGATGGAGCGCGCCCAGCCGATGCCGGCCCCGAGCGTGTCGCCGTAAGAGAAGCCGCCGCAGGCCACCACGCCTTTGAAATCAGCCAGATTGGCGCGTCCGCTTTGCAGGTCGGTCATGTGCACGTCAAAGGCTTCAAAGCCGGCTTGCGTGAAGGCGTAGGCCATCTCGATGTGTGAGTTGACACCCTGCTCACGCAGCACGGCCACTTTTGGGCGCGACAGCAGCAGCGCCGGGCTTTCATTGATCGCTACTGAATTAATAGCTGCTTGCGCTTGTTCTACGTGGGCTAGAGGCTGATTTGATGCAAAAGAAGCCATGGATTGCCGCGCTTCGCTCGCAATGACGGGTGCGGCTTGGCTCGCAATGACGGGTGCGGCTTCACTCGCAATGACGGGTGCGGCTTGGCTCGCAATGACGGGTGCGGCTTGGTTGGCGTGAACCAGCTTCAGATGCATGCCCGGGTCATTGGGGGCACCCGCGGCGGCGTGCTCGGCATCGGCGCAGGCCGGGTTGTCGCGCGCTTTGCAAATCTTCCAGCTCGTGGTGTCCCACACTTGGTGCAGGTCAGACAGTTTGGCGCTGAAGATACTCTTGGCATCGCGCCACACCTGGACTTCACCCACGCCCACCTGTATCTGCGAGTCTGCCGGGCGGGTTTTGCCCACCACATGGCTGTGCTGGCCCAAGCTGTGCTCACGCAGGGTTTGCATGACAGCATTGCGATGCGCGGTGCGCACTTGCAGCAGCACGCCGAGTTCTTCGTTGAACAGGGCTTGCAGGGTCAAGTCAGTGCGGCGACCACTGACCTGGCCGGTCCAGTTTTTGCTGTCGCCCACGTCCATGCGGCTGTCCGAAATGCCATCGCCTTCGGTCACCAGCAAATCCACATTGAGCGCCACGCCCACATGCCCGGCAAAGGCCATCTCACACGCTGCGGCAAACAAGCCGCCGTCGCTGCGGTCGTGGTAGGCCAGAATGTGCCCGTTGGCACGCAAAGCGTTGACCGCCTTGACCAGATTGACCAGGTCTTGCGGGTGATCGAGGTCGGGCACGCTATCGCCCATTTGGCCCAAGGTCTGCGCCAGGATGCTGGCACCCATGCGCATCTGGCCACGACCCAGGTCAACCAGAATCAGCGAGGTGTCTTCGGTGGCGTTGAGTTGCGGTGTCAGCGTGGCGCGCACGTCGTCGATGCAGGCAAAAGCGGTGACGATCAGCGACACCGGCGAAGTGACTTTTTTGGCATCGCCCGTGGCCGCATCGCGCCATTGCGTGCGCATGGACAGGGAATCCTTGCCCACGGGGATGGAAATGCCCAAAGCCGGGCACAGTTCCAGCCCAACCGCTTTGACGGTTTCGTACAGCGCCGCGTCTTCGCCGGGCTCGCCGCACGCCGCCATCCAGTTGGCCGACAGCTTGACGCGATCAAGCTCGATAGGTGCCGCCAGCAAATTGGTAATGGCCTCGGCCACCGCCATGCGCCCTGAGGCCGGTGCGTTGACGCTGGCCAGCGGGGTGCGTTCGCCAATCGCCATGACTTCACCGGCAAAGCCCTTGAAGTCGGCCAGCGTCACGGCACAGTCGGCTACCGGCACTTGCCAGGGGCCAACCATCTGGTCGCGGTGCGTCAAACCACCTACGCTGCGGTCGCCGATGGTGATCAAAAACCGTTTGGAGGCCACCGTGGGGTGCGACAGCACGTCGATGGCGGCTTGTTGCAGCGTCACATCTTTCAAATTGATCGGTGCGAAGGTGCGGGTGACGGTTTGCACATCGCGCTGCATTTTGGGCGGCTTGCCCAGCAGCACATTCATCGGCATGTTGACGGGCAAGTCGGCCTCAGCGCCGCTTGCCACTTGGGCCGCGGCCAGGTCGACAGCGCCAACGATCAGGTCACGAGCCTGTGTGGCCACACCGACCACGGCAAACGGGCAGCGCTCGCGCTCGCACAGGGCTTTAAAAATAGCCAGTGATTCGGGTGCGATGGCCAGCACGTAGCGCTCCTGGCTTTCGTTGCTCCAGATTTCCTTGGGGGCCAGACCCGATTCTTCAAGTGGCACCGAGCGCAAGTCAAACAGCGCGCCACGCTGCGCATCGTTGGTCAATTCCGGGAAGGCGTTGCTCAAGCCCCCGGCACCAACATCGTGAATCGCCAAAATCGGGTTGCCACTGCGCAGGCTGCCATCGCCCGCGCCCAGCAGCCAGCATTGGTTGATGACCTCTTGCGCGCGGCGCTGAATTTCGGGGTTGCCACGTTGCACCGAATCAAAGTCCAGGTGCGCCGCATTGGCCCCGGTGGTCATGGAACTCGCCGCGCTGCCGCCCATGCCGATGCGCATGCCGGGGCCACCGAGCTGAATCAACAGGCTACCCGCCGGAAACTCGATCTTGTGCGTCTGGCTCGCGTCAATCACGCCCAGGCCACCGGCCAGCATGATGGGCTTGTGGTAACCGCGCTGCTCGGTCTGCACCTGTGGCTGGCCGGCAGCATCTTTGACGGTGTAGCTCAGGCTTTGCTCGTATTCCCGAAAGTAACCCAGCAAGTTGGGTCGGCCAAACTCATTGTTGAACGCCGCCCCACCCAGCGGCCCCTCGGTCATGATCTGCAGCGGGCTGGCAATGTGACCCGGCTTGCCGTAAGCCTCTAAGCCGCACAAAGCGCCCGTCATCGCGAGCGCAGCGTGGCGATCCATGCCTTCTGGGTTCATGGATTGCCGCGTCGCTGGCGCTCCTCGCAATGACGATTCGGGGGAGTTCAACTCGTCATTGCGAGCGGAGCGTGGCAATACAGTGCTCTCTGAATGCATGGATTGCCGCGTCGCTGGCGCTCCTCGCAATGACGGATCGGAATTAATCGTTATCTGACCCCAATTAATTTTGGACACGGTGAAACCGGTCAGGCCGGCTTTGGGCTTGGAGCCACGGCCGGTGGCGCCTTCGTCGCGAATTTCACCGCCGGCACCGGTGGCGGCACCGGGAAAAGGCGAGATCGCTGTGGGGTGGTTGTGGGTTTCCACCTTCATCAGGATATGCTGCAATGCGCTCTGTTTTTCATAGCTAGGTGCGCATATTCTGTCTGGGCTAGAGGCCGATTTGGCACTAAATCGCTCGACCCGCGTGCCAGCCATCACCGACGCGTTGTCAGAGTACGCCACCAGCATGTGCTGCGGGTTGGTCTGGTGCGTGTGGCGAATCATGCCAAACAGGCTGTTGGGCTGCGCGATGCCGTCAATGCTGAACTCGGCGTTAAAAATCTTGTGGCGGCAGTGCTCGCTGTTGGCCTGAGCGAACATCATCAACTCCACATCAGTGGGGTTGCGCTGCAACTGGGTAAAGGCCTGCACCAGGTAATCAATTTCATCGGCGGCCAGGGCCAGGCCAAACTCGGTATTGGCGGCCAGCAAAGCAGCTTTGCCACCCTGCAACACATCGACATGTGCCATCGGGGCGGCGGGCAGCGCGTCAAACAGGTTGCGTGCTGCAGCGCGGTCAAACATGGCACTTTCGGTCATGCGGTCGTGCAGCAAGTCGGCTATTTGCGCCAACTGCTCAGGGCTCAAGCTAGGCCGTGACAACAGACCGCTGTTGAGCGTGATGCGGTACGCCACGATGCGCTCGACGCGGCGCACCGCCAGACCGCAGTTGTGCGCAATGTCAGTGGCCTTGGATGCCCACGGCGACACCGTGCCAAAGCGGGGTGTCACCACAATCAACACCCCATCAGCCGGGCCGTCGTAGGGCTCGCCATAGGTCAACAGCGCGGCCAGTTGGTCTTGTAACGCCGGCGTTGGCTCGTCCGTCGAGGCCACCAAATGGACAAATCGGGCGGCAATGCCGCTGATCTTGCCATGTACGGCTTGCAGGCTGGGCAACAGTTGTTGAACACGAAACGCGCTGAGAGCGCTGGCGCCCTCGAATTGGGAGATGTGCAGGGTCACGGTGGGGGCCTGGTGAGGAGCTGACGAAATTGAAAATAGGCGTTGAAAGCGCGCAGCCGGTGGGCAAGGCACAAAGCGGCCAAATTTTACCTGTCACAGCAGGCCCCACGCCGCACTGCCCCGGCTCAAAGTGCTGACTTCAACACCAATGACCGCGCCCTGCACAGGCGCAAAACACCAATGGGATAATCCGGCCCCATGACTATCACCATCAAAGACTCAGAAGGTATTGCCGGCATGCGCGTGGCGGGCCGACTGGCCGCGGAACTGCTGGACTATCTGGCTCCTTTCATCAAACCCGGCATCACCACCAACGAAATCGACCGTCTGGCCGACGACTACACCACCCAGGTGCAAGGTGCCATATCGGCCCCGCTGAACTACGCCCCCGGTGGCCACATCCCCTACCCAAAGGCAATTTGCACCTCCATCAACCACCAGGTCTGCCACGGCATTCCCAACGACAAGCCGCTGAAAAAAGGCGACATCGTCAATGTGGATGTGACCATCATCAAAAACGGCTGGCATGGCGACTCAAGCCGCATGTACCTGGTGGGCGATGTCTCGGTGGCGGCCAAAAGACTGTGCAACCTGACCTATGAGGCCATGTGGAAGGGCATCAGACAAGTGCGCGAAGGTGCCTACCTGGGCGACATTGGCCACGCCATTCAAACCTTTGCTGAAAACCAGGGCCTGAGCGTGGTGCGCGAGTTTTGCGGCCACGGTATTGGCCAGAAATTCCATGAAGACCCGCAGGTGCTGCACTATGGCAAGCCCGGCACGCTCGACCAGCTCAAGGCCGGCATGACGATCACGATCGAACCCATGCTCAACACCGGACGCAAAGAGATCAAGGAAATGGGCGACGGCTGGACCATCGTTACCAAAGACCGCTCTCTGTCGGCGCAGTGGGAACACACTGTGCTGGTCACGCCCACAGGTTATGAGGTGCTGACGCTGTCTGCCAATAGCCCGGCCATTCCGGCCTTTGTGTCACCATGACCGACCTGGCCGACCTGAGCGCCCTGCGCAGCCAGTACCGTGCCGACAAAGCGGCGCTGTTGACATCGCTGGCCAACAGCGGTGCCGCCACCCGCGGTGTCAACACCGCTTTGCGGGCCTTGTCCAGATTGGCCGATGCCGCGCTTGAACACCTGTGGCAACGCGCCGGTTTCACGCCCGACTTTGCGTTGGTCGCGGTGGGTGGTTTTGGCCGAACCGAGCTGTTTCCCCACTCGGATGTGGATGTGCTGGTGTTGCTGCCAGACGACCAATCGCCGGATCACGATACAGCCCTGAAAGCGCAGATTGAAGGTTTCATTGGCAGTTGTTGGGATGCCGGTCTGGAGATTGGCTCTAGCGTGCGCAGCCTGGCTGAATGCCTCAATGAGGCCGAAAAAGACGTGACCGTGCAAACCTCTTTGCTCGAAGCGCGCCTGATCGTTGGCTGTAAAGACCTGTTTGCCCGCTTTCAGAAAAGTTTTTTTGCCGAGCTCGACCCCAAAGCATTTTTTGTCGCCAAAACGCTGGAAATGCACCAGCGTCACAACAAGTTTGAAGACACGCCCTACGCGCTGGAGCCCAACTGCAAAGAGTCCCCCGGTGGCTTGCGCGATCTGCAGGTGATTTTGTGGGTTGCCAAGGCAGCGGGCTTTGGCAGCGACTGGAATGCCTTGGCCAAAGCCGGGCTGGCCAGTGCGTTCGAGATCAAACAGATCAAGCACAACGAGGCCATGCTGCACCTGATTCGCGCGCGACTGCACCTGTTGGCCGGCCGGCGTGAAGACCGCCTGGTATTCGACTTGCAAACCAGCGTGGCCCATTCATTTGGCTATCAGGCACCCGATGTGCGGAGCGACCCCCGGTCTTTTGTGCGCCCCAGCGAGGAGCTGATGCGCCACTACTACTGGGCGGCCAAGGCGGTGACCCAGCTGAACCAGATTTTGCTGCTGAATATTGAAGAGCGGCTGAACCCGTCGACCGATGCCCTGCGCCCTTTGAATGCGCGATTTTTTGACAAGGCCGGCATGGTTGAGGTGGCCAGTGACGACCTGTACCAGCGCGACCCGCACGCCATTCTGGAAACTTTTCTGGTCTACCAGACCCACGTTGGCCTGATGGGTTTGTCGGTGCGCACGCTGCGAGCGCTCTACAACGCCCGAGGTTTGATGGATGGCAAGTTCCGCAACGACCCGGTCAACCGCCAGACTTTTCTTGAAATTTTGATGCAGCCCAACGGACTGACGCACGCCATGCGGCTGATGAACCAGACTTCGGTGCTGGGGCGCTACCTGTGGATATTTCGCAAAATCGTCGGGCAAATGCAGCACGACTTGTTCCATGTCTACACGGTAGACCAGCACATTTTGATGGTGCTGCGCAATGTTCGGCGCTTTTTCATCGTTGAGCATGCCCATGAATACCCGTTTTGCAGCCAACTGGCCAGCGGCTGGGACAAGCCCTGGATTTTTTACATTGCAGCGCTGTTTCACGATATCGCCAAAGGCCGTGGCGGTGACCACTCAACGCTGGGCGCGCTTGAGGCTCGGCGCTTTTGCAAGCAGCACGGTATTGCGCGTGACGATGCGCAGTTGATCGAATTTGTGGTGCGTGAGCATTTAAGCATGAGCCAAGTTGCGCAAAAAACTGATCTGGGCGACCCGGATGTGATCGCCGCTTTTGCCAAGCGCATGGGCTGCGAGCGTTACCTGACCGCGCTGTACCTGTTCACCGTGGCGGATATTCGAGGCACCAGCCCCAAGGTCTGGAACGCCTGGAAGGGCAAGCTGCTTGAAGACCTGCACCACGCCACCTCGCGCGCTTTAGGCGGCCACACGCCCGATCTGCACACCGAAGTGCAGGAACGCCAGCGCGACGCGCTGATCGAGTTGGCCCTGCTCACGCAACCCTTCGAGTCGCACAAGGCACTGTGGGCCACGCTCGATGTGGGTTATTTCATGCGTCACGATGCCGTTGAAATTGCCTGGCACACCCGCATGCTGTCACGCCATTTGGGCCGGCAGACACCCATCGTGCGAGCCCGCCGCTCACCACCCGTAGGCCAAGGTTTGCAGGTGATGGTCTATACCCCCGACCAGCCAGACTTGTTTGCGCGGATTTGCGGCTACTTTGACCGCAGCAGCTTCAGCATTGTGGATGCGCGCATCCACACCACCCAAAACGGCTACGCCCTGGACACCTTTCAAGTCATTGCGGCCGACCTGAATGACCACTACCGTGAACTCATCAGCATGATTGAGTCCGAGCTCGCCCGAGTCCTTACTGAGGCTGGGCCGTTGCCAGAGCCGGGCCGGGGCCGCGTGTCACGACGCGTCAAGAGCTTTCCGATCACACCGCGCGTGTCACTTAAACCGGATGAAAAAGGTCAGCGCTGGCTGCTCAATGTTTCAGCCAGCGACCGTGTCGGCTTGCTTTACTGTATTGCCCTGGTGCTGACGCGCCACAGGATCGACTTGCAACTCGCCAAAATCATCACGCTGGGCGAGCGCGTCGAAGACACCTTTTTGATTCAAGGTGCTGCGCTGCAGCACAACCGCGACCAGATTGAGATCGAGACCGAGTTGCTGGATGCGCTGGCTTAAAACTTGTCCTTAAACCACAGACTCCACCTCTGAACCTACCCAGGCTGGGCCTGTCGCCGAACAATATCGTGGGTCAATCGAATGTGCGCTTCCAGTGCCAGCGCCGCCCGCGCCTCCTGGCGATCAGTAGCGGCACGAAAAATCTCCTCATGCTCGCGATGCACATCGCGTCCACTGGCGTGTGCTGCCGTCAAACGCCAGTTGATGTTGCGGTAGCGCTCGCCGTGGCGGTAAAGAATCGCTAAAAAATACTTGGTCCAGGTCGATGTGAAACCAGCGATCAAGGCCTCGTGAAAAACCTTGTTGCGCTGCTCCCATAGCCCAGACTGCGGGTCAGCCGGATTGATCTCTGCCTGCGTCAACAGTTGATAACTGGCCACCAGTGCGACCTCCCACCTGGCATCTCCGTAGCGGATGGATTCGCGCAAGGCATCCGTTTCAAGCTTGACACGGGTGTTGGTGACATCCTCCAGGTCAGCCAGCGAGATCGATGCAACGCGAAAACCGCGTTGTCCTTCGCTGGTTACCAAGGCATCGGACAAAAGCATCGACAGTGCTTCGCGCAGCGTACTGGCACCCACCTGGTACTGGTCCTTCAGATGCTCGACGCGCAGTCGCTCGCCGGGTGCCAGTTTGCCGCACACCACATCACGACGCAGGTCCAGATAGGCCCGCTCAACCAGTGTGCGCGGTGCGGCTTGATCGGGTTCAGGATAAAAATTGACAAGATTCGCGTGAAGGTTCATCAGATCAACCCCAAAGTTTGCGCGCCAGCGACGTGGCGACTCTTTTGCCGATAGGCCATTTGCGCCCGCGTCAGTCCGAGCAGGCGTGCCGCTTCAGACAGGTTGCCACGTGCGCGCTCAACCGCAAAGTCCAGCACAGCTGTTTCGACCTCTTGCAGCGTTCTTCCGCTGGCAAGAATACGCGCACACAAATCGTCATCGCCGGGACTTGGCAACGGTGCCAACTGACCGTGCGCATCCACGACGGTGGGTGCCGCCTCTGGCTGATTGGGAAAAAGATGCTCGACTTCGATCATGCCGCCGTGACTTGCAAGAATCACGCCACGCTCCACCAGATTTTCAAGTTCCCGCACGTTGCCAGGCCAATCGTGCTGCTCAAGCGCCTGCATGGCGCGCTCGCCAAAACCGGCTACACGTTTTTCGTGCTGTGCCGAGAAACGCGCCAACATACTTTGCGCCAGTGCCGCAATGTCAGAGCGGCGTTCGCGCAGCGAGGGCAGGCAGATGGGGTAGACATTGAGCCGGTACATCAGGTCGCGTCGAAAGCGCCCGGCCCGCACCGCCTGTTCCATATCCACATTGGTCGCAGCAACCAGGCGTACATTGACCTTGCGCGTGGTCTCGCCGCCAACGCGCTCAATCTCGCCCTCCTGCAGCACGCGCAGCAATTTGGCTTGCGCCGCCAATGGCAGCTCGCCCACCTCATCAAGCAGCAGCGTGCCGCCATCGGCACGCTCAAAGCGACCACTGCGCGACGCATTGGCACCGGTAAACGCGCCTTTTTCAACGCCAAAGAGTTCCGCCTCGATCAGCTCAGAAGGAAGCGCAGCACAGTTGACCGCAACAAAGGGTGCAGCGCGGCGCGGCGAAAGTTCATGCAAGGCTCGGGCAAAGCGCTCCTTGCCGACACCAGTTTCACCGGTCAGCAGCACCGTGACCTGGGTCTGAGCGACTTTTTCCATCAAGCCATAGGCTTTGCGAAACGCTTCTGAAGCACCCACCAAACGCCCCACCGGAGCGTCTGGCTCAATAGCTGACTTGAGCGCCTCGACCTGCTGCTGCAACGCCTCCATTTTGGCCACCAGCGAGTCATCGCCAAAATAAACCCGGTGCGCCTCGCCGTCGGGCCACTCCTCAATCGGCCGCCCTACGATGAGACAATGCTCTGCGCCGCAAGCAGCGCAAACGGTCTCCTTGAACAAGATCAGCCGCCCCATAAAGGCACTGGTGTAACCGCTGGCATAGCCCAGCAGCGTCCAGCAGGCGGGCGCATCGACCTGACCAAATTTTTGCCGATGCGCGTAGGCCTCCCAAGAGTGATCCCAGCGAAATTCTCCATAGAACTTGCCGCGCGACACATCAATACTGAGCTTGATTGGGGTCACCCGCGCAGCACCTTCAAGCATGTGCAGTTGCGGCCCCACCATAAAGGCATCTTCCAGCGTCAGATTAGGGCGCAACTTCTTTGCCAGGTCAGCATCGCACAGTCCACTGGCGTAGCCCATGCGTGTCAGGATGCGCCGGGCATGCTCCGTGCCCACCGAGTTGACCAGATCCTCACGCAGCTCAGCCAGACCAGCGGTGTGCGTGAGCACCACGCGACGGTCACCAAGCCAGACCGCGCCGCTATCGGCATCAAAACGCAGCAGCCGCCGCAAATCACTGTCTGATGGGTATTTGAGTTTGATTGCCACGATGACATCCGGTTTGGTTTTTACTAATCTCGATATTTGCATTATTACCGTCAAAGCCAAACCAAGATTTGAAAAATTTGCTCATTTGAGCAAATTACAGGCAGTTTCGGCTACTCATTTAAGCAAAATGCATATAAATTAGTTCTGCCTAGACCCTGAAATCTTTTGTTTTGACCCACGATTCAGCCAATTTCTGGCAAATCAGGATTCGAACCGTAGGGGTTTTCCCTTGAAATCCCGAGATTTCAGACGCAGTGGAAATATCTGGCAAACAACTTGCAATGTCTTAAACATCAAACCGTCAACACCATGCCACACACCACTCCCTTTAATCCTGCCAAAAAGTTCGTCCGGATCATCGAAACGCACGCCAACGGACTGGTCGAATTTGAGTTTGCGGTGGGCGAACCTGAACTGTTCGTTGAGTTGCTGATGGCGCAGGCGGCGTTTGATGAGTTTTGCGTCATGCACGCAGTCATCCCCACCCAGGGACGGCTGCCAGCAAAGCAAGACGGCGCAGAGCAGGAATGGGACTGGAGCCTGCGCGCCGCGCGCGAGCAGAACCTCCGTCATGACAACAAGGCCTGAACCAGACCTAACACCCGCCAACAACCCTGAGGAGACACCCCCAAATGCAAATCGACCTTCGAACTGTCAGCATCGAGCCCTTGCGGCAAACGTTTGACCACATTGCCGCACGCATCGGGGCCGACAAACCGGCCTCGCGCTACCTTGAGGGCACCATGGATTTGCAGTCCGGTGCCAATCCCCATTACCGGCCGACCTGGGATCCGGAGCACGAAATTTTCGACGCAACCCGCACCGCCATCACCATGAAAGACTGGTATGCGTTGAAAGACCCGCGCCAGTTCTACTACGGGACTTACACCGCCTCCCGGGCCAAAATGCAGGAGACTGCCGAGGCCGACTTTGATTTTGTCGAAACACGCGGTCTGGCTGACGTTTATGACGACGGTGCCAAGCGCACCGCCCTGGACTTTTACATCCCGTTGCGCCATGTGGCCTGGGGTGCCAATATGAACGGTGCCTCGATGTGCGCCTATGGGTTTGGCACCGCCATTACCCAACCTTGCCTGTACCAGGGCATGGACCAGCTCGGCGTGGCGCAGTACTTGACCCGCATGGGTCTGGTACTGGGCGATCAAGGTGAAGTTCAGGCCGCCAAGCTGGCCTGGATGAACCAGCCACAGTGGCAGGAGCTTCGCCGCTATGTGGAAGACACCCTGGTCATCAAAGACTGGTTCGAAATGTTTGTGGCCCAGCACGTGGCGTTGGACGGATTGTTGTTTGGCCTGGCTTACAAAGAAGTGGACCAAGTACTCAATGACAAAGCCGGTCCGACGGTGTCGTTGCTGACGCGCTTTCAGACTGAATTGTTTGCTGACAGCTGCAAATGGGTCGACGCAAGCCTGCGCATTGCTGCTGCCGAAAACCCCGAGAACAAGGCGCAACTGCAGACCTGGATTGCCCATTGGCGCGCCCGTGCCATGACAGCGCTGCAACCCCTGGCCAGCATGGCGCTGGGCGGTGAAGCCGATGCCGCCATGGCACGCGTGTCAGCCCACTTGGATGCACGTCTGACCAAAGTCGGCGTTTCTGCCTGAACCCACTGGAGTAAAGCTATGTCCAACGTATTCATTGCCTTTCAGAGAAACGAAGAGACCCGTTGCATCATCGATGCCATCGTGGCCGACAACCCGAACGCCGTAGTCAATTTCCAGCCCGCCATGGTCCGGATCGATTCTCCAGACAGCATGGTGATTCACCGTGCTTCTGTAGAGGAGCAGATGGGTCGGCCGTTTGACCTGCAGGAACTGCACATCAACCTGATCACGCTGACCGGTCACATCGAAGAGACCGAAGACGACTTCACGCTGAGCTGGAAACACTGACAGCAGCTTGCAACACAGATTCCATTCAGAGCCCCAACAAGCCAACCGGAGACACACCATGGACATGAAAGTCAATAAAAAGCTCAACCTGAAAGATCGCTACAACCTGATGACGCGCGATCTCGACTGGGAACCCAGCTACCAGAAGAAGACCGATATTTATCCGTACCTGGAGTACGAGGGTATCAAGATTCACGACTGGAGCAAGTTTGAAGACCCGTTCCGCTTGACGATGGACGCTTACTGGAAATACCAGTCGGAAAAAGAGAAAAAGCTCTACGCCATCATTGATGCCTTCAACCAGAACAACGGCCACTTGCAGGTGACGGATGCGCGCTATGTCAATGCGCTCAAGCTGTTCCTCACGGGTGTCTCACCGCTTGAATACATGGCGCACCGGGGCTTTGCCCACGTGGGGCGGCAGTTTGCCGGTGCAGGCCCGCGTGTAGCCTGCATGATGCAGTCACTCGACGAAATCCGCCATTCTCAGACGCAAATTCATTCGATGTCGAACTACAACAAGTTCTACAACGGCTTTCAGAATTTCCGCCACCAGCACGACCGTGTCTGGTACCTGTCGGTTCCCAAGTCGTTCTTTGACGATGCGATCACCGCCGGCCCGTTTGAGTTCATGGTGTCGATTGGTTTCGCGTTTGAATACGTGTTGACCAACCTGCTGTTCGTGCCATTTGTGTCTGGCGCGGCCTACAACGGCGACATGGCGGCGATGGCGTTTGGCTTCTCGGCGCAGTCCGACGAGGCGCGCCACATGACGCTGGGCCTGGAGATGATCAAGTTCATCCTGGAGCAAGACCCGGACAACCTGCCCATCGTGCAGCGCTGGATCGACAAGTGGTTCTGGCGTGGTTACCGCGTGCTGACGCTCGTGGCCATGATGATGGACTACATGCTGCCCAAGCGTGTAATGAGCTGGAAGGAAGCCTGGGAGACCTACGCTGAACAAAACGGCGGTGCCCTGTTTGCTGATCTGGCGCGCTACGGCATCACGGTACCCAAGGGCTGGGAGCAGGCGTGCAAGGACAAGGACCACATCTCGCACCAGGCCTGGGCCACGTTTTACAACTATGGTGCAGCCGCCCCATTCCACACCTGGACCCCGTCCGAGTCTGAAATGCAATGGCTGTCTGAAAAGTACCCCGACACCTTTGACAAGTACTACCGGCCACGCTTTGAGCATTGGGCCAAGGAAGCCGCCGAAGGCAAGCGTTTCTACAACACCACGTTGCCGATGTTATGCCAGACCTGCCAGATTCCGATGCTCTTTACCGAGCCCGATGATCCGAGCAAGATTTGCTATCGCGAGTCGGACTACAGCGGCATGAAGTACCACTTCTGCTCGGATGGCTGCAAGGACATCTTTGATCACGAACCTGAAAAGTACATCCAGGCGTGGATGCCAGTGCACCAGATTTACCAGGGCAATTGCTTCACCCCTGAGGCTGACCCAACAGCACCGGATTTCAATCCGCTGGCCGAGGTGCTCAAGTGGTA
Organism: Burkholderiales bacterium; assembly: GCA_038328055.1. Lineage (GTDB taxonomy): Bacteria > Pseudomonadota > Gammaproteobacteria > Burkholderiales > Burkholderiaceae_C > Rhodoferax. The sequence continues at coordinate 18,990 of JBBQLQ010000044.1, forward strand.
CCGCATGGAAATGGGCCGCGACAACCTCGACTTTGAGGGTTCGCAAGACCAGAAAAACTTCCAGGCCTGGCGTGATCTCGCCAAGGGCAACTAAAGCCACACCACCAGGAGACTCCTTCATCATGGCTATTACTTCCGTTCGTCCCTACCCCTTCATCCAGAAGGACACCGTGGACAAGTTCCCGGCACCGCTGCTCTACATTGGTTGGGAAGACCACCTGATGTTCTGTGCGCCGTTTTGCGTGCCGTTTCCGCCTACCTTGAAGTTTGGCGACATGCTGGCTGGCGCATTGCCCGGCGTGTTTGGCGCCCACCCGGACTTTGCCAAGATCGACTGGACCACCGCCGAGTGGTTCAAGTCTGGCAAGCCGTGGACACCTGACAACGAAAAATCGATTGCTGAAAACGGCCTGGGGCACAAGGACGTGATCCGTTTTCGCACCCCCGGTCTGCACGGTCTCAACGGCTCGTGCAACTGATTTTCATGACCGTCCTTCGATCAAACGCGATGCCCCCGCCTTGTCATTGCGAGGAGGAACGACGTGGCAATCCAGGACCGAATGGATTGCCATGCGTCGCTCGCAATAACGCTAACTGGCTCACTGTCGGTCTTCAATTTATCGCGCAAATTCCATGAGCTATCAACTCACCTTTGAGTCGACCGGCCAGGTGCTGGAGGTCGAAGAGGGGCAAACCATCCTCGATGCCGCCCTGCGGGCCGGCATTTACCTGCCGCATGCCTGCTGTCATGGCTTGTGCGCGACCTGCAAGGTCAACGTCACCGAGGGTGAGGTTGACCATGGGGTAGCCTCCAACTTTGCCCTGATGGACTACGAGCGCGAAGAAGGCAAGACGCTGGCGTGCTGCGCCACGCTGGCGTCGGATGTCACGATTGAAGCCGAGATTGATGACGAGCCCGATGCGCGAAACCTGCTGGTGCATGACTACAAAGGCACAGTCACGCGACTCACCGACTTGACCCCAACCATCAAGGGGGTCTGGATCACGCTGGATGCGCCGCAGGCGCTGGAATTTCAGGCCGGACAGTACATCAATCTGGTGGTGCCGGGCGACGCGCAAGGCCGTGCCTTCTCCATCGCCAGCGCGCCCTCGGCAACCGGCGAAATTGAGCTCAATATTCGCCGGGTGCCGGGTGGCCGTGCCACCAGTTGGATACATGACGAGTTGAAGGTGGGCGACACGGTGCGATTTACCGGTCCTTATGGACGGTTTTTTGTGCGTCAGACGCAGCACGTGGCTGAACAGTTGCCCTACCTTTTTCTGGCTGGTGGTTCAGGCTTGTCAAGCCCGCGCTCGATGGTGCTGGATTTGCTGGCGCAAGGGGTTAACTTGCCGATCACGCTGGTTAACGGCGCGCGCCATCAGCCCGAGCTCTACCACCATGATGAATTCATGGCGTTGGCTGCTCAGCACAGCAACTTCACCTATGTGCCGGTACTGTCGAACGAGCCGCTTGAGAGTGACTGGAGCGGTGGGCGGGGTTTTGTGCATGACGCGGCCAAGGCGCACTTAGCCAACGACTTTCGAGGCAGAAAGGCCTACCTGTGTGGCCCGCCGCTGATGATTGAAGCCTGCATCAAGACGCTTATGCAGGGGCGCTTGTTTGAGCGTGACATCTACACCGAAAAGTTCATTTCAGCGGCCGATGCGCAACAGGTGCGCAGCCCGTTGTTTCGCAATATCTAGTGCCATGACAGCCTTCACCGTCACCGTTGTGGACGACGGCAGCGCCTACCGCTGCACTGACACCCGCACGCTGCTCGAAGGCATGGAAGCCCTGGGCAAAAAGGGCATTCCGGTGGGCTGTCGTGGCGGCGGCTGTGGTGTCTGCAAGGTGCAGATTCTGAGCGGCGCTTACACCAAGCGGGTGATGAGCCGTGAACATATCAGCGAGCAGGAAGAGGCCGATGGTTTCGTTCTGGCTTGCCGCGTGCGTCCCACCAGCGAAGTGCATTTGCGGGTGATTGGAAAAATGAAAAAAAACGTCTGTCGGGCGGTTGAGCCGACAGGTGTTCCCTCTGTTCCTCAACTTTCATAATCAACAGGAGACTTAAAAATGGCAATGACAGGTGTTTTGCGTCCGGGCCACGCCCAGATACGCGTGCTGGACATGACTGAGTCAGTCAAGTTCTATACCAACGTGCTTGGCTTGGTGGAAACCGGCCGCGATGCGTCGGGTCGGGTCTATTTCAAGACCCGTGCCGAGCGCGACCACAACAGCGTGGTGCTGCGCCAAGCGGATCGCGCTGGCATGGACTTCTTTGGCTTCAAGGTGCTCAACCAGGCCACCCTGGAAGAGCTGGACAGCAAGCTCAAGGCCTACGGCGTGAAGACCGAGCGCATGCCTGCCGGAGAGATGCTGGAAACCGGCGAGCGCGTGCGCTTCAAGGTACCCACCGGTCATACCATCGAACTGTACGCACAGAAAACCGACGTCGGCAACGGCATGGGCTACACCAACCCCGAAGTGGATGTGCTCGACAGCCCGGGCATCTGCCCGATCCGCATGGACCACTGCCTGATTTATGGCGGCGACATTGACGGCAACAAGAGCCTGTTT
>JBBQLQ010000045.1:0-21554 GCA_038328055.1 Burkholderiales bacterium
TTGAGACGACACAGAATGGCTAGGATGCATGGGGGCTGGCTCTTCGGTGGTGGCAATGGTTTGGCGACTTAAACCTACCATCGCGCCAGCTCAATTTCCCTCCCTAATTCAGGTGATTACCGCTTAAGTAAGTGCCATTCCCATCAAGCCCTTATTTAATAAGCGTTGATAGCTATGTTTATGATAGTAAATTGACAGTATTTCGAAGATAGACAGACAAGTTTGGTGGCCTTAGCTAAAGCATTGGGGTCAGATCACGAGTTTTTTTGGGGGGGGGGCGACTGTTGGCAAGCTCATCAGCCAGCAGCCAAAATCGTGATCTGACCCCAAAGCCCTTGCAGCACACCAGTTTGAATCGCACCCCTGAAATCAGGGAGGCCTTGACGCGCCCGCTGTCAAGCTACACGCATTTGCTTGGGCGGCATTTTTCCAGGACACTGCGGCTTGCGCGTCATCACCCTGGCGCTGCGCTAGTTCGGCCAGTGTTTGCCAAGCGCAAGACAGCAGTTCAACATCATGCAGTCGCGGGATGCAGTGGCTGATCAGTTGTTGCGCTTTACCCCACAGCTTCAGGTGCAAGCAGGCCATGCCAGCCAGGTATTGCAGGCTGGCATCGCCGGGGTAGCTCATCTGCGCCCGCTCGATACGCGACAGCCAGGCGCTGTCAATCGCCTCCTGGGCCGCTGAAAAGCCGTTTTGCATGATGCGAATCAGCGCAACTTTTTGATCTGTGCCAACGCTCTCTGGCGAACTGACCATGCGCTCCCATATTGGCAGCAGCCACTCAAACGCCGTGTCGGTAGAGCCACCCATCTCCAACAGGCACCCGGCGGCTTCGCAGGCGACTTCGGGGGTGTGTTTTTCTGCGCTCTCAAGCCGGCTCCAGATACCCCACAACTGTTCGGGGTCACGCGCCGTGTGAATGAACTCGATGGCCAGCGCCCGCACCAGGCCCTGTGCCTGAACCACCGAAAACGCGCGGTGCTTGGCCAGCAGGCGCGCGGTCTCCAACGCCACATCAGCCTTATTGGCCTGACGTGATGCCTTCAGGCGCAAACGCAGCGCCACGGTACGCCGGGCCACGCCTGAGGGCAACTGCTCAAGCCAGTCGAGCGCGCCAGCCGCATCACGGTCTTCCAGCGACCAGCGCACGGCCCGCAGCAACACGCCCTCGCGGGTAACGCCGGCATCATTGCGCGTCGTTTGTGCCAAGGCCAGCTGAAAATGCGTTTCCCGCGAGGACCGATCCTGCAGGGACTGGGCGCTCTCGGCAGCCAGCAGGTGTGCCAGCACACGCAGCTTTGTGGCATCCGCCCCAATTTCTCCGCCCCGGGTCATGGCAGCTTCACGTGCCAACACCAGTTCAGCCGCTTTTTTGGCGCGAATATAGCGCCCGGCAATCAGATGCGACAAGGCATCCAGCAAGGCCCCATGCATGGCCCGTTCATGGTGCGCAATACGCCAGGACCTGGCCTGACCCGGCAAGGCAAAAAGCGCAGCCAAAGCCCTCAATGCAAAATGCATCAGCACAAACAGCAGGCCCAGCAACAAGACCACCAGATTGAGTGATAGATCAACCCGGTGCGGTGGCCAAAACACGGTGATGGTGCTGCCATTGCCACTGGCAAACAAGGCCAGCGCCACGGCCACACCGAACAAGCCGACAAACCACAGGGCAATGCGCATGGCTAACGACCCGCTGCGGCAGTGGCCAAAACCGCCAATGTGTCATCAATACGCGGCAACTGCAGGTTTTTCATTTGCAGCTGCACCTGATTGAGCAGCGCCAAGGCCGCCTGCGTCTTGCGCGAATTGACATCAAAATATTTTTTCAGACTGCTCTCGGCCACCGACAAATCGGCACGGGCTGAATCAACTTGTCGAGCCAACAACCCCAGGCGTGCATTAAGCAGCTTGAGCTTGATGTTTTCGCGCAGAAAAAACGACTGTTCAGGTGACAGCAACGCAGCCTCTGGCACTTCAATGCGACTCACCCGCACCAGGCCGCGGGCTTCACCCAACAACAGCGTCGCACCACGCTGCCACCAGCTTTGCGCCAGCGCCATGGTTGAGGGCGGCGTGCTGGGCGCTTTTGGCGGCGGCGGCTGCGGCGCGGCAGTCACTGCATTGGCTGGCATCAGGTCATCGGCCAGACGCACCAGCTCATCGAGCTTGATCAGCATGGTTGGCGTATCACTGACGGCCGATGCCTTGACACGGTCAATATCGCGCGCAATGGCACGCTGCAGCAACGCCAAACGGGGCTGCGCGGCGCGCGCAATGCGCTGGTCTGCACTCTTGAGGGCGGCCAGCAGGGGCTCGACGCTGCCGGTCAGCTGCGCTTGCTGCTGGGCCAGACGCAAGGCGGCTTCGATGTCGACCACCAGATTTTCATCGCGCGAGCGTGACAGGCTTTGCATCAACTCATCGAGCTGGGTACGTTGCAAGGCAACCTCACTCAGGCGTGCCTCCTGCACCGTGACGCGCGCTGTGACTTCCTGCGCCAGCTGCACGGCTTGTTTGGCCAGTGCGCGCGCTTCCAGTGACTGGGCTTGGGCCTCAGCGCTTTGCCGCGCCAACTGCTCCTGCATACCGCTGACTTTTTGCCACAGCAACAGGGTCGCCAGCATGGCCACAGCAGCCAGCAACCCCAGCCAGAACGTCACGCTGCGACCCAGCGATGTGACAGCGCGCGATGCCACGGCATGTGAGTCGCTGGCCTCCGTCAAGGGTGCAGCGGGCTCAGCCGGTTCGGCTTTGTCGGGGGCAGTGGCAGCAGTCATGCCATGGATTCTATCGAGGCCAGCACAGAGGGCAGCGTCGGCGTGGCCTGCACAACCAGGCCAAACCCCAGGGCGCGCGCCGCGGTGGCAATGCGGGCGTGCGTGGCCACCGCACGAACCCCTGCCCAATGTTGCTCTGGCAGCAAGGCGTGCAGGTTGTCCAGCGCCTCGGCACTGCTGAACAGCCAGACCGAACCGTCCGCAGCACCAGCCCTTGCCAATGCCAGCTGATCGGCCGACCAGACTGGTGCCCTGCGCTGGTAGGCCACTACAAAATCCACACGGGCACCGGCCGACTGCAATTGCTGGGCCAACCAGTCTCGTCCAACGCCTGGAATGCCACCCGCCGAGGCCGGTTGGTCGGACTGCGCCGAGTCACCGCGCACAATCAGCACCCGCGCGCCCGGATGCACCTGGCTTTGCACACCTTGCCACAGCGTCTCGGAGTCAAATTGCCCGGCTGCGGGCGGTGGTGAATCAACCAAAGACGCTGCCACGCCTTGCTGCAGCAGCGCAGCATGGGTGCTGGGGCCGGTACTCCATGCTCTTGTTTTTATAGCTGCTTGCGCTTGTTCTATATGGGCTAGAGCTTGTTTTGATGCATAAAAATAACTAACAGCATGGCTGCTTACAAACATCACTGCGGTGTAATCGGCCCAATGCCGCCAGGCCTCTGCCACGGCTGAAGTGTCTGGCAACGCAGCCACCTCAATCAGCGGCAACGCCAGCGCCTCATGCCCATGCTGCGCCAGCAACTCAACCCAGCGCGTTGCCTGGGGCTGCACCCGGGTCACGATGACGCGCATGTTCAAGCGCCAGTGGCCACCAGATGCGCCAGGCTGCCACCCTGCGCCAGCACGGTGGCGCGCAGTTCATCGGCCACCTGTTGTCCCAATGCCGCAGCACTGTCCAGATCAGTCACCCGGGCTTGCCCTGACACCCGTACCAGCGGAAATTTGCCTTCGGTGTCGCCCCAGGCGGCGTGCAGGGTCAGGGTGTCTTGTGCCAGCGTGGCATGCGCGGCCAGCGGCATGGAGCAACTGCCCCCCATGGCTCGGCTGACGGCGCGCTCGGCAGCCACCGCCAACCAACTGGTGTGGTGCACCAAGGGTGCCAGCGCATCCATCACATCGGCGCGACCGGTGCGCACTTCGATGCCCAAAGCGCCTTGGCCGGCTGCGGGAACCATTTCGGCAGGATCAAACACAGCGCGAATGCGCGACTCCAGCTTCAAGCGCTTAAGACCAGCTGCGGCCAGTACTATCGCGTCGTACATTCCTTCATCAAGCTTGCGCAAACGGGTGTCCAGATTGCCGCGCAGCGGCTCGATTTTCAGGTCTGGGCGCAAAGCACGCAACAGCACCATGCGCCGCAGGCTGGAGGTGCCCACCACCGCGCCTTGGGGCAGCGCACCGAGGTTGTCAAAACGGTTCGACACGAACGCATCGCGCGGGTCTTCACGCGCCATCACGCAGGCCAGGCAAAAACCCTCGGGCAGTTCCATCGGCACGTCTTTGAGCGAATGCACGGCCAGATCGGCACGGCTTTCTTCCATGGCCACTTCAAGCTCTTTGATAAACAGTCCCTTGCCGCCGATCTGACTCAAGGGGCGATCCAGAATTTGATCACCCTGGGTGGTCATGCCCAGCAGCTTGACCTGGTGACCGAATTGGCTCAGCAAAGCCTGGACGTGTTCGGCTTGCCACATGGCCAGACGGCTTTCGCGGGTTGCGATGGTGAATTGACTCATAAGCAAAAAAGGCCGTTTGGCCGTAACCCTTTGGTAATCTGGACAGAGCCGGGAATGCTAGCATGAGCCGTGCCCGCCGACCAACCCGCTGACCCGAGAGCCGCCATGACGACATCGCCCAAAAAGACCCTCAAACAAATCTGGCCCAGCACCGAACAGCCGTTGGTGGACGACATCCGCCTGCTTGGACGCATCCTGGGCGATGTCATCCGCGAGCAAGATGGCGAGGCGGCTTTTGCGCTGATCGAGCAAATCCGGCAACTCTCGGTGGCATTTCGCCGCGATGCCGATCAGGCTGCCGACAAGGCGCTCAACAAACTGCTCAAGTCCCTCAGCAGCGACCAGACCGTCAGCGTGGTGCGGGCCTTCACCTACTTCAGCCACCTGGCCAATCTGGCCGAAGACCGCCACCACATTCGTCGCCGGGCCATTTACGAACGTGCTGGCAGCCAGCGCGAAGGCAGCATTGACGTGGCGCTACAGCGCCTGCACAGCGCGGGCATCACGCCGCAAGCCATCAGCCTGACACTGGCCAACAGCTTTGTCTCGCCGGTGTTGACCGCCCACCCGACTGAAGTGCAGCGCAAGAGCATTCTGGATGCCGAGCGTGCCATCGCCCAACTGCTCACCGCGCGCGATGACATCCTGGCGCAAGCCGCCGCCTACAAAGTGGCCAAAGATGCGCTGACCCCGCGCGAACTGGCTGCCAATGAACAGCACTTGCGCGCCCGCGTGCTGCAACTCTGGCAAACACGCCTGCTGCGCTTCTCCAAGCTGACCGTGGCCGATGAGGTGGAAAACGCGCTGAGCTATTACGAATCGACTTTTCTGCGCGAGATTCCAAAAATTTACGCCCACCTGGAGCAAGCACTGGGCAGCCAACCGGTGGCCAGCTTTTTGCGCATGGGCCAATGGATTGGTGGTGACCGCGACGGCAACCCCTTTGTGAATGCCCAAACCCTGAACCTCGCGCTGCGCCGCCAGGCCGATGTCGCGCTGCGCCACTACCTGACCGAAGTGCATTACCTGGGTGGCGAGCTGTCGCTGTCGGCCATGCTGGTCAGTTTTCCGCCCGGGATGCAAGCGCTGGCCGAGCGTTCACCCGACCGCAACGAACACCGCAAGGACGAGCCCTACCGGCGCGCCCTGATTGGGGTCTATGCCCGCCTGGCCGCCACCCTCAAAGACCTGACCGGGGGCGAGGCCGCACGCCACGCGGTGCCGCCGCAAAACCCGTACCTGACGGCGCAGGAATTGCTGGCCGACTTGCGCGTGATCGAAGCCTCGCTGCTCGCGCACCACGCCCAGGCGCTGGTGGCGCAGCGCCTGCAACCCCTGATGCGCGCCGTTGATGTCTTTGGTTTTCATCTGGCCACGGTGGATTTGCGCCAAAGCTCTGATCAGCATGAAATTGTGCTGGTCGAACTGCTGGCCACGGCCCGCATCACAACCAACTACAGCACCCTGAATGAGGCTGCCAAATGCGAGCTGCTGATGCGCCTGCTGTGCGACGCCCGGCCGCTGCGCGTGATGGGTGCGCATTACAGCGCCCACACCCTGAGCGAAATCGGCGTTTTTGAGACCGCCAAGACGCTGCGCAAGCAATATGGCGCGCAAGCCATTCGCCACTACATCATCAGCCACACCGAAACTGTCAGCGACCTGCTCGAAGTGCTGCTGCTGCAAAAAGAAACCGGGTTGATGACCGGCACGCTCGATGGCGACGCCATCTGCGACCTGATCGTGGTGCCGCTGTTCGAGACCATTGAAGACCTGCGCAATGCCGAATCCATCATGCGCGAGTTTTACGCCTTGCCTGGGATGCAAGCACTGGTGCAGCGCGGCACCCATGCGCAGTATGGCGAACAGGACATCATGCTGGGCTACTCCGACAGCAACAAGGACGGCGGCATTTTCACCAGCAACTGGGAGCTCTACCAGGCCGAAATTGCGCTGGTGGAGGTGTTTAACGACATCAACCAAGCCAACCCCGAACCCTCCAGTCCGGACTTCATCCAGATGCGGATGTTCCACGGTCGAGGCGGCACGGTCGGGCGTGGCGGCGGCCCTAGCTACGAGGCCATTCTGGCGCAGCCACCCGGCACCGTGCGCGGCCAAATTCGCCTGACCGAACAGGGCGAGGTCATCGGCTCCAAATACGCCAACCCCGAGATTGGCCGGCGTAACCTGGAAACCCTGGTGGCAGCCACGCTTGAAGCCACCCTGCTGCATCCCACCAAATCCGCTAAACCGGCATATCTGGAAGTCGCCGCCGGCTTGTCGCTGGCCAGCATGGCGGCCTACCGCAAGCTGGTGTACGAGACCCCTGGCTTCACCGAATACTTTTTTGATGCCACGCCAATTCGCGAAATCGCCGAACTCAACATCGGCTCGCGCCCGGCATCCCGCAAGGCCACGCAAAAAATTGAAGACCTGCGCGCTATTCCCTGGGGCTTTAGCTGGGGCCAATGCCGCCTCACCTTGCCCGGCTGGTTTGGCTTTGGCTCGGCTGTCGAGCAGTTTCTTGGCTCAACTGAGCAGGAAACCAACAAACCAGCTGGCACGCCCGCGAAAGCCGTCGACAAAAAAACATCTTACAAACAACGTCTGAAAATGCTTCAGCAGATGGAACAGCAATGGCCGTTCTTCAAAACCCTGCTGTCCAATATCGACATGGTGATGGCCAAGAGCGACCTGGCCTTGGCCTCACGCTACGCCGAACTGGTGGCCAACAAGGGCCTGCGCACCAAAATATTCTCAGCCATTGAGCGGGAGTGGCACCGCACCGCGCTGGCGCTGGAGCTGATCACCGGCGATGCCGAGCGCCTGGCTCACAACGCCGCGCTTCAGCGCTCCATCCGCCACAGATTCCCCTACATCGACCCACTTCACCACCTGCAAGTCGAACTGGTGCGCCGCCACCGCGCCGGTCAGACCGATGAGCGCCTGAAACGCGGCATTCATATCTCGATCAATGGCATTGCCGCGGGGCTGCGCAACACCGGTTGATTCGCCGATTCGCTTTGTGCGCAGCGCCGGCAGGGGCGAAGTGCTGTGCCCTTGTGGGAAGCCCCGGCAGGGGCGAAGCAAGCCCATTCGCGGCTGCTAAGCATTCGTTCGCGGCTGCCGCCGCTCCTACAAGTCCAACGGCACACCTGCGGGGGGGCTGCACTGCACGTTGCCTTTGTGGGAAGCCCCGGCAGGGGCGAAGTGCTGTGCCTTTGTGGGAAGCCCCGGCAGGGGCAGATGGGATTTGAGTACTGTGTTCAACCCCAGTCACAAGGGCGTTTACCATCCACACCACCATGAACGCACACTCGTCGGCCTTGCGCCGTGGCAGATATTCGCAACCCGGCGGCATTTACCTCATCACCACAGTCACGGATGGCCGGGCTTGCATTTTTGCTGACTTCAAGCTCGCCCGCCTGGCAATCAACGAGCTTCGGACTTGCGATGCCAGGGGACGATGCGAAACACTGGCCTTTGTGTTGATGCCCAACCATTTGCATTGGCTGGTTACCTTATCACAGGGCAGCTTGCCCAGCTTGGTCGGGCACTTCAAAGCCAATGCGGCCAGAGTAGTGAACCGCCACCTGAACACACCCGGTACCGCTCTCTGGCAGAGCGGCTTTCATGACCACGCTTTGCGCCGCGACGAAGATTTGCGCAGCGCCGCACGCTATTTGGTAAACAACCCGGTGCGAGCGGAGCTGGTCGGCAAGCTGGGCGACTACCCGCATTGGGATGCCGTTTGGGTGTAGGACGATTTCGCGGCTGCTAAGCATTCGTTCGCGGCTGCCGCCGCTCCTACAAATACAACGGTGCGCCTGCGGGGGCTGCACTGCAGGCTGCCTTTGTAGGATGCCCCGGCAGGGGCGAAGCAAGCCCATTCGCGGCTGCTAAGCATTCGTTCACGGCTGCTAAGCATTTATTCACTGCTGCTAAGCATTCGTTCGCGGCTGCCGCCGCTCCTACAAGTCCAACGGTGCGCCTGCGGGGGCCGCACTGTACGCTGCCTTTGTTGGATGCCCCGGCAGGGGCGAAGCAAGCCCATTCACGGCTGCTAAGCATTCATTCACGGCTGCTAAACATTCGTTCGCGGCTGCCGCCGCTCCTACAAATACAACGGTGCACTGAGAAATGTGCATTGCCTTAGCCCATGGCCACCAACCCTCGCACCGCTGCCAATTGCCGGCGCGAGACGAACAGCACTTCATCCACACCATCAAGGCGCACCGCCCAACCCTCACCCTCTTGCGGGTCGTGGTGTTTTTGCAGAGAACGCACAGCGCGCCGGGCCACCAGCGCGTTGCGGTGGATGCGGATAAAGCGGCTGGCGTAGCGGCTTTCCAGGTCGCCCAGCGCGCCTTCCAGAATGTGGCTGTGCTTTGCGGTGCGCACGGTGATGTATTTGAGTTCGGCTTTGAGGTACAGCACGCTTGAGAGCGGCACGCGCTCCGTGCGACCACGCTCCTGAATCACCAGACATTCTTCAACAAAATCAGCCCCTAGCCCTTTATTTACATGCGTGTACCGCTCTATTTTTTGTAGCGCCGCCTGCAAGCGCTCCAACCGCACTGGCTTGGTCAGGTAGTCCAGCGCTTCCAGCTCAAAGGCCTGCACGGCGTGCTCGGCGTAGGCTGTCACAAACACCACGGCAGGTGGATTTGGCAAGGCGCGCAGGGTTTGCGCCAGCGTCAGCCCGTCAGCTCCCGGCATATGGATGTCGGCCAGCACCGCGTCCACCGCCTGATGTGTCACGCAGTACAGGGCATCGACCGCATTGGCGGCCTCACCCACTACATCGACGGCGGGCTCGGTGCACTCCAGCAGCAGGGTTTTCAGGCGGGCGCGGGCCAGCGCTTCGTCGTCAACAATCAAAATACGCAGAGGCATTGCGTGCTCCTATTTTTAATCACTTCGTGTAGTTTGGGCTGTCCCGCAAAGCTTTATGCGGTTGAGGACAGAGCAAACTCACTTCGTGTAGTTTGGGCTGTCCCGCAAAGTTTCACAAGGCACTTCTATCCTGACTTGAAAAATGCCATTTTTTAAACCGCTTTTGAACTGGCCCTGCACATCGTGCAACAGGTTCAGGCGCTCACGCACATTGGCCAGCGCCAAGCCATGGCCCGCTGACGCACCCGGCAAAGCGGCCGGTGACGGCGAATTGACGGTATTGCTGACCTTGATCACCACGGTGGAGCCACGGCGTTGGGTCGACACCCTGATCTGCGCGCCGCTGGCACTGGGTTCCACACCATGTTTGACCGCGTTTTCAACCAAGGGCTGCAGCAACAGTGGCGGCAAACGCGCCGCATCAGCACGCGGGTCGATCGCCCACTCAACCTGAATGCGATCACCAAAGCGCACTTGCTCAATCGCCAGATAACGCTGCGCCAGCGCGATCTCGTCAGCCAGCGTAACGCTTTCGCCCGGCTCGGCCAGCGCGTAGCGAAACAAATCGCTCAGGTCTTCCAGCAAACGCTCGGCCTTGCGTGGCTCGGCGCGCACCAGCGCAATGGCGCTGTTCAAGGTGTTGAACAAGAAATGCGGGCGAATGCGCGCCTGCAACTCAGCCAGCCGGGCGGTCACCGCAGCGGGGGCCCGACCTTTGGCACGCAGCACCAGGGCCGCCACCAGCACCGCCGACAGCAGCGCACCGCTGGCCGCGCTAGCCCACCAGGGCGCAGGGTCCAACAAACCCACCAGCGCCAGCACACCGCAGCCATACACGCCAGCCAGCGCGCCCAAGCCAACGCCAGCGACCTGCTGCAGAACAGGGTTCAGGCGCGCCAACAGTTTTTTCAGACTGCACGCCGCAATCAGCCAGACCAGCGTGGCCGGCAAGGCCGCACCGGTCATCAACGACAGCCGAGTCAGCCAGTCAAGCACCGTTGCCGCGCCGAACATGGCCGCCACGCCCACCACGGCTTCAACAAACAGCACAGCACGCAACACCACACCGACATGGCAGGCATCAAACAGCAGCACCGTACGGGCAGGCGTTTGCGGGGCATCCAGCGGCGGCTGCGAAGCCAGGTCGTGGAAGGTCGATAAAATTTGCGTGTCTTTCATTGATGCCCAATTATTGATGATCCGCCCCCAAGAGGCCAGCAGCGCCTCTTGCCCCCTTGATTGTTGCCACCCCAGAGCCCGCATGAGCCAAAACCAATTCGACAAAAAATCCCAGGCCTGGTCGGCCCTGTTTTCTGAACCCATGAGCGATCTGGTCAAACGCTACACCTCCAGCGTGTTTTTTGACAAGCGCCTGTGGCAGGCTGATATTGCAGGCAGCCTGGCCCACGCCGAGATGCTGGCCGCGCAGGGCATCATCGCCAGCCAGGACCGCGCCGACATTGAGCGCGGCATGGCGCAAATCAAATCCGAGATCGAATCCGGCGCGTTTGAATGGCAGCTAGACCTGGAAGACGTGCACCTGAACATCGAAGCGCGCCTGACCCAGCTCGTAGGCGATGCCGGCAAGCGCCTGCACACCGGGCGCTCGCGTAATGACCAGGTCGCCACTGACGTGCGGCTTTGGTTGCGCGACGAGATCGACCTGATTGCCGAGCTGCTGACCGACCTGCAAAAAGCGCTGCTGGACGTGGCCGACAAGCATGTCGATGTCATTCTGCCCGGCTTTACCCACCTGCAAGTGGCGCAACCCATCAGCTTTGGCCACCACATGCTGGCCTATGTCGAAATGTTCAGCCGCGATGCTGAGCGCATGGCCGAGGTGCGCCAACGCGTCAACCGACTGCCCCTGGGTGCGGCAGCGCTGGCCGGCACCAGCTACCCGCTGGACCGCGAACGCGTCGCCCGCACCCTGGGCATGGTCGACAACGCAGGCAACGCAAACGTCTGCCAAAACAGCCTGGACGCGGTCAGCGACCGCGACTTCGCCATTGAATTCACAGCAGCTGCCTCTTTGTGCATGGTGCACATCAGCCGACTCAGTGAAGAGCTGATCATCTGGATGAGCCAAAACTTCGGCTTCATCAAGATTGCCGACCGTTTCACCACCGGCAGCTCCATCATGCCGCAGAAGAAAAACCCCGATGTGCCCGAACTGGCGCGCGGCAAGACCGGCCGCGTGGTCGGTCACCTGATGGGCCTGATCACCCTGATGAAAGGCCAGCCGCTGGCCTACAACAAGGACAACCAGGAAGACAAAGAGCCGCTGTTTGACACCGTGGATACGCTGAAAGACACACTGCGCATCTTTGCTGAAATGATCGGCGGCCAGATCAACCCGGCCACCTGCCAAAAAGAAGGTGGCATCACGGTCAATGCCGAGGCCATGGAGCGGGCCGCCCTGAAAGGCTACGCCACCGCCACCGATCTGGCCGACTACCTGGTCAAAAAAGGCCTGCCGTTTCGGGATGCGCATGAATGCGTGGCCCACGCCGTCAAGGCGGCGATTGCGCACCAGGTCGATCTGTCAGAACTGCCGCTGGCCGTGCTGCAGGGCTTCAACGCCAGCATCGAAAAAGATGTGTTCAACTGCCTGAGCCTGCGCGGCTCGCTCAACGCCCGCGACATTCTGGGTGGCACGGCACCCCGGCAGGTGCGCCTGCAAATTGCCCGACACCATCAAAGGCTGAAATAATATTTTTGCGTAAATCCGCCGTGTAACGCCAGTCACAATCGCCCTGCCTGCGGCTTTGAGTCGACAAAATTTTTATTCAGGAAATCGTCATCATGGCAAGATACCTTCGAATCACCCTGGCTACGCTCTGCTTATCGGTCTGCGTAGCGCTGCCCGGCTTGGCCCAATCCAGCAAACCACAGGCAAGCCAGACCGCTCTGAGCGTCCGCCTGGCCGAGGCTAGAAGCAACCCGGCTTTAGGCGAGTCGCTGTTTAAAACCGGCCACCAGGTGGCCTCTTTTTGTGCTAACTGCCACGGCGAAGGCGGCGTCAGCAGCAAGCCCGACATCCCCAACCTAGCCGGTCAAAATCCCGGCTACCTGCTCGGGCAAATCCAGAAATTTGCCGATGGCAGGCGCCGTTTTGAATTCATGGAAGGCTTGATCAAGGCCATGAGCACTGACGAAAAAGTCGGCATCGTGCTTTTTTACGCCAACCAGGCGGTGCCCAAAAAGCCTGCATCGAACCCGGCCGTGGCCGCCCAAGGAAAGGACTATTTCAACAGCAGCTGCTTTCGCTGCCATGGCGCAGACGGCATGGGCAATGAAAGCTTTGCCCGGCTGGCCGGACAGCGGGCGGACTATCTAAAAACCACGCTGCAACACTATAAAAATGCAACCGGTGGGCGCACCGACCCACTGATGGCCGCCAATACCAAACTGATGACGGATGCCAACATTGATGCCGTCATCGCCTATATCTCATCGCTGTAATCTCGTTGCAGTACCGCAGACCTCCACCCCCTACCAACTCCCCCTATGACTGACCTACCTGAAATAAACGACACCAACGCCACCCCAAGCCCATCGGGCAAAGTGAATTACTGGCGCATTGCCACCATCATCTGCCTGATTTTGCTGGCGATTGCCGCGGCTACCGGTATCAGCATGTTGGAGCAGTTCAAGGCGCAACTGACGCACCTGCAAACCAAACTCAAAAGCACACAGCAAATCAAGTACATCGCCGTGCTGCAAGATGACAAACATTTGCCCGCGCAGTTGATTACCTTCGACCCGCTCGAAGGCTTTCTGCAAATTCAGCGCCTCAACGACATCAAGGAAGGCCGCGAACAAAGCTTGCAGTTATGGGCGCTTGATGAGAGCAGCCGGCCACTTTCGCTGGGTGTGCTGACACACTCCATCAAGACCCTGCAGCTTCCAAGCAGCGACAAAATTTTGTCGCAAGCCATCGGCCTAGCCGTCAGCGTCGAGACCAAGGGCGGCGTCGAAGCTGGCCGCCCACCAAGCTTGCCTTACCTGTTTAACGGGGCTTTGATCAAGAAGGCACAGTAGGAGAATTGCTATTGATTAAATAGCTGCTAGCGCTTATATTTAAAGGGCTAGAGGCATAAAACGCATAAAATAATTCGGTGGGAGGTCATGGCGCTTTCAAGCCAGCGCGTGCGGGTGATACATCTTCAACACGCACGCCCAGCGCGGCGATCGCTGGCGGCACGGGCAAACCCCGCACCAGGGCAGCGGCCAGTTCACCCATGGCCGGTGCCGTCTGAATGCCGTAACCCCCTTGGCCCGCCAGCCAGAAAAACCCCGGCGCGTCAGGCGCAAAACCCACCACCGGGGTCTTGTCCTCAACAAACGAGCGCAAGCCTGCCCACTTGCGTTTGACCTGGCGGATTTTCAGCGTGGTCACCGTCTCCAACCGGTCCACGGCAATGGCCACATCCAGTTCTTCAGGCTGTACATCCTGCGGGTTGACCGGATCGGCATTGGCGGGCGACACCAGTAGCACACCCGCGTCGGGCTTGAAGTAATAGGTCTCGGCCACATCAATCACCATCGGCCACTGCGCCGCATCAAGCCCCACCGGCGTGTCACAGGTGAAGGCCGTGCGCCGTTTGGGAACCAGGCCCACGGTAGCGACACCCGCCATGCTCGCCAGCTCGTCGCACCAGGCACCCGCCGCGTTAACCAGAACCGGCGCACAAAAAACCCCGGCAGCGGTTTGCACGCACCAGCCCTGCGCATCGCGCCAGATTCGGCTAACCCCAGCATCGCACACCACTTGTGCGCCTGCCGCCTTGGCACCCCGCAAAAAGCCTTGGTGAATGTTGTGCACATCCATGTCCATGGCATCGGGCTCATAAACGCCGTACATGGCAAATTCAGGGCGCAGCACCGGCACGCACGCCAGGATGTCAGCTTGCGTCCACCATGCAATATTGGGCACCAGCGCTTGCATGTCGGTCAGCGCTTGTTTCAGTTCATCAAGGTCTTGCGCCCCACCAACCGACAGCGCGCCGCGCGGTGTCACCAGCGGATAGGGCGAAAAATCTGCCGGCGGATTGAAATAAAAAGCTTTGGAAGCCGTGGTGATGGCCCGCACAGTGGCGTTGCCATAGGTTTCAGAATACAGGGCCGCAGACCGACCGGTGCTGTGGTAGCCGGGCTGGGCTTCACGTTCGATCAAAACCACCCGCTGGTGCGGTGCCAAAAAATAGGCCGCCGAGGCCCCGGCCATACCGGCACCGATGATGAGAACGTCTGTGGTTTGCATGAAAAAAATCGTCCGTCTTGTTGAAGCTGCCAAGTAGACCCGATTTGTTTCTCTACAGTGGCCGGTGCTGCTGCAAAACAGCCAATTTCAACCTAGATTCCTCAGTTGGACGCGCCCGAGTGGGCTGTCAGGATCGTGTTTGGGTAGGCGAGACGACGCTGAAGGCTCCTGCCTTCGAGAAAGATTAACGCCCCCAGGCACGGTCCTGGCGGCTCAATCGGATGGGTAGCGCTGTCACCCAAAAGGTGAAATCGATCAACGCTGAAAAAGCGAATGTTCATGCGAACTTACTGAAAGAAATGCGCGGTCAACTGAGGAATCTAGGTTCAATGCTCAATCAGTTTTTTCCAACCCGCATAAGCCGCTGCCAACGTAACATCACGCCACCCCAAGGAGACCCCTATGCCCGTGATAACCAACATTGAAGACCTGCGCGTGCTGGCGCAGCAGCGTGTGCCGCGCATGTTTTACCAATACGCCGATTCAGGCTCGTGGACCGAGAGCACCTACCGCGCCAACGCCAGCGATTTTCAGAAAATTTTGCTGCGCCAGCGGGTCGCCATCAACATGGAAAACCGCAGCACGCGCAGCACCATGATCGGCCAAAACGTGGCGATGCCGGTGGCGCTGGCACCGGTTGGCTTGATTGGCATGCAATGCGCCGACGGCGAGATCAAGGCGGCCAACGCGGCCAAAAAATTCGGCATTCCCTTCACCCTGTCCACCATGAGCATCTGCTCGATTGAAGACGTGGCCAAAGAGACCGGTGGCCACCCGTTCTGGTTTCAGCTTTATGTCATGCGTGACCGCGACTTCATTGAGCGCCTGATCGACCGCGCCCGCGCCGCCAACTGCTCGGCGCTGATGCTCACGCTGGACTTGCAGATCATCGGCCAGCGCCACAATGACCTCCGAAACGGTCTGTCAGCGCCGCCCAAGCTGACGCCGCGCAACATCATGAACATGGCCACCAAAGTGCGCTGGGGGCTGGGCATGCTGGGCACCCAGCGGCGCGGTTTTGGCAATATCGTCGGTCACGTCAAGGGGGTGGAAAACATGGGCAGTTTGAGCGAATGGACCGCCAAACAGTTTGACCCGGCCTTAAGCTGGAACGATGTGCAGTGGATCAAAAAACGCTGGGGCGGCAAGCTCATTCTGAAGGGCATTGCGGACGTGGAAGACGCGCGTCTGGCCGTTGAATCTGGCGCAGATGCGCTGATCGTGTCCAACCATGGCGGGCGTCAGCTCGACGGCGCACCCTCATCCATCAGCGCCCTGCCCGCCATTGTGGACGCGGTGGGGAGCCAGATCGAGGTGCACATGGATGGCGGCATTCGCAGTGGGCAGGATGTGCTCAAGGCGCGTGCCCTGGGTGCCCGCGGCACCTACATTGGCCGGGCCTTCACTTACGGCCTGGGGGCCATGGGCGAGGCGGGTGTCACCAAGGCGCTGGAGATCATCCACAAGGAACTCGACCTGACCATGGCCTTTTGCGGCCATACCAACATAGAGACCGTGAACAAGGGCATTTTGTTGAACGGCAGCTACTGAGAGGTTCAACTCACCTGCAAATGGTGCGTCACCAGCTTGAAGTCGGGGTCTTCCGGGAACGACTTGACCGCAAACCCCAGACCCTTCATCAGCTTGAGCATGTTGGGGTTGTTGGCCAGCACCAGACCTTCAATTTCGGTCAGGCCTTTTTCACGGGCAAAGTCCATGATCGACAGCATTAACCTGGAGCCCAAGCCGCGGCCCTTGAAGTCGTCAGCCACCACCAGTGAGAACTCGCAGGTGCTGCGATCCGGGTTGGTGATATAGCGCGACACACCGACGATGCGCGTCACATCCACTGACTTGCCGTCAGCGTCTGGCCGGCTTTCGGTATACAGCGCAACCAAGGCCATTTCACGGTCGTAGTCAATCAGCGCAAAGCGTGACAGCATGGTGGCGGGGAGCTCCTGCATGCTAGAGACAAACCGGAAATAGCGGCTCTCGGGCGACAGACCGCGCACAAAGGCCTGCAGCATATCGGCATCGTCCGGATGCACCGGGCGCACGATGTATTCGCCGCCACCGGCCAGCGGCCAGAGTTGTTCGTAACGCGACGGGTAGGGCAATATGGCCAGGTGGTTGTAATGCCGCACCGAGGGTGCCGCGTTGTCCACCACAATGCGCGCATCCACCGCCACCGCACCGGACTCGTCCACGATGATGGGGTTGATGTCCATTTCACGCAGTTGTGGCAATTCACACACCATTTCCGAGACCCGCAGCAAGATTTTCTCAAGTGCAGCGGTATCCACCGCCGCCGCACCGCGCCAATGCGTCAGCGTTTCAGCCACGCGTGAGCGGTCAATCAGGCGGCGCGCCAGAAACTGGTTCAAGGGTGGCAGTTCCATGGTTCGGTCGTTGATCAGTTCGATCATGGTGCCGCCCGCGCCAAAAGCAATCACCGGGCCAAACGGGTCGTCGGTCACCAAGCCCACATACACCTCACGGCCGCGAATCTGGTTGGACATGTTTTGGATCGTCACACCATTGATGCGCGCGCCGGGTTGCAAGCGCAATACGTTCTGGATCATGTCCAGGTAGGTGTCGCGCACACCCACAGCGTTCACGATGTTGAGCGCCACGCCCTGCACATCAGACTTGTGGCTGACATCGGGCGAGTCAATTTTGAGTGCCACCGGAAAGCCCAGCTGGGTGGCGATCATGATGGCTTCATTGGCACTGCGCGCCAGAATGGTCTTGGTCACCGGAATATGAAATGCCGCCAGCAAGGCCTTGGATTCCATCTCGGTCAGCACCTTGCGCCGCTCGGCCAGCACGCTCTCAATCAGCAGCCGGGCACCTTCGACATCAGGGGCGGCCAAATCCGTCAGCGGTGGCGGCGTTTGTTGCAGCAGTTGCTGGTTTTGGTAGTACGACGCAATGTTGCCAAAGGCACCCACGGCCGCCTCAGGTGTGCGAAAGGTGGGGATGGCCGCATCGTTCAATATCTTGCGCGCTTCGCCCACCGTGGCATCGCCCATCCAGCAAGTCAGCAAGGGCTTGCTGACATGGCGGTTGAGTTCAGCGATGGCAGTGGCAACCAGGTCACCATTGACCCCCAGCTTGGGCGAGTAAATCACCAGAATGCCGTCAATTTGCGTGGCCTTGCTGGCGGCCTCAATGGCCGCATGGTACTGCTCCGGGCCGGCCTCTTCCGACAGGTCAATCAGGTCGCTCAAAGTTGCCAGCGGTGGCAAAGCGGGTGCCAGTTCTTTCACCTGCGCCGCGGTCAGTCGACCCAGCTCGATGTTGATTTCACTGATCCAGTCAGCCGCCAAAACACCCGGTCCACCGCCATTGGTGATGACCGCCAGGTGCTTGCCCACCGCCCGGTAACGCGATGCCAGGCACTTGGCGGCAGAGAACAGCGCCACAAACGAGCGCACCCGCACCGCACCGGCGCGGCGCAGGGCCGCGTCAAACACATCGTCGCTGCCCACAATGGTGCCCGAGTGCGTCAGGGCGGCGCGGTTGCCGGCTGGCTTGCGCCCGGCCTTGAGCACCACCACGGGCTTGGCATTGGCCGCCGCCCGCAGCGCGCTCATGAAGCGCCGCGCATTGGTGATGCCTTCAAGGTAGACCACGATGCTGTGGGTCTTGGCATCAGAGGCCAGAAAATCCAGCACCTGGGCCATGTCAACCGCCGTGTTGGGCCCCAGTGACACCACGGTCGAAAAACCCACGGCATTTTTCTTGGCCCAGTCCAGAATTGACGAAGTCAATGCACCCGACTGCGACACCAGCGCCAGCGGCCCGGGGGATGCCAGCTCACCGGCCACACTGGCGTTCAAATTCAGGTGGGGTCGCTGAAAACCAAGGCTGTTGGGGCCCAGCAGGTAAATCCCGTCACGGGTGGCCATTTTGTGCAAATCAGCCGCCATTGCCGCATCGATACCGCTGGAAATCACCAGCGCCGAATGGCATTTGATGCGTCCGGCAATTTCAAGCGCTGCCGCCACCTCTTCAGCCGGCAGTGCGATGATGGCCAAATCAGCCCGTGTGTTGGCCAGATCGGCCAGCGTGCCACTGGCATGAATGTCCAGAAACACCAATTTGCCGGCATAGTGCTGCGCAGTGATGGCTTGATGCAAGGCGCGCGCCTGCGGTGTCTGCGACTCCGGCGCATCGGGTTTGCCGGCAAACACCGCGATAGAACCCGGTGAAAAAAGCGAGCTGAGAAAATGCTTATCCATGAAACTACCTATTGACTAATTATCGTAAGCTCAAGCTTAACCGCTTCGGGGTTTGATTTTATTGATTTACCACACAAAATGCCTGTTCGCCGCATAGCACATTTGGACATGGATGCGTTTTATGCATCGGTAGAGCTATTGCGCTACCCGCAGCTCAAGGGCTTGCCGGTGGTGATTGGCGGTGGCAGGCGCGGCGTGGACTCCGCCCTGCTGGCCACCGAGGATCGCCCGCTGCACAAAATTCCGTTGACTGAATTCCCGCGCCTGGAAGGCTACACCGGCCGTGGTGTCATCACCACCGCCACCTACGCGGCGCGCCAGTTTGGCGTGGGCTCGGCCATGGGGCTGATGAAAGCTGCCAAACTGTGCCCGCAGGCGATTTTGTTGCCGGTGGATTTTGCGCAGTACCGACACTATTCACAAGCGTTCAAGGCCATCATTGTCGAGATTGCGCCGCTGATGGAAAACCGCGGCGTCGACGAGGTCTACATCGACTTCACCGACGTGCCCGGTGGTCAGCGCGAGGGCGGCCGGGTGCTGGCACGCCTCATCCAGAAGACCATTTTTCAGCAAACCGGCCTGACTTGTTCAGTGGGCGTGGCCCCCAACAAGCTGCTGGCCAAAATGGCCAGCGAATTCAACAAACCCAACGGCATCGCCATCGTCTCTGAAAAAGAGCTGCAAAGCCAGATCTGGCCGCTGGCCTGTCGCAAGATCAACGGCATTGGCCCCAAAGCCGATGAAAAACTGCAAAGCTTCAGCATCAAGACCATTGGCGAGCTGGCACAGCGCGATGTGGACTGGCTGATTGACCACTTTGGCCAGAAGACCGGTGCTTGGCTCTTTGAGGCTGCCCAGGGCATTGACACCCGGCCGGTAGTGCTGGAAAGCGAGCCGGTATCAATCAGCCGCGAGACCACCTTTGAGCGTGACCTGCACGCGGTGCGTGACAAAGCTGAACTCAGCGCCATCTTCACCCGGCTGTGCGAACAAGTCGCCGCCGATCTGCAGCGCCAGGGTTACGTGGGCAAAACCATTGGCATCAAGCTGCGCTATGACGACTTCAAAAGTGTCACGCGTGACTTGACGCTGGATTTTTTCACCGCTGATGCCAGCGTCCTGCGCCGCACTGCCGGGCAGTGCCTCAAACGGGCACCCCTGACGCAGCGCCTGCGGCTGCTGGGTGTGCGGGTTGGCTCATTGACAAAACTGGGCGATGCCCAGACTTATATGCCAAATAGCCCTCTAGCCCCCGTAGATAAAGCGCATACAGCTATTAATTCAATAGCAACTGAGCCGCAGTTGTTTTGACCGGCACAGGCTATTGCCCCCTGGAGTTTGCGCAGTCGGGTAGCCAAACGATTTGGTCCAGCTGCCGGGCTTTGTCAAAGTAACAGCGATCAGCGGTGACAAATACGGCATTGGGGGTTTCCAGGGCCAGTGCGTGGTGCAGGGTGCAGGGTGTCAAACAGGTGGTGGTTGAGCTGGGTTGCCAGCGCAATGGCGCTCACGTGTTGCTGGCGGGCATGGGCACGCTCAATGGCTTCACGCATAAGCGCAGTGATTACGGCACTCTTGTTTTGACCTTCAACGGTGGTGTTGAATGCCTGCTTGACATCTTCAGGCACACTGAAATTGACGGTTGACATGGTCGATCCTTGAGTTGTTGAAATTTTCAACAAGATTGTGAGGGTCGAGCGTGGCGTCGTCAAGTCCGGTAAAACGCGGCCCGCCGACCAAGGCCAACACGGCGCTACGGGGGTCTGCTTGCAACAAAAAATATTCGATATCTGACCCCAATTATTCACTCCTGTGCGGTACCAATTGACTTCAGCCGCTAATTTCTGTACTATTTCAAGACGTACAAGGAGAATCAAAATGCCCGCAATTGCAGTTAAAGAAAATAGCCGTTTGGCGCTACGGGTCAGTCCAAAGGACAAGGCGAAGCTGTTGCGCGCTGTCGCCATTTCACATACGGATATGACCGATTTCATTCTGCGCAATGCACTACGGGCCGCCGATGAAGTTATCGACCAGGCCGAACGAATGGTTCTATCCGCACGCGATACACGGGTTTGGCTGGACTTGCTAGACAACCCACCCAAAGCCAACGCGCGATTGATTGCAGCGGCGAAAGCCCTGCCTGAAGCCTGATGGTTTCGGCCTGGCATGAGGAGCCTATCGAGAAGGCTCACGACAGAAAGGGATTCGACTGCGGGCGCAGTGACCTCAATTTAGCGATTGCCAACGGTGATGGCAAAACGGTCTTAGGTTATTACACGTTAAGCCCGGTGCAGGTTGAGTTTTCGCGCGTACCGGAAATTGCACGCTACAACTTGGGCCGACATGATGTGGGCGGCTTTCGTCTGGGTCGACTCGCAGTCGACATGACGATGCAGGGTCAAGGCTTGGGAGGTCAGTTGCTCGTGGCCGCGGCAAGGCGGTGTATTTGGGCTTCCGAGCAGATCGGCGGTACCGCTTTGTTGATTGATGCCAAGGACGAAAAAACCGCCGAATGGTACAAACTTTTCGGGGCCGTGGCCCTGACAGATATGCCGCTGTCGCTCTTGCTTCCCTACAGATTACTGCAAGATGCCATCGCCCGGGCAGCGCAA
>JBBQLQ010000046.1:0-21403 GCA_038328055.1 Burkholderiales bacterium
GCGCGCTGGTTGTACCAGTCAACGGCTTCGAGTTCTTCCATCAGGGACACGATGGCACGGTGCATGTTGCGGGTGTCGTCGCTGAGTTCAGCCAGCGGCTCGTGATAGCCTTCATTGGACATGTGTAGCTCCTTGTAAACAGTCGTGCTGACGACTATACGCCCCATAGGGTGTGCGGCCAGACATTAAGTTTGAGTCGCCACGCGTCTTTGGCTTGACTGAGGCGGCGTTTGCATGGGTTCAATCGGCAGAATTGGTGACATCGTTGATGTTGATCAACAACGCTGCACTGAATTGGTGGGAGTATTCCCAGTGCCATCTGTCGAGCGACCGCGACGATTTAACCTATCAACGGAGATTTCATCATGACAATGATCCGAAATGTTGTGCTTGCCACGGATTTTTCGCCGGGTGCTCAGGCCGCACTCGATCGGGCGGTGCTGCTGGCGCAAAAGCATGGTGCGTGCTTGCGCCTGTTGCATGCGTTTGATGTGGGCGCCTGGCATAGCCTCAAGGCTGTATTTGACCCGCAGCGTCTGAATGCAGAGCCGCCGCCGGATGTGCGCATGCGCCGGCGCCTGAAAGATATGGCTGCATCGCTTGCGGCGCAAAAAGGGGTGCGGGTCGAGGCCCGATTTGCCGTCGGTGAGGCCGACCAGGCCATCAGCGCTTTTGTGTCAGCGCACGAGGATTCGCTGCTTGTCATCGGCTCACGCGCCGAGCCGGATGTGCTGGGGGTGGGTAGCACGGCAACAAGGCTGCTGAGGTCGCCCAAGTGCCCGGTTCTGGTGGTGCGTTTGCGTGAGTCCAGACCCTATGAACAGGTGCTGTGCGCCGTTGATATGCGTGAGGCCTCGATGCGCGCAGCGTCTCAGGCAGTGGCCATGTTTAAGCAGGCCCATCATCTACTGGTTTGTGCGGTGGATGCCGAACTGGAGGGCACCAGCTGGATGAATTCGGTGGCGGCTGGACAAGCCCGTTTGCAGCGCACATCCATGCACGACTTTGCGGTTCGCCAGCTTGAAGAACTGGCGCAGGAGTTAAGCAGCCAAGCCGAGCATCCGGTCACCACCAAAGTGATTGATGATGTACCGGCCCGCGCCATCGTTGCCCTGGCGGCCGAGTTGCCGGCAGACTGTGTGGTGGTGGGGCACCATGGTCAAAGCGGGGCGGGCTGGCGACCCCTTGGCAGCATGGCCCAACATGTCCTGCAGCACACTTCACGCGACGTGCTCGTGGTGCCATGACATAGCATCAAAGCGCCTGAGCAGTGCCTTTTTGGCCTCGACTGCCAAAAACAGGGCCAGGCCCAGCGCGAGGATCACCAGCCACGAGACACCGTCCAGCGCTGCGGTCTGAAATACCTGCTGCATCGGTGTGGCGTAGGTAAACGCGAGTTGAAAGCCAATCAATAAAACCCCCATCCACAGGGCCACTGGATTGCTGGTCAGAATGTCGCGCCTGAAGGCGCTGGCGGTGAAGTGCCGCGTATTGAACAGGTAAAACAGCTCACCACACACCAGCATGTTGACCGCTGCAGTGCGGGCCACCTCCAGGCTGCTGGCGCGCGCGAGTTCCCACTCAAACACCGTGAAGGTCAGCGCAATCAACAGCAGGCTCACGTAGACGATGCGCAAACCCAGCACGCGGGTAATCAAAGGCTCCGAAGGTGCGCGCGGTGGCCGCTCCATCACGCCTGGTTCGGCCGGCTCAAAGGCCAGCGCCAAGGCCAGCGTGACCGCAGTGACCATGTTGACCCACAAAATCTGGCCCGCCGTCACCGGCAGCGCAACGCCAGCAAATACCGCGATCAGGATCACGCCGGCCTGCCCCCCATTGGTGGGCAGCAGGAACAGCAGCGACTTCTTGATGTTGTCCAGCACCACGCGGCCCTCGCGCACGGCACGGGCGATGGTGGCGAAATTGTCGTCCGTGAGCACCAGGTCAGCGGCTTCGCGGGCGGCATCGGTACCGTTTTGTCCCATGGCGACACCAATGTTGGCGGTCTTGAGTGCCGGTGCGTCGTTGACACCGTCACCGGTCATCGCCACCAGTTCACCCTGCGCTTGCAAGGCGGCCACCAGGCGCAGCTTGTGCTCGGGGCTGGCGCGGGCAAAGACATCGGTCTCCCGAGCGACACGCTGCAATGCCAGGTCGTCGAGTGCCTGCACCGCTTCGCCGGTGAGGGCGTGGTCTGCGTTCAAGCCCAGTTGCCGACCAATGGCGGCGGCGGTGACGGCGTGGTCGCCGGTAATCATCTTCACGCGCACCCCGGCGCGCTGGCACTCGGCAATCGCCGCAATCGCTTCCTCCCGCGGTGGGTCTATCAAGCCGACCAGCCCCAGCAAGGTAAAGCGCCGGGTGATGTCCGTCATGGCCAGCGCGCTCGTGCCCGCTGGCATGTCGCAGCGGGCCAGTGCCAGCACGCGCTGGCCGGCGCGGGCTGCCTGCTCCATGCGTATGTTCCAGCTGGCGGTATGGATGGCAGCACCGCTGGCATCCTTGTCACACAGGTCGAGCACGCGTTCGGGCGCGCCCTTGAGAAATACAAAGGCGTGGCCAGCGTGGTCATGGTGCAGCGTGGCCATGAAGCGGTGTTCCGACTCAAATGCAATGGCATCAACGCGGGGCGTGGCGGTGGCCGCCTCCAGCGGGTCAACCCCGGCCTTGTGGGCCAGTGTCAGCAAGGAGCCCTCGGTCGGGTCGCCCACCAGATGCCAGCCGGTTCCCTCATGATGTTTGAGGCGTGCGTCGTTGCACAGCGCCGCACAGTGCGCCAGGTTCTGCAGACTGGCATCCTTGTCGGCATTCACGGCCACGCCATCCTGGTGAAAGCCGCCCTCAGGGGTATAGCCCGCGCCACTGACCTCCAGGGTGTGCTGCGCCAGCATCACCTGCACTGCCGTCATTTCGTTCTTGGTCAGGGTGCCGGTCTTGTCTGAGCAGATCACGGTGACCGAGCCCAGCGTCTCCACGGCGGGCAGTCGCCGGATGATGGCTTTGTTGCGGGCCATGACGCGCGTGCCGATGGCCAGCACGATGGTCACGACCGCGGGCAAGCCCTCGGGGATGGCCGCCACGGTGAGGCCCACCACCGCCAGAAAAATCTCCAACAAGGGCATCCCGCGCCCAAAATAACCAAATAAAAAGGTGATCAGCCCGGCCGCCAGAATAAACAGCGTGATCTGCACTGCAAACTGATCAAGCCGACGCGTCAGCGGTGTAGCCAGCGTCTGCACGTCGCTTACCAAGGTGCTGATGCGGCCGATCTCGCTCAGTGAGCCCGTTGCCACCACCAGGCCCTGGCCCTGTCCAATGGTGACGACTGTGCCGGCATACGCCATGCAGGTGCGGTCTCCAATGGATGTGTCGGGCGTTGCTGCGGGCGTGTCCTTGTCCACCGGCACCGATTCGCCCGTAAGCGCCGCCTCGTTGATGCGCAAGCTTTTCACGCGCAGCAAGCGCAAGTCGGCGGGCACCCGCACGCCTGACTCCAACAACACAATATCGCCCGGCACCAGAAGAGTCGCGTCAATCTCGTGGCGCTCGCCGCCGCGCAGCACCGTGGCGCGGCTGGCCAGCATGGCGCGCACAGCATCCAGCGCTTTTTCCGCCTTACCCTCCTGAATGAATCCGATGAGGGCGTTGATCAACACCACTCCGGCAATCACGCCAGCATCGACATAGTCTTTCAGGCCGAAGGTGATGACACCAGCCACCAGCAGCACATAGATCAGCGGGTTGTGGAACTGCAGGGCCAGGCGCAGCCAGGGGCCGCGCCGCTTGGAGGCGGGCAGGCTGTTGTGGCCATAGTGGGCAAGCCGCTTGGCCACCTCGTCTGCGCCGAGTCCGGTGTTGGCATCCACAGTCAGTGCCTGCACACTTTGGACATCAGTGAGTGTGTGCCACAGGGGGGCTGAGTTGACCGAAGCCAGGTTTTTTATCATGTGCATTCACTGCCAAAATTTGATATTAGGGAATTTTCCGATTTTCTGGATTGAACAAGCTTGCGTTACCTCAATTCAACTGAGGTGTCAGGCACTATATAGTGGACTCAATCTGCACCGGACTTCCATGACCATCCGCAACCTTGACTCCTTGTTTGATCCACCGTCGATCGCCGTGGTCGGTGCCTCGGCGCGCATCGGTAGTCTGGGCAATATTGCGTGGCAAAACCTGAGCCAGGGCAACTATCCGGGTCAGCTGTTTGCCGTCAATCTGAAACACAAGCCAATCGTCGGCCATCCGGTGGTGGCCCACGCCAAAAACCTGCCGCAGGTGCCCGCGCTGGCGGTGATCTGCACGCCGCCCGCCACGGTGGCTGGCCTGATTGCCGAACTGGCCCGACTGGGCACTCGTGCGGCCGTGGTGCTAACCCCGGGCCTGAGCGCAGCGCAAAAGCTGGCCATGCTGGCGGCGGCCAAGCCGTATCTGTTGCGCATTCTTGGGCCCACTGGTCTGGGTTTTTTGGCACCCGGCAAGGGCATCAATGCCAGCATGACGCACATTGATGCCTTGCCGGGGGAATTGGCTTTTGTCTCGCAGTCTGATGCTTTGGCAGCCGCCATGCTGGACTGGGCACGTGGCCGTGGCATTGGTTTTTCGCATCTGGTGGCGCTGGGCGAACAGGCTGACATCGACTTTGGTGACATGCTGGACTACCTGGCCAGTGACCCTAAGACCCGCGCCATTTTGATGTATGTCGAGTCGATTGCGTCGCCAAAGAAATTCATGTCGGCCGCGCGCGCAGCTGCCCGCAACAAGCCCGTTATTCTGGTCAAGGCGGCACGTTCGCTGCAGGGGCAGTTGGCGGCATCGTTTGAGGCGGGTGCGCTGATCAGCCCTGATCTGGTGTTTGAGGCGGCCATTGACCGCGCTGGCATGCTGCGCGTCAACACCCTGCAGGAGTTGTTTTTGGCGGCACAGACCCTGGCGCGCTTTCGCACCAACAAAAGTGAAAGCATCACCGTTCTCACCAACGGTAGCGGGGCAGGTGTGCTGGCGGCCGACGCGGCGGCCTGGATGGATGTACCGCTGGCACGCCTGGACGCTGTGACGCAACAACGGCTTGAGCGCATGTTGCCGACGGATCGCTTCATTGACAACCCGATTGACATCATGGGCGACTCGCCGGTGGCCCTTTATGAGCAGGCGTTGAAGGTGCTGCTGGACGATCCCGGTTCCGGTGCAGTGCTGTTTCTGCATGCCCCGACCGCTCTGGTGGCCGGTGTTGATGTCGCGCGGGCACTGTTGCCACTGGCGCGGCCAGACTCCGTGGCACCGCCCAGGCTCCTGAGTTGCTGGCTGGGTGACTCCGGCGTAGCGCAGGCGCGCCAAATTTTTCAGGAAGCCGGCATTGCCACCTACGACACGCCCGAGCAGGCGGTGCGGGCTTTTTCAATGCTGCGTAACTACCGGCGCAACCAGGCCGAACTGACCGAGGCGCCACCTGCGCTGCCCGGGGTCGCCGGTCGGCCGGACACCGCGCGGATTCAGGCCATTGTGCAAAAAGCGCTGGCTGAGGGCCGCGACAGATTGACGCAAGCGCAGACCAAGGCCGTGCTCGAAGCCTGTCACATCCAGGTGGTGGCAACACGCCAGGTGCACGCCAGCCCGGCTGCAGCGGTCAAGGCAGCGCAGGACTTGGGTTTTCCGGTGGTGCTGAAAATCCTGTCGGATGACATTGCGATCAAGTCTGATGTAGGCGGTGTCGCACTGAATTTGAAAGATGAAACTGATGTGCGTGCAGCCGCGCGCACCATGCTGGCGCGGGTCAGACGCCAACAGCCTTCAGCGCGTATTCAGGGTTTTGCCGTGCAGGTGATGCTACGCCCGGTTCATGCGCAGGAATTGAGGGTGGGCAGCACCATTGACCCGCTGTTTGGGCCCGTCATTTTGTTCGGTCAGGGCGGCGTGGCAACTGACGTGTTGGCAGACTTGGCCGTTGCCTTGCCACCGCTTAACATCCCGCTGGCCCGGGCGCTGGTGGCGCGCACCCGCGTGTCGCGTTTGTTGGCGGGTTGGGACAACACACCGGCGGTTGACCAAGCGGCGCTGCATGAGGTGCTGGTGGCGGTGTCGCAGTTGCTGGCTGAGGTGCCGCAGATTGCCGAGCTGGATATCAATCCGTTGATTGTCAACTTTGAAGGCGCAGTGGTGCTGGATGCCTGCATCCGGCTTGATGCTGCTGGCCCAGCGGGTGCGGCGCACTTTGCCATTCGCCCGTACCCGATTGCGCTGGAGGACACCGTCTCATGGCAGGGCCGCAGCTTGTTGCTGCGCCCGATTCGCCCCGACGATGAAGCGCGGCACATGGAGTTTTTGCAACACCTTGACCCGGAGGACATTCGCATGCGGGTGTTTTATTCCCGGCGCACCATGGAGCGCAGCGAGCTGGCACGCCTGGTGCAGGTCGACTACGCCCGTGAGATGGCGTTTGTGGCGCTGGCACAAGCCCCGGAGGGTGGCTGGCAGACGCTTGGCGTGGCGCGGGCCTTGGCAGATCCCGACAACGTGGACGCCGAGTTTGGTGTCATCGTGCGCTCCGAGCTCAAAGGCCAGGGGCTGGGCACCTTGCTGATGGACAAGCTGGTGGCCTATTTGCGGGCGCAGGGGACGCAACGCTTGGTGGCCGATGTATTGTCGTGTAACGAGCGCATGCTCAAACTCTCTCAGCAGCAAGGTTTTGTCGAGGTTCCCAACCCTGGCGGCGATGGCGACACCAAACGCATCGCGCTAGAACTCAACTGAGAGTTTGATCCGCGTTATCGCTCAGGAGCCACGCCACCCAACGCCTTGTACAGCAGCACCTGATTTTGAAGATAAGCCTGACGAGTTTGTACCAGGGCTTGTTGCGCACCAAATAGCGATCGTTGGGCATCGAGCCAGTCGAGCTGACTGGCCGCACCGTTGTCAAAGCGCAATTGGGTCAGCTTGGAGCGCGCGGTTTCTGCGGCCAGCAGCGCGCTGCTGGCACGGAGCTGCTCTGCCAGCGTGGCACGTGCCGCCAGCGCATCCGACACGTCGCGAAAGGCGCTTTGAATGGCTTTTTCGTACTGTGCCACGGCAATGTCACGACTGGCTCTGGCACCGTCCAGATTGGCCTGATTGCGCCCGGCATCAAAAATCGGCAGCACCAGTTGGGGTGCCAGCGTCCAGCCCCAGGAGCCATTTTTAAACAGCCCAGCGAGCTCACTGCTGGCTGAACCGGCCCCGGCGGTCAGACTGATGCGCGGGAAAAACGCCGCCCGCGCCGCGCCAATGTTGGCGTTGCTGGCGATCAGTAATTGTTCGGCCTGGCGGATGTCGGGTCGGCGTGTCAGCAACTCCGAAGGCAGACCAGCGGGTAATTCGGCAAACTGCAAGCCACTGAGTTGCTGGCGCTGGCCAGAGAGTTGCTGCTCTGGCGCAGCGGGCAAACTCTGGCCCAGCAGCAGTGTCAGCGCGTTTTCATCGACGGCACGCTGGCGCTGCTGTTGAGCCAGCGTCACGCGGGCCCCTTCGAGCAGGGTCTGGCCCAATTGCAAGTCGAGTTCAGATGCGGCGCCATGACGCAGTTTCAAATCCACCAGTTTGAGGGATTCTTCGCGGGTGGCGAGCGTTTGGCGGGATGCTGCCAGCAACTCCTCGTCGGCCAGCAGGCTCAGCCAGCTTTGCGCCACGCTGGCGATCAGGCTGATCTGCACCGTTTGGCTGGCCTCGGTGGTGGCCAGGTATTGCGCCAGCGCTTGTTCTTTGAGGCTGCCCATGCGGCCAAAAAAGTCGAGTTCGTAAGCGGTCACGGTCAAGCCACCGGTGTAGGTGCTGTTGATGGCACCGCTGCTACTGGGAATGCGCGAACCGGCCACGGCAGCATTCAGGGTGGGGAACTGGTCGGCCCGGCGGATGCCGAGTTGGGCGCGGGCCTGCTCGATGTTGAGCACGGCCACCCGCAGATCGCGGTTGTTGGCCAGTGCTGTGCTGATCAGTTCACGCAGCGTTTTATCGGTAAAAAAGTCACTCCAGCCCTTTAATTCATTGTTTAGTTTGCTATCAATATTATTTTTTGTTGAAGCGCTGGCGGCAGGCCATTGCAGCGGGATGGGTGTGGCTGGGCGCTCGTAGGTCGGCATCAGTGAGCATGCCGACAACACGGCGCAGCAGGCCAGCGCGACGAGCGACAGGTGGGCCGGGCCCAACCGTGACCGGATACGCACTGGCTTCAAGGGTCTGGGCAACAGGGTTGAGTCCTGTTTTGAAGCCATCCGTTGAGAGAGATCAATCATTGCTATGCACCCCGCTGTGAATACCCATGTGGGCGGCCTGATCGGCGTGAACTTGTTGCTGGCGCGCGCTGTCCTTGAACAGGCTGCGCACCACCACAAAAAAGATCGGCACAAACACCACCGCCAGTGCGGTGCCAGTCAAAATGCCGCCAATCACACCGGTACCAATGGCGCGTTGGCTGGCAGAGCCCGCACCGCTGGCCAGGAACAGCGGCAGCACACCCAGCGTGAAGGCCAGCGAGGTCATCACGATGGGCCGAAAGCGCAGGTGTGCTGCCTCCAGCGCCGCTTCAATCACGCTCTTGCCCTGCGCTTGCAGGTCTTTGGCAAATTCAATGATCAAAATCGCGTTTTTGGCCGACAAACCAATGATGGTGATCAGGCCAACCTGAAAGTACACGTCGTTGGCATAGGCGCGCAAGAGCGTGGCCACAATCACACCCAGCACTCCGAGCGGCACCACCAGAATGACCGCCAGCGGAATGCTCCAGCTCTCATACAAGGCGGCCAGGCACAAGAAGACGGCCAGAATGGCAAAGCCGTAGAGGATCATGGCTTGCGAGCCGGCCAGTTTTTCTTCGCGCGAGGTGCCGGTCCATTCAAAACCAAATCCGATAGGCAGTTTGGCAGCGAGCTGCTCCATTTCAATCAGTGCCGCACCGGTACTGAAGCCGGGTGCCGCGCTGCCACTGATTTTCATGGCTGGGTAGCCGTTGAAACGCACGGTTTGCATGGCCCCGGTGACCCAGCGGGTGCTGGCAAAAGCGGACAGCGGCACCATCTGCCCCTTGCTGTTGAGCGCGTTGAGCTTGAGCAGATCGTCGGGCTGCATGCGCGCGGGTGCATCGGCCTGCACCACCACGCGCTGCAGTCGCCCGTTGTTGGGAAAGTCGTTGGCATAGGTGGAGCCCAGGGCAGTGGAGATGACGCTGTTGATGGCATCAAAACTGACCCCCAGCGCGCTGGCCTTGTCGCGGTCAATATCGAGTTGCAGTTGCGGCGCATCTTCCATCCCGTCTGGGCGCACTTGCGTGATGACCTTGCTTTGCGAGGCCATGCCCAGCAGTTGGTTGCGTGCTGCCAGCAGAGCCGCATGGCCTAGCCCGGCGCGGTCTTGCAGCCGCAAGCTAAAGCCAGAGGACGCGCCCAGTTCAGGAATCGGTGGTGGACTCAAGGGAAAAATGAACGCATCACGAATACCCGACAAAGCGCCAAAGGCGCGCCCGGCCAGGGCCTGAGCCGAACTGCCCGGCCCCGTGCGTTCAGACCAGTCCTTCAGTGTGACAAACGCCAGCGCGGCGTTTTGGCCCTGGCCCGAGAAACTGAAGCCCAGCACGCTGACCATGCCTTGCACTTCAGGCTGTTTGAGCATGAAGCCTTCGACTTGCTGCATCACCGCCAGCGTGCGCGCTTGCGTGGCACCGGGGGGCAGCTGCACGTTGACCAGCATGGTGCCCTGATCTTCGTTGGGTAAGAATGAGGTTGGCAGGCGCTGGTACATCAGCACGGCACCGGCCACGATGGCCAGGTAAATCACCAGGTAGCGCGCGGCTTTGGGCAACAACCGCGCCACGCCGCGCTCATAGCCCTTGGCCGCACCTGAAAAACCCCGGTTGAACCAGCCAAAAAAGCCGGTCTTGGCATGGTGATGTCCCGCCTCCACGGGTTTCAGCAATGTGGCGCACAAGGCAGGGGTGAGCGACAACGCCAGAAACGCCGAAAACGCAATCGAGGTGCCCATCACCGCGGCAAACTGGCGGTAAATATTGCCAATGGAGCCGCTGAAAAAAGCCAGTGGCACAAACACCGAGATCAGCACTACCGTCACGCCGATGATGGCACCCTGGATTTGCCCCATTGCCTTGCGCGTGGCCTCCAGCGGTGACAAGCCTTCTTCGCTCATGATGCGCTCGACGTTTTCCACCACCACAATCGCATCGTCCACCACAATGCCGATCACCAGCACCATGGCAAACATGGTCAGCACGTTGATTGAAAAGCCCATTGCCAGCAGCGTGGCGAAGGTGCCCAGCAGGGCGATCGGCACCACCAGTGTCGGAATCAGCGTGTAGCGCCAATCCTGCAAGAACAAATACATCACCAGAAACACCAGCAACACCGCTTCCAGCAGCGTCTCGGCCACCTGGCTCAGCGATGTTTCAATAAAGCGTGAACTGTCATACGGAATAGCCCAGGTCACCCCTTTGGGAAAGAATTTTTCAAGTTCGTGCATGCGCGCGCGCACCGCCTTGGCCGTAGCCAGCGCATTGCCGCTGGGAGAGAGTTGCACACCAATGCCGGTGGAGGGCTTGCCATTGAGCCGCGCCGAGGTGGCGTAGGTCTGGGCACCGAGCTCGATCCGCGCCACGTCTTTCAGGCGAACGGTTGAACCATCGGTATTCGCACGCAGCAGCACGTTGCCAAACTGCGCCACGTTGCCCAATTGGCCATTGACGACGACCGTGGCGGCAATGCCTTGCCCTGCCACATTGGGCAGGCTGCCGATTTCTCCCGACGACACCTGGGCGTTTTGCGCACGGATGGCGTTGGTGACATCGCTGGTGGACAGGTTGTAGCTCATCAGCTTGGCCGGGTCGATCCAGACCCGCATGGCGCGCTCGGTGCCAAACAGCTGCACCTGACCGACACCGGGCAAGCGTTGAATTTCGGGCACCACCGCGCGTGAACCGAAGTCACCCAGCGCTACCGGGTCGAGCGCCGGGTCATCGGACGACAGAATTGCAAACAGCAAGAAGTTGCTGCGCGCCTTGTCTACCCGCACTCCTTGCTGCGTCACGGCGGCAGGCAAGCGCGGCGAGGCGCGGCTCAGCCGGTTTTGCACATCCACCTGAGCCAGGTCGGCGTTGCTGCCCGGTTGAAAGCTCAGTGTGATGGAGCCCGTGCCGTTGGCTTGCGCGACCGACTCCATGTAGATCAGGCCGGGTGAGCCATTCATTTCCTGTTCAATGATGGACAGCACGCTGTCTTCGAGCGTCTGCGCCGAGGCACCTGGGTAGCTGGCCGAGATGACGATCGACGGCGGTGCCACCGGCGGGTACTGGGCAATCGGCAACTGGGTGATGGCCACCGAGCCCATCACCACAATGAACAGCGCAATCACCCAGGCAAAAATGGGTCGGTCAATGAAAAATTTAGCCATGGAAGTGGCTCCTTAGCGCGTTGCGCCTGATGTGGCGCTAACCGGCGTGGATGCAGCGGGAGCAGCTATCGAAATTGTAGCGTTTTCGGGTTTGGCTGCGGCCGTGGCCTGGGTGTTGGCTTGCCATGGCACCGGCTTCACGGGCGCGTCACCGCGCAGCTTCTGAAAACCATCGACCATAACCTGTTCACCGGCTTGCAAGCCGCTCAAAATCACCCATTGGCCGTTTTGTTGGCCGCCCACCATGACCGGGCGCGGTGCCACCTTGCCGTCGCCAGCCACCACCATCACCGAGTCGCCCTTGGGCGAACGCGTGACCGCCTGCTGCGGCAGCGTGATGGCGTTGCTGGCCTGGGCCTGCTCCAACCTCACGCGCACAAACAGTCCTGGCAACAGCGTGCCGCTGGGGTTGGGCACCTCAGCGCGCAAGGTGATCTGGCCGCTGGTGGCATCTACCGTTAAATCGGAGAACAACAGTTTGCCGGGCTTGGCGTACTCCGACCCGTCTTCCAGCACCACACGCACGCTGGCGGCTTGCGACCCGGCGCGCTTGAGCTGGCCGCCTTGCAGGGCGCGGCGCAGTTGCATGACTTCAGCCGCAGATTGGGTGAAGTTGACATACATCGGATCAGTTTGCTGGATGACGGCAAGCTGCGTGGCTTCACCTTGGCCCACCAAAGCCCCTTCGGTGACCAGCGCGCGGCCTATCCGGCCAGCAATGGGCGCCGTGATATGGGCATAACCCACATTGATACGGGCGGCTTGCACGGCGGCGCGCGCTACAGCGACATCGGCCTCGGCCTGCCTTTGGGCGGCTTGGGCGACAACAAACTCTTGCTGGCTAATGGCTTTCGCTTCGATTAGTGGCTTGTAGCGCTCGGCCTGGGCGCTGGCCTGCATCAGGTTGGCTTCGGCCTTGGCCACGCTGGCCTGGGCACTGGCCAAGCTGGCTTCATAGGGGCTGGCATCAATTTGAAACAAGGCCTGGCCCGCCTTGACGCTGCTGCCCTCGGTGAACAGACGCTTTTGCAAAATGCCCGCGGCACGCGCCCGCACTTGTGCAACGCGTGAGGCTTCCAGCCGGCCCGGCAGTTCGGTGATCAAGCCCACATCACCCGGCGTGACGGTGACAACACCCACTTCCGCCGGTGGCGGGGCCCCGCCCGCGCCACCCGGGCCAGCAGGCGCTGCGCTCTGGCCGCAGGCACCGAGCAGCAGCGACAAGCTTAAAGCCAAGGCCGAGGGAGTCTGGATGCTGGATCGGGCTGCAACGGTCTTGGGGGCTGGCCAAAGGGCAGACCGGGTGCTGTTCATGCGCATGGTGTATTCCGGGAAAAAAGGGACACCCCTGAACGGGGTGTGGATTGGCATTGAGATTTTTTCGGAAGTATACATACAATCACGAATGTATATTAATAAACCTTTGTGCTGAATTTGTCGAATTAGCCTGGTTCTTGCTGCTTGCACGGCCGAGGGTTCGCGTTACATCTACCCACTTAACTGATTTCCCCATGGCCCGAAAAACCAAAGAAGATGCCCTTGCCACCCGCCAGCAACTGCTGGAGGCGGCCGAGCGTGAATTTGCTGAAAAAGGGGTGTCGCGCACCTCACTGCAAGACATTGCGAAGGCCGCCGGCACCACCCGTGGAGCGATTTACTGGCACTTCAAGAACAAGGCGGATTTGTTCAGCGCAATGATGGAGCACGCCATCTTGCCCATGGAGCAGGCTATGCGTCAGATGGGCCACGATGCAACGCAAGACCCGCTCATCGGGCTGGAGCGGACCATGCTGCAGGCCATGCGTTCCATCAGCACCGATGCGCGCACGCGCCGGATTTTCGAGATTGCCACGCTCAAGGTCGAATACGTGGATGAGTTGCTCAGCGTCCAGGCGCGCCATGTGCAATCGTGTGCAGACGGCACCCGTGAAGCCGGGCGCAGCCTGCAGGACGCAGCCGCCCGGCGCGGCATCACTCTACCGATACCCACCAGCGTTGCGGCACAGGGCCTGCATTCACTGATGACGGGGTTGATTCACAGTTGGATGCTGGCACCCGAAGCGTTTGACCTGATGGAAGTGGCCCAAGCCGCCATTCGCACCTATTTGGTGGGCTTGGGCTTTGTCAGTGTTCTGGCATCGCCAGCGTCATTGGGCTGAGGTTGCGCTATATTTAGCGTAGCTGTAAACGAAGACTAAGCATGAGCTACGGGCCCACTTGGCCTGGACGCCAACTTGCGGCGTGGTCACCATTCAACGCAATATTCAGGGCGTTTTGCTGGCGATGACCAGCGCCGTTTTGGTGCGTTGCCGTCGGCAACGCTGGCGCGATAGGCGCAAAAGAAAAGCCGTTGTTTGACGCTATTAAAATAATAGCTACTCACGCACGTTCCATAAGGGCTAAAGCCCAATTTAGCTTGCAATTAGTGTCTCCACCTCAAAGCCAACAATATTGCGGCTGGCTTTGCTGAACGCCACGCCGATCAGGTGAATGGGCTGGCCCAGGGCGCGGTACTTGTCGGCATAACCCATGTCCTTGATCTGCTGCAAAGCGCTGCCAGCCGGGTTCATCTCCACCACCTTGAACTCAAACAAAAATACCTGCCCTGCAAATAGCACCGCCATGTCGATACGCCCCTGGCTGGTGCTGTCTTCGAGCCTGATCTCCAGCCCCAGCGCGGCAAAGTAGCTGTAGAACACGCTGGCGTAATAACCTTCGTACTGGGCTATGGGGTTGTGGGTGTACCACTGGTGTGGAATGCTGGCGTAGAAGGCGTGAAACAGGTCTCTGAGCGCTGCCAGATTGCCGGTCTTGAGCAGGTCGATCAATTTCAGTCGCACGTCAAACGATGTGCGCTCGGGTGCTCCCAGGCCGCCCAGCAAGGCGGCATTCAGACTGGTTTCTACTTCTCGGTTGGGGTAGCCCAGGGTGTACACCCACTGCCCCTGAATCGGTTCTGCACATTCCAAAACGGTTAAATACCCGGTTTGAAACAGCAGCGCCTCGGGCTCGATGCGGTCCACGTCAAACGCCGACAGCAAGGCCATGCTGCTTCGCAGCCGTGCCAGGTCGGGCGTGAAGAAGTGCCGCTCGGTCAGCAGCTTGATCAAAAAAGTGGGTGTGCCGGTCTCAAACCAGTAGGGCCGAAACTCGCGGCTGCGAAACAGCAGCAGCAGGTCAAACGGGTTGTAGACCGAGGTGCCCAGCCAGTTGTAGCCGTTGTACCAATCACGGATTTGGGTGCGATCCAGGCCGGGCAGCTCGGGTGCAAACACGCTGTCCACATCGGCATCGGTGTAGCCACACAGGGCGCTGTAACGTGCATCGAGGGTGATGTCGGTCAAGTTGTTCAAGCCCGAAAACAGGCTGACTTTGCTGAATTTGCTCACGCCGGTCAAAAACACAAACTTCAGGTGCTCGTCCGAGCCCTTGAGCACCGAGTAGATGTTTTTAAGCCCTTCTCGCATTTCTGTGGCTATAGCGCGGTTGTCAATGTTGTCCAGAATTGGTTTGTCGTATTCGTCAATCAGCACCACGGCGCGCTGGCCGGTGGCTTTGTGTGCCTGGCGGATCAGGTCTGAGAAGTTGCCTGCAATGTCGCCTTGCTGCAGTTCGGGCGACCGGGGCAAGCCCAGCAGTTCGCGGTTCACCCGCAAGATGCCTTGAATACGCTGATCCAGTTCTGTGCGGCTTTGCAAAACACCGTCAGAAAAGCTCACCCGTATCACCGGAAACTTCTTGCTCCAGTCCCAAACCGGCTCTGCTGCCAGCCCGGTAAACAGCGCCTGGTTACCCTCAAACAGCTCTTTGAGCGTATCGAGAAACAGGCTTTTGCCAAAGCGCCGGGGGCGGCTTAAAAAGTAGGCTTTTCCGGTTTGAATCAAATCCACCGCCATGCCCGACTTGTCCACGTAATAGCAGTTGTCCTCGCGTATCTCGCGAAAGGTCTGGATGCCGATGGGCAGCTTGCGCCGGGGCAAAACAAGGGGAGGTGATGTGGTGGCGGTCATCAGGTGATTTTAGGAGCGATGAAGCGGTGCTATACGTTTTGTAACTTCGCGGGAGCGAACGTCATCCCTGCGTCACCAGCTACAAAACCTGTAGCATCTCCACTTCAAACCCAACAATGTTTCGGCTGGCTTTGCTGAACTCCACGCCGATCAGGTGAATCGGCTGGCCCAGCGCCCGGTACTTGTCGGCATAGCCCATGTCCTTGATCTGCTGCAGCGCCCGGCCAGCGGGGTTCATTTCCACCACCTTGAACTCGAACAAAAACACCTGCCCGGCAAACAACACCGTCATGTCGATGCGGCCAAAGTTGGTGGGGTCTTCGAGCCGGATATCAACGCCTAGCGCGGCAAAGTAGCTGTAGAAAATGCTGGCGTAATAGCCCTCGAAGCCGCTTAGCTCATTCTTGCGGTACCAGTCGTTGGCAATGCTGGCGTAGAAGGCTTGAAACAGGGTTTTGAGACCTGCAAAGTCCTGCGCTATCAGCAAATCGTACAGCCGGGTGATCTGCGGCCCGGGCTGGCTCAGACTACCGGTCAGGCTTTGCAGCAGACTGTTGTTGAGGGCCGACTGCACCTCCAGGTTGGGGTATTTAAGGGTCAGTTGCATGCGCCCGGGCAGCTCACGCACGCTGTCAATGGTCAGGTAACCGGCCTGAAACATCAGCGCCTCGACCGGGATGTTGTCCACATCAAAGGTGGAGAGCAGTTCTTCCGAGGCCACGATGCGGCTCAGGTCGGGCGTAAAAACCTGGCGCTGTTGCAGCAGTTTGATCAAAAACGTGGGCGTTCCAGTCTCGAACCAGTGCGCCTTGAATTGGCGTGAGTCAAACAGCAGCAGCAAGCCAAACGGGTTGTAAACCGAGGTGCCCAACCAGTTGTAGCCGTTGTACCAGTCCCGAATCATCTGCCGGTCCAGTCCGGGCAACTCTGGGGCAAACACCGTGTCCACATCGGCGTCGGTGTAGCCGCACAGCGCGCTGTAGCGAGCGTCTATCGTGATGTCCTTGAGGTTATTGAGCCCCGAGAACAGGCTGACCTTGCTGAATTTTGAAACACCGGTCAAAAACACAAACTTCAGGTGCGCATCCGAGCCTTTGATCACGGTGTACAGAT
Source organism: Burkholderiales bacterium (assembly GCA_038328055.1). Taxonomy (GTDB): domain Bacteria; phylum Pseudomonadota; class Gammaproteobacteria; order Burkholderiales; family Burkholderiaceae_C; genus Rhodoferax. The sequence goes on from JBBQLQ010000046.1 coordinate 16,548, forward strand.
TTTTAAGCCCTTCGCGCATTTCCAAGGCCACCGCAGAGTTGGTGATGTTGTCCAGAATCGGTTTGTCGTATTCATCAATCAGCACCACGGCGCGCTGGCCGGTGGTTTGGTGAGCCAAGGCAATCAACTCGGAAAACTGTCCACCCAAACTCTGGTGACTGCACTGCACACCCAGCAGCTTCTGGTTGTCGATCAGGATTTCTGAGATACGCTGATCCAGTTCAGCCCGGTTGCGCAGCACACCATCAGAAAAGCTGATCCGTATCACCGGATACTTCTTGTTCCAGTCCCAAACCGGCTCCGCGGCCAGTCCGGTAAACAGCGCCCGGTTGCCCTCAAACAGCTCTTTGAGCGTATCGAGAAACAGGCTTTTGCCAAAGCGCCGGGGGCGGCTGAGGAAGTAATACGAGCCTTCGGTGATGAGCTGCATCGCCAGCGCCGTTTTATCCACGTAATAACAGTTGTCTTCGCGGATTTTGGCGAAGGTCTGGATGCCGATGGGCAGCTTGCGCCGGGGCAAAACGCTGAGGGTTGAGGTGATGTCGGTCATCAGGTGATTTTAGGAGGGGTGGCCTGGTATGCACAAGAAATCCATCTCCGTGCTCGGCCAGCAAGCGCAAGCAACTACGAAAACTGTAGCAAAACCAGCCGCATCTGCGCAATCAGGTACGACACTATCGCCGCCTCTTTCTATAATAAAAAACGTCCCCCAGCAACACCCTGAGCGTGAACCCCATGCCCGCCACCGAAAAACTTTCGCCCCTTGCCTTCGGCAATCGTTGCGCTGTGGTTGACACGTCTATCAATTCCCTATGCGATACGGTAGGGCGCGCCATACCAGGGCAGTTTGATATTTCCAGCATCAGCGAAGATAAAAGTTGCAGTCAAAAATCCAGTGTTATCAGCCTCGGCAAAATTAGCCTTGCCGCCGCCTCACTCACGCCAGCGCTCGTCAAGCGTGATGCGATACCCTCAGACTTCCTGATGCGTATAGGCACAATTTGCCTTTTTCAGGAATAGGACCGGCACTTGTAGGAGCGGCGGCAGCCGCGAATTCGGGCTTGCCAGCCCTCCCACAAAGACGCAACCATGCTTTCACCATGCCAAATGGATTCCGTGCGGATCAGGAAGTCTGACCTTACGCCACCTTGCGAATCCCCTTCTGGGGAAATTGCTTGTACAAAATCAAAGATAACCGTTGCTTGGAGCAAGCCGGGGAAACCGCTGTTCTGCTCTCAGCCGCACTCAGGCCGGGTCATCACCCTCAGCGAGCTTGAGCGCATCAGCACCCTGTCGCGCCGCCAGCTTCAATATGCTTTTTTGCAGCGCTACGGCTGCACGCCCATGCAGTGGGTCCAAGAGCCGCGCCTGTTGCGTGTACACGCGCGGCTTGCGACGGCAACGCCCGGCGATACCGTCAGCTCGGTTGCTTTGAGCTGTGGCTTTTCCAGCTTGGGGCGGTTTGCTGGCGAGTACCAGCGCCGTTTTGGTGACTTGCCGTCGGCTACGCTGGCGCGGTAGATTTTTGGCGCGCGGGCGGTCAACCCACTTTGAGCACACACCAGCCAGGAACTCAGGGCAAAAAATCTTCCAGGCGCTGTCCAAGGCGCAAACCCTCGACATGCGCAAAATGGGCATCAAAACTCAGCAGCGCCGCACCATGCTCCAACGCGCTGGCGGCTATCCACAGATCATTGCTGGGAATGGGCTGGCCCTTGCGGCGCAGGCTGGCATAGACCAGCGCGTAACTGTCAGCGGTGTGAGCGGTTACCGCATACACACCGACCCGAGGGGAATTGAGAAACTGTGCAAGCTCGACGCGATTTTTGGCTTCACGCGACCCGGCAGCAAAACCGCCCAGTAGCTCCCCCAACACAGTGCTGCTCAAAAAGAGCAGCGGCGCATGGGCCAGCAACGCCACCACGTCGCGCTGGCCACGCATAAAGGCTGTATGCGCATTGGCATCGAGCAGGATAGGCCGCATGAAAGCTACTTCCAGAGTTCGGGTTCAACGGCATCAAAACCGGCGCTCGCAGCGGCAAAAGCAGCCGCATCATCGGTGCTCCAGGTGCCCGCCAGGGCATCTAGGTCACCGTATCTGCGCTGGACAGGCTTGCCCTGCGTCTTGCCCAGGCCTTGGTTGAGCAAACGCAAAACCAGTGAATTGATGCTGTCGTTCCCCTGCAAAGCCAGCGCCTTTAACGCCACTAGGTCGGCAGAATCGAGTCCACGGATACTTAAATTGGCCATGAGTGCACTCCTTGATGGCAATATGAAGTCATGTTGTGACTGCATTGTGCTTGAGCTTGTCTTACATCCTGGGCAGAACTAAACCCGGCCAACGCAACTTTTTTTTGCGAAATATCGCGGGTTATGCGTTTTTTGGATACCCGTTTGCGCGATTCGGATAGACGGCTTTGCACTGCGTTTCGATACTCAAGGATTAAGCAGCCGCAGCCAGCTCTTGCTGCCATCCAATTGCAGCTACCTGCTTGGATGAGGCTTGAAGTCTTTCACTTTTCAAACAGCATTTCTAAGGCAAAAAATTATGACAGCATCAAGCAGCATTGACTTGAACGGCACCGGCGCAGGGGTGGACCACTCAGCTGCCTTGCCCAGCGGCACGAATCCTTTTATCAACTTCACAACGAGTGCTGCCAATCTAATCGTGAACTCGTGAACCAGTCAGTGACTAACATGGATTCGACCTCGTTCAGTGTCCTGATCAGTCAGCTTGATCAGACCAATGACACCTTGAATTACTTTGCTTTATCAACCATGAAAAACACGGCCATGCACCCACAGCCCCGCAAGCACCTTCGCCAAGCAGTGCGTACCGCCGCTTTCGTTGCCATCGTCAGCACCCTTCCGATCGCGGCGATGGCTTGTCCGGCAGAGCCATTTGTAGGCGCGGTTTGCACGATGGCCGCTAACTACTGCCCACAGGGCTTTGCCGTGGCAGACGGTAGCCTGCTGCAGATAATGCAAAACCAAGCCCTGTATGCTGTGCTGGGCGTGGCCTATGGTGGAGATGCCAAAACCACCTTCGCTCTGCCTGACCTGCGCGGGCGCGTTGTCGTGGGCACGGGCACAGGAAAAACTCAAACCACCGGGGCTAACCTCACCCCCGTTGTTTTGGGAGCGCAGCGCGGCGTTGAAGCTGTCACACTTAACAGCACCCAAACGCCCGTCGCTGCGCACACCCACCCAGCCACTTTCACTGGCACCGGTGGCAGCAGCGCCCCTGCCACCGCCAACGGCAGCCCCAGTCTGACATTGACGGGTACGGTCAGCAATGCGCCCGTCACCGGAACCGTCACAGCAAACGTCATAACAGCACAAACCACCGGTGCGCAAAACCTGGCAAGCAACACCAACAACACGGTTGGTAAAAATGGGGGCGCTGTGCAGTTTTATCCTTACAGTGGCGCCACCGCCGTGGCATCGCCCACCACCATCAGCCTGAACGCCAACGGCGGCACGCTCAGCGGCACGGCAACGGGGGTGGTCAGCTTGCCTGTCACCGGCGGCCCAGGCATCACCGGCGGCACGGTCAGTGTGGCAGCCAATGCCCCAGCGCCAGTTACCCAACCGGTTCCCTTGCTTAACCCCGGTCTGGGTTTAACGGTGTGCATTGCCACAACTGGCATTTGGCCAACGCGACCCTGATCCCACGCCAATCCCAACCGGCCCGTAACCAGGCATTGCGCCACACCTTCCCCACCTTTGCGGGGAAGGAAACTTTCACTATATCGAGACTAAAAAATGGCAACGAATGCAACCTTTGGATATGAAGCAAATGTGACAGGAGGGTCGGGGGGAGGTGGCGCATCCTGGGGGAATGCGGCAACAGTTTCCCAACAGGTCAATGGCGAAACGCTGACAGCGACTGCGATAGGGGACAAGCTTGCTGCATCCGCTGCGGATGGCAATATCCCATCAATCACAGGCACAGAGAGCCTGATGTTGTCATACGTACTGAACGGCTCGACTTCCGTGACCTTTTCTGTTGATGGCGGGAAGCTTTTTGATTTGAGTTCGATTAAATTTAACGAGGTCAACGGTAGCCAAAGTGAAACCCTCACCCTGACATCGAACAAGGGTTCAACCACTTTTGTCCTAGGTCAACTGGCCACAGCAACATTCGACGTGTCTGCAAATGCTAACGCGGCAAATTTTGTGGGCATCACCCAATTTGTCATCACGTCACCGGGTGGTGATGGCCTGATGTTCATGCAGGTGGATGACATTGCGCTTCTCAACATCCATCTGCCGGTTGCTGGCCCCAGCGTGAGCAACGTCACCTCAAGCACCACCAACGGCGCTTTCAAAGCCGGGGATACCGTGTCCATCCAAGTCACGTTCTCCGAAGCCGTCACGGTGACGGGCACGCCGCAGTTGACGCTGGAAACCGGCACTACCGACCGCGTTGTCAACTACGCATCTGGCACCGGCACCACCACGTTGACCTTCACCTACACCGTGCAGGCGGGTGATACGTCCGCAGACCTGGACTACCTCAGCACCTCGGCGCTGGCATTGAACAGCGGCACCATCGTTGCCACCACAGGCGGGGCAGCGGCAACGTTGACGCTGGTTGCACCGGGTGCAGCAGGCTCGCTGGGGGCCAACAAAGCCATCGTCATTGACACCACCGCACCAGCAGCACCGAGCACACCCGATTTGCTTGCCGCCAGCGACGATGGCGTCAGCAATACCGACAACAGCACTAGCGTTACCACGCCTATTTTTACTGGTACGGCCGAAGCAGGCTCTACGGTCACTTTGTATGACACGAACGGCACAACTGTATTAGGCACGGGCATCGCCATTGGCGGTAACTGGTCGATTACCAG